>NZ_JBWKEE010000028.1:0-108987 GCF_056435605.1 Streptomyces sp. NPDC043896
CGATCACGAAGTGACGCGACCGAAGGGAGCGCCCTTGACAGGCCGGCCCGACACGGAACGACGATGGGACTGACGGGAAACCCCCAGCACCTCCCTGACACGGCCCAAGGGGCTACCGCCCCCCGCCCCCCGGCCCACAGACGAGGGGGCGGGTGGGCAACCACCGCCCCGCCCCGGGGGGTCGAGGGGGAGATAGCGGGCCCGCGCCGCGAGCCCACGTACAGCGCGCCCGCCCACGCCGCGAGCCCCGTACCCCCTACCCCCGGAGCGCCCCCGCCAGCTGGGCCAGGAACGCCGTCACCGCGGCCGGGCCCGGGAGGACCAGGTCGGCTCGGGCCGCGAGTTCGGGGACTTCCGCCGAGCCGCTGCACACCAGGAGGCCCGGGAGGCCGTCGGCGCGGCGCTTCTCGACGGCCGAGTACGCCGCGAGGTCGCCCAGGTCGTCCCCCGCGTACAGGACGGCCTCGGCTCCGCGTTCGGTGAGGAACTCCGTCAGGGCGACGCCCTTGTCCATGCCCGGCGGGCGCAGTTCCAGTACGGCGCGGCCCGGCTCGACCATCAGTCCGTGCCGGGCTGCGAGCTCCGCGAGGGGCTCGCGCAGGGCTTCGAAGGCGGCCGTCGGGTCTTCGGCGCGGCGGGTGTGGACGGCCAGTGCCTGGCCCTTCTCCTCGATCCAGGTCCCGCGCCACGCCCCGATGGCGTCGAGGAAGCCCGGCAGCTCCGCCCGTACGGCGGCGACGCCGGGGTGTTCGGCGGGGGCGTGGACGGTGCCGGTGACGGCGTCCCAGCGTTCGGCGCCGTAGTGGCCGAGGACGACCAGGTGCTCCAGCCCGGGGACTCCGGCGAAGCCTCCGTAGCGGACGGCGACGCCGGCCGGGCGGCCGGTGACGACGGCGACGGCGTCGACGCGGGGGGCGAGCTCGGCGAGGGCCGGTACGGCGTCGGGGTGGGCGCGTGCCTGGTCGGGGTCGGGGACGATCTCGGCGAGGGTGCCGTCGAAGTCGAGGGCGACGACCGCTCTGCGCGGGTCGCGGAGGAGGGCTTCGAGGCCCTCGCGTCCGGCTGCGGTGGCGGGTACGGGCATCGGCGGCAGGTCGTGCGGCTGGCTCCCCATACGGATGACCCTACCGGCGTGGCGCGGGCGCCGCCCAGGGTTCCCCAGGGCGGCTCCAGGCCCTGCCGTCAAAGTTTCGCCCGGCGCCACTTCGGCGACAGGGCCTAGCGCCGTGCGCGCTGGGCTTCGCGGATGCGGCGGAGGCGGTTGACGGTGCCCGGGGCGTGGGCGAGGGCGCGGGGGTCGTCCATCAGTGCGTTGAGCAGCTGGTAGTAGCGGACCGGGGTGAGGCCGAGCCCTTCGCGTATCGCCCGTTCCTTGGCGCCGGGCCCGGGCCAGCTGCGGCCCTCGTACGCGAGTACGGCGGCTTCGGCGGCGGTCAGCCGGCCCGGGGCCGTCTCCGTGGTCTCCGCCGTCTCCGCCGCCGCGCCGCCCGTGTCACCCGCCTGCCCGCCGTCCGTCATACGGCCAGATTAACGCCGCCCACCGACACCGCCCGGGGCGTGCCCCGGGCCGGGGTCAGCGTTCGCCGTCCGCCTTGCGGGCCGACGTGGCGATCTGTTCCAGGACCTTGGCTGGCTGGCCGCCGGGCTGGACGGCCTTGCCGATGTTCTGCTTGACGTCCTCGCTGACCCCGGCCCAGGACTTCTTGCCGACGGGGTAGAGGCGGGCGTTCGGGAGGGCCGCCAGGAAGGTCTTCAGCTGCGTCGCCGAGCCGCCGGTGCTGTTGGCCATGGCCCGGTAGCCGCTGGTGGTGACCGGCAGGAGGTCGTACTGGTTGGTGAAGGTGGTCACGTTCTTCGCGGAGAAGAGGTGGTCCAGGAACTTCCCGGACTCCTTCTTGTGGCCGTTCTTGAAGGCCATCACCCAGTCGGCGACGCCCATGGCCGAGTGGTCGGTGCCGTCGACGGTCGGCATGGCGACCATGCCGAACCGCAGGCCCTTGCCGGCGGCCTGCTTGAGCAGCGTCGGGTGGCCGTTGAGCATGCCCACCTCGCCGCGCGTGAAGGCGTCGAAGGCGGCCTGGCGGTCCAGCTTGCCGGGCTCGACGGGGCCGGTGAGCTGCTGGCCGACCATCTTGTCGCGGAGGAACTCCAGCGACTTGACGTTCTCCGGGGAGTCGATCGAGTACGCCTCCTCGTTGTCGGTGTAGCCGCCGCCGCCCGCGAGCATCCACATCATGGTCTCGGCCTGGGCCTCTTCGCGGCCGAGGGGCAGTGCGAAGGGGGTGGGGACGTTGGCCGCCTTGAGCTTCTTGGCGGCGGCTTCGATGTCGGCCCAGCTCTTGGGCTGCCAGGGGGTGTTGCCGTCCTTGGGGATGATGCCGGCGTCGCCGAGCAGCTTGGTGTTGTAGAAGAGCAGCCGGGTGCTGGCCACGAAGGGCATCCCGTACTGGACCCGCTTGACCTTGCCCGCGTCGGCGAGGGGGGCGAGGAAGTCGGCCTCGGTGGTGACGGAGAGCAGTTCGTCGGCGGTGTAGAGCTTGCCGGCCTCGGCGTAGTCGGCGTAGGCGCCGATCTGGGCGATGTCGGGGGCCTTGCCGGCCTTGACCATCTCGGCGACCTTGGCGTCGACCTCGGACCAGGAGTAGACGCTGACCTCGACGTGGACGCCGGGGTTGTCCTTCTCGAAGGAGGTGGCGAGGTTCTTCCAGTAGCCGGCGGAGGAGTTCTGCGGATTGTCCCCGTAGTCGGCCGCCACGACCCGGAGGGTCACCTCGTTGTCCCCGGTGAGGCCGGACAGCGTTCCACAGCCCGCCAGCGTCGCCACGGCCAGGCAGAGCGCGGCGCCGGACGCGGCCGGCCTCAGGAAACCCTTCACAGTTCTTGATCCACCCCAGGTTGTACGTACGATCCGACGTAAGGTCTACACCACTTTGGCGGCTCCTCCACATCCGGAACGCGGTGTGCCGCGGACTGTGTCCGGACCGTGTCCGTAAGGCGGTCCTGATTTGTATGGCAGCTCAACAATCCCCTCCAATGGACTAGACCTTTCCCCGCCGAGCACGCGAGACTGTCTGCTGTGAAACCCGTGAAACACGTCATCGCCCTCGATGTGGGCGGCACCGGGATCAAGGCCGCCCTCATCGGGGCGGACGGCACCCTGCTGCACGAGGCACGCCGCGCCACCGGCCGCGAGCGGGGCCCCGACGCCGTCGTCGAGACGATCCTGGACTTCGCCGCCGAGCTCCTCGGCCTCGGCCGCGAGCGCTTCGGCACGGCCGCCTCGGCTGCCGGCGTCGCCGTCCCCGGCATCGTCGACGCCGAGCGCGGCCTGGCCGTCTACGCGGCGAACCTGGGCTGGCGCGACGTACCGATGCGCGAGCTGCTCGGCGCCCGCCTCGGCGGGATCCCGGTCGCCCTGGGCCACGACGTCCGCACGGGCGGACTCGCCGAGGGCCGCATCGGCGCGGGCCTGGGCGCCGACCGCTTCCTCTTCGTCCCGCTCGGCACCGGCATCGCCGGCGCCATCGGCATCGCCGGCCGCATCGAGGCCGGCGCCCACGGCTACGCGGGCGAGATCGGCCACATCGTGGTCCGCCCCGGCGGCCCCGCCTGCGGCTGCGGCCAGCACGGCTGCCTGGAGACCCTGGCCTCCGCCTCCGCCGTCAGCCGCGCCTGGGCCGCCGCCTCCGGCGACCCCGAGGCCGACGCCGCCGACTGCGCCAAGGCCGTCGAGTCCGGCGACGCGCGCGCCGGGGAGGTCTGGCTGGCCGCCATCGGCGCCCTCGCCGACGGCCTGGTCACCGCGATCACCCTGCTCGACCCGAGCACGCTGATCATCGGTGGCGGGCTGGCCGAGGCGGGGGAAACCTTGTTCGCACCACTGAGGACGGCCGTCGAGGAGCGCGTGACGTTCCAGCGGCTGCCCGAGATCGTTCCGGCTGCCCTCGGGGACACCGCCGGATGCCTGGGCGCAGGGCTGCTCGCCTGGGACCTACTCGCCACGGAGGTACCTGCCTGATGTCCGGAAGCGCACAGAGCACCGTTCTCTCCGGCGCGAGGGTGGTGCTGCCCACCGGGATCGTGGCGGGCGGCCGCGTCATCGTCGAGGGCGCCCGCATCGCGGGCAGCGCCCCCGAGGACGCCACGGTCGTCGACCTGTCCGGGCACTGGGTCGTCCCCGGCTTCGTGGACATGCACAACCACGGCGGCGGCGGAGCCTCCTTCACCTCCGGTACCGCCGAGGAGGTCCTCAAGGGCGTGCGCACCCACCGCGAGCACGGCACCACCACCCTCGTCGCCTCCACCGTCACCGGCGACCTGGACGAACTGGCCCGCCGCGCCGGACTGCTCGCCGAGCTCACCCAGCAGGGCGAGATCGCGGGCATCCACTTCGAGGGCCCGTTCATCAACCCCTGCCGCAAGGGCGCGCACAAGGAGGACCTGCTGCGCGACCCCGACCCGGCCGAGGTCCGCAAGCTGGTCGACGCCGCGCACGGCGCCGCCCGCATGGTCACCCTCGCCACCGAACTCCCCGGCGGCCTGGACTCCGTAAGGCTGCTGGCCGAGCACGGGGTCATCGCCGCGATCGGCCACACCGACTCCACGTACGACCAGACCCGCCAGGCCATCGACGCCGGCGCGACCGTCGCCACCCACCTCTTCAACGCCATGCCCCGCCTCGAACACCGGGCCCCCGGTCCGATCGCCGCGCTCCTGGAGGACGAGCGGGTCACCGTCGAGCTGATCAACGACGGCACCCACCTGCACCCGGCGATGCTGGAACTGGCCTTCCACCACGCGGGCGCGCACCGCGTCGCGCTGATCACCGACGCCATGGACGCGGCCGGCTTCGGCGACGGCACCTACCACCTGGGCCCGCTGGAGGTCGAGGTCAAGCACGGTGTGGCCCGGCTCGTGGAGGGCGGCTCCATCGCCGGCTCCACCCTGACGCTGGACACCGCCTTCAAGCGGTCGGTGACGGTGGACCGGCTGCCCGTCGAGTCCGTGGTGCAGGCGATCTCGGCCAACCCGGCGAAGCTGCTCGGCCTCTACGACGAGGTCGGCTCGCTGGAGCCCGGCAAGTACGCCGACCTGGTGGTCCTGGACGCCTCGTTCGACGTCAAGGGCGTCATGCGGCGCGGCGAATGGATCGTCAGCCCGGCGCTCTGAACCGGCCTTTCGGCTGGTCCGACGGAGGCGGCCCGCCCACGGGACTGGGCTGGCCGCCCTCGATTTGGCATGATCCCGGCACACACCAAGACCGGGGCTGGCCATGATCCTCACCGTGACGCTCAACACCGCGCTCGACGTCACCCACCGGGTGCCGCGACTGCTGCCGCACACCTCCCACCGGGTCACCGGTGTCACCGAACGCGCCGGCGGCAAGGGCCTGAACGTGGCCCGGGTGCTCGCCGCGCTCGGCGACGACGTCACCGCGACCGGCTTCGCGGGCGGCCCGGCCGGCCAGACCGTACGCGAGCTCCTCGCCTCCGCACCCGGCGTGACCGACGCCCTCGTCCCCTGCGCCGGCACCACCCGCCGCACCCTGGCCGTCGTCGACGAGAGCACCGGCGACACCACCCAGTTCAACGAACCCGGCCCGCAGATCTCCGCCGCCGAATGGGCCGCCTTCCTCGACCGGTACACCGAACTCCTCACCGGCGCCCGCGCGGTGGCCCTGTGCGGCAGCCTGCCCCCGGGCGTGCCGGTCGGCGCGTACGCGGTCCTCGTACGGGCGGCCCGCGCGGCCGGCGTCCCGGTGCTGCTGGACACCAGCGGCGAGGCCCTGCGCCGCGGGGTCGCCGCCCGGCCGGAGATCATCAAGCCGAACGCCGCCGAGCTGGCGGAGCTGACCGGCTCCCGCGAACCGCTCCCCGCCACCCGTGACGCCCGCCGCCGGGGCGCCCACGCCGTGGTCACCTCGCTCGGCCCCTCGGGCCTGCTCGCCGCCACCCCCGAGGGCACCTGGGAGGCGGCCCCGCCCCGCCCGCTGCGCGGCAACCCCACCGGCGCGGGCGACTCCGCCGTCGCGGGCCTGCTCTCCGCCCTGACCCGCGGCCTGGACTGGCCCGACCGCCTCACCCGGGCGGTGGCCCTCTCGGCGGCCACCGTCCACGCCCCGACGGCGGGAGAATTCGACCCCCGCACCTACGAGGAGGTACGGGGGTCGGTGAAGGTCACGTCCCTGTAGGGCGCGGGCCGGTCAGCCCTGTTCGAGCCAGAGCTGGTCGATGTTGATCTCGCACTGGTTGCCCGTCTCGCACGAGATCTTGACGTTGTTGGTGCCCTTCTTCAGCTGCACCAGCGAGTAGGTGTTCGTCCAGCCCCACTCGCCCGGCTTGGCCAGGGCGAAGTTCTTCATGTTTATCGGCCGGGTCTGCGCCTCGCCGTTGACGGTGAGCGTGGTGCTGGCGTCCTTGCCCGGCACCGCGTACGTCATCTTCAGCTTGTACTGGCCCGCCTTGGGCACGTCCAGCGTCCAAGTGACGGCCGCGCCCGTCTGGTTGAAGTTGCCGACGTACTGGCCTCCCGCGCTCTTCGCGCCCGGGACCGTGGTCTGCAGCGACGCGCCCCCCGTCAGGGCCATGCCCGCGCCCGAGGCGTCCGCCTTCGGCAGCGGGGTCGACGAGGGCTGGGGGGTGCTGCTCGGCTCCGCGGAGCCCTGCGGCTGGCTGGGCTGTACGGACTGCGCCGGGCCCGTCGCCTGGTCGTTCTTCTTGTCGTCGTCCTTGCCGAAGACCAGGGCCGCGCCGATGCCGATGCCGACGGCCGCCACGACCGCGATCGCCGCGATCAGCAGACCCCGGCGGCTGGAGCCGCCGCCGCGGTTGCCGCCACGGGACGGGGCGGGACGGATGTGCGCGGTCTGGCCGGACGGCTGCTGCGGGACGCCGTAGCCGTTCGCCTGGAGGGCCTCGGGCGCCTGGTACTGGGCCTGGTAGGCCTGCGGGGGCTGCTGCTGCGGGACGGCGCCGCGCTGGCCGCCGTACGTCCGCTCGCCGACCGTGCGCACCTGGTTGTACGAGGTCCGGGGGACGCCGGGCTGCGCGCCGGGCGGTCCGCCGGCCGTCGGGCCGGGGTAGCCGTATCCGCCGCCCTGACCGGGCGGGGTGGCTCCGGCGGCCTGGCCGTCCGCGTAGAGGTAGCCGAACGGGTCATCGTCCCCGGGCTGGTTGGCCCCACCGTGCGGGCCGTTGTTCGCGGGCGTCGTCATCGCAGGTCACTCCTTTCGACCCCCGGGAGCCTACCCCGAACACGTGCGCACACGGGCGGCCCACGGCCTCAGCCGGCCCGCCGGTGCGCCTTGGAGCGGGACCGCTTCTCGATGTACATGCGCTGGTCGGCGGAGCGCAGCACCTCGTCCGCGGACATCCCGCAGCTGGCCCAGCCGATGCCGAAACTCGCTCCCACCCGCACCGCGCGGCCGTCCACCCGGATCGGCGGGATGATCGCGTTGCGCAGCCGCACGGCGAGGTCGGCGGCGTCGGCGGCGCCCAGACCGTCGGCGAGGACGACGAATTCGTCACCACCCAGCCGGGCGACGGTGTCACCGTCCCTGACGCACGTCGTGAGCCTTCGGGCGACCTCGATCAGGACGGCGTCGCCGGTGTGGTGGCCGAACCGGTCGTTGATCGACTTGAAGCCGTCGAGGTCGCAGAAGAGGACGGCGAGGCCCTTCGTGCCGTCGTCGATGTCGGTGGCGGGCGCCACCGTGTGCACGTGGTGGTCGTACGGGCCGTCCGGGCGCCCCGGGAAGGCGCCGGGGAAGTCGAAGGCGTCGCCCGCCTGCCCGGCGGGCTGTCCGGGGGCCGGGGCGGCGGGGTAGCCGCCGTCGTAGCCGTGGTGCGGCGCGTCGGGTGGAAAGCCGTGCTCGCCGGCACCACCCCCCTCCGGGCGGCCCTCGTACGCCGCGTCCAGCGCCTCCACCGCGCTGGCGCGTACGGACTGCGGCCGCCTGCACAGCCGGGCGCCGAGGCGGGAGCGCAGTTCGGCGCTGTTGGGCAGGCCGGTGAGGGAGTCGTGGCTGGCCCGGTGGGCGAGCTGGAGCTCGTGCCGCTTGCGTTCCTCGATGTCCTCGACGTGGGTGAGCAGGAAGCGGGGTCCGTCGGCGGCGTCGGCGACCACGGAGTTGCGCAGCGAGACCCACACGTACGTGCCGTCGCGCCGGCCGAGGCGCAGCTCGGCGCGGCCGCCCTCGGCTGAGGTGCGCAGCAGGGTGCCGATGTCCTCGGGGTGGACGAGGTCGGAGAAGGAGTAGCGGCGCAGCACGGAGGCGGGCCGGCCGAGGAGGCGGCACAGGGCGTCGTTGGTGCGCAGCAGCCGGCCGTGCTGGTCGCCGCCCATCTCGGCGATGGCCATGCCGCTGGGGGCGTACTCGAAGGCCTGCCGGAACGACTCTTCGCTGGCCCGCAGTGCCTGCTGCTCGCGTTCCAGCCGGACGAGGGCCCGCTGCATGTTCGCGCGCAGCCGCGCGTTGCTGATCGCAATGGCGGCCTGGAAGGCGTACATCTGGAGCGCTTCGCGTCCCCAGGCGCCCGGCCGGCGCCCGTTGCGCGGTCTGTCCACCGAAATGACACCCAGGAGTTCCCCGCCCGTCGCGTACATGGGGGCGTAGAGCCGGTCCTCGGGGTGCCACTCGTCCTGGAAGCGCGGGTCGGGGCCGTCGGTGTGCCACTGGGGGACGTCGTCCTCCATCAGGACCCAGCCCTCGGTGTGCGGGATGAAGCGCAGGCCGTCCCAGTCCTCGCCCATGGTCAGGCGGCGGTCCCAGGCGGCGCGGGAGCCGACGCGGCCGGTGATCAGGGCCTCGGCGGCGGGGTCGCCCGCGAAGGCCGCGACGACGAGATCCCCGTCAGGGCGTACGAGGTTGACACAGGCGAGTTCGTAGCCGAGGCCCCTGACGATGCCGTCCACGACGGTCTGGAGGGTGTCCGCGAGGCTCCTGGCCGTGTTGAGCTCGGCCACCACCTGGTGCAGCTGCCGCAGGGTCGCAAGACGGACGTACGGCTCCGACTCGGTCTCCATTGCTCGCTCTCCCCGAGACCTCGACAGCAACTCCAGGTTTGTCATCGGCGTTTCGTTGCGGTGTCCCGTCCACTGAATCACAGTGAGCTGTGCGGCAGGTACACAGGGTCAACAAATCTTGCCCTCTGTGACTCAAGTCACATGAGATGAACAAGGGCGTGCCGAGAGAGGGGAAACGAGTGGGAGCGCTCCCTCCCCTTCCCGGAAGCGAACGATACGCCGGGGCCTAGGCCGGGGGGCGGGGACGCGGCTCGGACCAGGGGCCGATGTGCGCCGCGCGGACGCGGGACTAGCGTTCGGTACGTGCCCGAGACGACCCCCGTACACCCCGTTCCCATCCGCCCGAGCCACGTGGTCAGCCCGCATCCTGAGGGGGTGAGCAACGACGAGTTCCGCGCCGCCATGTCCCGGCTGGCCGCCGGCGTGTGCCTGATCACCGCGCACGAGCCGCCGCTCGGCGCCGGCGGGCCGCGCGGCGAGGACGTCGGCATGACGGCCACCGCCTTCATGTCGGTCTCCCTGGACCCGCCGCTGGTGCTGGTGAGCGTGCGCGAGGGCTCCCGGATGGACGACCTGCTCGCGGAGCAGCCGCTGTGGGCGGTCTCCCTCCTCGCCGACAGCCAGCTCCAGGTCGCGAGCCGCTTCTCGATGAAGGGCCGGATCAGCGACCGGCTGCTGTTCGAGGGGCTGCCGTACGTACGCGGGGCCCTGTCGGGCGCGCCGCTGCTGTCGGGGGCGCTCGCCACCCTGGAGTGCCGCACCGAGTCCCGGGTCACGGCGGGTGACCACACCCTGGTGGTGGGCCGCGTCCTCGGCGCCGCCCTGCCGGCCCCGGAGGCGCCGCCGCTGACGTACTTCCGCGGCCGCTACCGGCACCTGGCCCCGTAGCGGCCGGCCGGCGCGGCGGACCGCCTACCAGTCGCGCGCGCTGCGGTTGCGCTTGGTCTCGCCGCGGGCCTTCTTCTCCCGCAGGCGCCGCTCGTTGATCCCGCGGGGGATCTTCGTGGCGCGGCGCGGCTTCGGCGGCGGGGCCGTGGCCTCCGCCAGCAGGGAGGCCAGCCGGACCAGCGCCATCTCCCGGTTGCGGAACTGCGAGCGGTGCTCGGAGGCGCGTACCGTCAGCACGCCGTCCACCAGCCGCGAAGCGAGCCGCTCCAGCGCCCGCTCCTTCCACACCTGCGGCAGCCCCTTGGTCGCCGCCAGGTCGAAGAGCAGCTCCACCCGCGAGTCCGAGGTGTTCACGTGCTGCCCGCCCGGCCCGGAGGAACGCGAGAACCGCCAGGCGAGCTCCGCCTCGGGGAGCACGACGGAACCGCGGATGACATGGGGACCAGGCATGGCCCTATGATCGGCCCCCGCCCGCTCCGCCGTCACCCGCATTTCCGCCCCTGGAACCTTCGCGCCCTCTCCACGCGTTATGAAGGGCAGCGGTAACTTGACCCCGTATCGCGGTCATGTGACGAGGAAGGACACCAGTCAAAATGGCAGTAAGCCTGTCCAAGGGCGGCAACGTATCGCTCTCGAAGGAGGCCCCCGGCCTCAGCGCCGTCACGGTCGGCCTCGGCTGGGACGTCCGTACGACGACCGGTGTCGACTTCGACCTCGACGCCTCCGCCATCGCGGTCAACGCGACGGGCAAGGTCGTCTCCGACGGCCACTTCGTCTTCTTCAACAACAAGTCCACCCCGGACCAGACCATCGTCCACACCGGCGACAACCGCACCGGTGAGGGCTCGGGCGACGACGAGGCCATCAACGTCAACCTCGCCGGCCTCCCCGCCGACGTCGACAAGATCGTCTTCCCGGTCTCGATCTACGACGCCGAGACCCGCAGCCAGAACTTCGGCCAGGTCCGCAACGCCTACATCCGCGTCGTGAACCAGGCCGGCGGCGCCGAGATCGCCCGCTACGACCTCTCCGAGGACGCGGCCACCGAGACCGCCATGGTCTTCGGCGAGCTCTACCGCAACGGCGCCGAGTGGAAGTTCCGCGCGGTCGGCCAGGGCTACGCCTCCGGCCTCGTCGGCATCGCCCAGGACTTCGGCGTCAACGTCTGACCCGGATCCGCGCCGACGCGCCGGTAGGCCGAAGCCCCCTGCCCGGACCCTTCCGGGCAGGGGGCTTCGCTACCGTTCGGCGGATGATCCTCGAACCGCTCGTCCCCGTGGACGGCGCCCTGCCCGGCCCGGTCCTCACCGAGGTCGCCACCCTCTACGCGACCAACCACGCCTTCTTCGAGCTGAGCGGCGACTTCCCCGACCCGGCCCGCATCACCGTGGAGCAGGTCGCGGCCTCACTCGCCGACGAACTCGCCCACGACGGCGCCGAGGTCCTGCTCGCCCGCTCCGCCGGCCGCCTCGTCGGCCTGGCCGCCACCCTGGCCCACCACCCGGACCCGGCCGCCGGGGACCCGGACCCGTGGATCGGCCTGCTCCTCGTCGACGCCACCGCGCACCGCGAGGGATACGGCCGCACGGTGACCGCCCTCGTCGAGGACCGCTTCCGCGCGGCGGGCCGCACCGGCGTACGCGTGGCCGTCCTGGAGGCCAACACCAAGGCCCTCGCCTTCTGGCAGGCCCAGGGCTACGCCTTCCTCCGCCAGGCCCGGGACCGCGAAATGGGCCGCCCGTGCACGGTCCTGCGCAAGGACCTCCGGACCGCGGACCGGGCTGCGGCACCGCGGTGACGACGGAGACGCCGGCGTGCCCGCCCGGCAGCCGGCCGGGATCCCCGGCCCGTCGGGGCCTTCACCGCCGCCGCCTGCCCGGCAGCAGGGCCAGGTGCTCCTCGCGCACGAGCCCGAACCGCAGGGCGAGGCTCACCACCAGCTCCCGCTTCCACTCCAGGCGCCCCGGGGCGCCCTCGGCGGGCTTCACCCGCAGCTTGCTGCGGGCGAGGTAGTCGATGTGGAAGCTCACCGCCTGCTCGCTCAGACCCGTGAGCCTCTCGACCACCTGCCGGGTCGTCGGGATGGCGGATGCGGACTGGTCCCGCAGCCTCGGTTCGCACAGGGCGACCAGCACCCGGAAGTAGGTGGCCGTCTCGTCGAGGCTGAAGGCCGCGACCGTCCCGAGCCCCGCCAGTCCCCCGTCCGGTACCCCGAACGTCTCGGCGTAGCTGTGCCCGGGCGCGTACACGTGGACGGCGACACCCCCGGGCGCCCGCGTCGGCAGCACCACCCGGGCGAACTCGAACGGCACCGGCGCCCCGATCCGGCGCGGGGCGACGCGGAAGTACTCGCCCGCCCCCTCCGGGTTCTCCACCAGCAGGCTCCGCTCGCACCCGAGGTTGCTCAGGCGCCAGTGGTCCTCGGTGGCGAGGATCTCACCGGCCAGCCGCGGCACCGCAGGGTCGTCGAGCACCAGCCCCACCGGCACCCCGGGCGCGCCCCGGCCGAACCGGACCGCCTCACCGGGCCCGAGCTCCAGCCGCCCGTGCTCCGTGTGCACCACCAGCCCCGACATCACGGGCCCCCTCCCCCAGACATCCGGGGGATCTTGACATGACCGGTGCAAGCTCCGCATAAGCGCGGTCGCATACGAGCCACGCCGTACGAGCCACGCCGCAGGCGAGCGGCGCCGCGTACGGGCCGCTACCCCTTGGGGCGGCCCTCCCCGTACAGCCACACGTCCCACACCTTCTTCAGGTCGTGGCCCGTCCGCCGCTGCGCATACGCGGTGAAGTCCGCCGTGCTCGCGTTGCCGTACCGGTGGTCGGCGGCCCAGCCGCGCAGCAGGCCGAAGAACTTCTCGTCCCCCACCTCCTGCCGGATCCGGTGCAGCACCATCGCACCCCGGTAGTACACGGGCGCGTCCGACACCCGGTCCGGGCCCGGCGGGTCGGCGGGCGCGAAGGCGTCCCAGCCCCCGTCCGCGTGCGGATCGACCGTGGTGTCACCCGCCAGGAACGCGTCGAACCGGCGCTGCGCGGAGGGCCCGCCCCGGTCCTCGGACCACAGCCACTCCGCGTACGTGGCGAAGCCCTCGTTCAGCCACATGTCCTTCCAGGACTTCGGCGAGACCGAGTTCCCGAACCACTGGTGGGCCAGCTCGTGCAGCACCAGCTCCTCATCGGGCGCCCCGGAGTAGACGGGCTTGGTCTGCGTCTCCAGCGCGTACGCGAGGGTCCCCGCGGGCATCACGATCGACCCGGCGGTACCGAAGGGGTACGGGCCGAACCTGGCGCTCCCCCATTCCACGATCTCCGGCAGCCGCGCGAGCGCCGGCTCGCCGGCCGCGGCTTCCCCCGGGGCGACGGCGTCGTACACGGCGACACCCGACGGGGTCCGCCCGGTCGTCACCTTGAACCTGCCGACGGCGACGGTCGCCAGGTAGCTCGCCATCGGCTCCGGGCTGTGCCACACGAACTCGGTCCGCCCGTCGTCCGTCCGCTGCCGGGAACGCAGTTCGCCGTTGGACACCGCCTCGTAGCCGTCCGGCACGGTGATCGTCACGTCGTACGCGGCCTTGTCGCTGGGGTGGTGGTTGCCGGGAAACCACCCCATCGACCCGATCGGCTCGCCGACGGCGACCGCCCCGTCGTCGGTGGTGATCCAGCCCTCGTGCGCCCCGTCCGGATCGACGACCGGCCGGGGCCGCCCGGTGTAGTCCACCGTCGTACGGAAGACCTGACCCTTCCTCAGGTCCTTGGCCGGACGCACCGTCAGCTCGTTGCCGGTCCGGTTGTACCGGGCGTCGACGCCCTGCACGTCCACGGCCTCGACCTTCAGGCCGCTGAAGTCGAGGTTGAAGGAGCTGAGCCCCTGCTCCGCGCGGGCGGTGATGACGGCCGTACCGTGCAGCTGCCCGTCGGCGGGGTCGTAGGCGAGGTCCAGCGCGTAGTGCTCGACCTGGTAGCCGCCGTTGCCCGCCCGGGGGAAGAGCGGATCACGCACCCCGGACGCGCCGGGCCGCCCCTGCACCGTCGCGCCCGTACATCCCGTGGCGAGCACGAGCAGGGCGGTGACGGCGGGGACGGCCAGGCGCTTGAGTTCCACGTACCGATCCTAAGGAGCGGAACGGCCCTTACTTCTGCAGGGACTCCACGCCGGCCTTGGCGAACTTCTCGTCCAGGTCGCCGCTCGGGGCGCCGGCCACGCCGATGCCGGCGACCGGGGCGCCGTTCGCCTGGACGGGCGCGCCGCCGCCGAGGAAGAGGGTGCCGGGGATGTCCTTCAGGTTCGGGGCCTGGGCGAGACGGCCGACGAGCACGGAGGTCGGGGCGTTCCAGGACACGGCGGTGTAGGCCTTGCGCTGCGCCGACTCGTAGGACTGCGGGCCCGCACCGTCGCCGCGCAGGGTGACGATGGTGTTGCCGTTGCGGTCGACCACGGCGACGGTGACCTTCTGGTTCTCCTTCTGCGCGGCCTCCAGCGCGGCCTGGGCGGCGCGGGTGGCGGCACCGATGGTGAGGTGCGTCGAGGTGGTGAAGTTCTGGTCCGAGTCCTTCTTCGCCGGCGCGGCGGGGGTCGCGCTCGCGCTGACGGCGCCGAAGGTGCCGGCGCCGAGGACGACGGCGAGGGCGGTACCGGTGAGAACGCGGGTGCGGGTGTTCATGTCAGCTCCTGTTGGGTCGTCGACTGGCTCCCTCCAAGACTCGGCCCGGACCGGGCCCCGCCCCGTCCCCGTACCGGCTCGGCCCGCCGACCGCACCGGTTGACGCGGGGGTCATCCGATCGGCCGATGCGGTGGGGCCCGCCACCCGTTTCCCTGGACGGGGCCACCCGTCACCGGCGCGGCCACCCGTCACCGGCGGGCCGGCCCTTCCGGCCCTCCGGCCCCGCCGGCGTCCGAGGCGACGGGCACGCAGCGCCCGTACGGGGCCGGGGGCGGGCCTGGGCCCGGCGGAACGGCGGGCAGGGGCCCTGCCCCGCGCAGCGGCACCCCGCCCGCACCCGGCGCCCGCCCCGCCCCGCCGGGGCTGCGGCAGCATGGATACCACCACCCCACCCACCAGGAGCCACGCCGTGACCCGGCACCCCGCCACCGCCCCGGACACCCGCACCCTCGCCGCCGTCATGCACACGGCGTTCTTCCTGCTGCTCGGCGCCTCGGTGGCCCGGTTCCTGCTGCGCCACCCCGGCGAACCCCGCACCCCGTGGGTGATCTCCCTCGGCATCGCCCTCGCCCTGCTCTACGTCCTCGGCCCCGCCGTCGGCGTCACCCAGGCCGCCCACGTCGCCCAGGCCGGGCGGGGCGGGGGGGGGGGGGGGGGACCCCCCCCCCCCCCCCCCCGCCCCCCCCCCACCCTGCGCCGCAGGCTCTGGCTCGGCCTGGTCGTCGCCACCTGGGTGGTCCTCGTCGTGCTCGCGCCGAGCTTCGCCTGGTGCGCCGTACCGCTGTTCTTCACGGCCCTGCGCACCCTCCCCCCGCGCGCGGCCGTCGCCCTGGTCGCCGTACTCACCGTCTTCGTCGTGGCGGCACAGATGAAGCTCTCCACCGCCTTCGACCCGAACCTCCTGCTGGCACCGCCCGCCATCGCCGCCCTCGCCACGGCCGTCTACGTCCACATGGAGCGCCAGGCCCGCGCCCAGCGCGCGCTGATCGACGACCTGATCCGCACCCGCCGGGAGCTCGCCGCCACCGAACGGCGCGAGGGCACCCTCGCCGAGCGGCAGCGGCTGTCCATGGAGATCCACGACACCCTGGCCCAGCACCTCTCCAGCCAGCAGATGCTGCTCCAGGCCGCCGACCGCACCTGGGACAGCGACCCGGCCACCGCCCGCGCGCACGTCCGTACCGCGACCGGCATCGCGGCCCGCGGCCTCGCCGAGGCCCGGCGGCTGGTCCACGACCTCGCCCCGCCCGAGCTGGACAACGGCGCGGGCCTCGCCGACGCCCTGCGCGTCCTGGACGCCGGCCCCGGCGTCGAGGTCCGCTTCCACCTGGAGGGCGTACCCGTCCCGCTCCCGGACCGCACCGAATCGGCCTTGCTGCGCATCGCCCAGGGCGCCCTGGCCAACGTCCGCGAGCACGCCCACGCGCGCACCGCCGCCCTGACCCTCAGCTTCCTCGGCGACCAGGTGGTCCTGGACATCGCGGACGACGGCTCCGGCTTCCCCGAACCCGCCCGGGCCACCGGCCCCGGTGCCCGCCCCGGGTCCCGCCCCGGCCGGGACCCGGGCCGCGGCCACGGCCTCCCGGCGATGCGCGCCCGGGTGCGCCAGCTCGGCGGCACCCTGACCATCGAATCCACCCCCGGCGAGGGCACCGTCCTCTCCGCCTCCCTCCCCCTGGAGCCCACAGGATGACGACGATCCTCCTCTGCGACGACCACGTGGTGGTCCGCGCCGGACTCCTCGCGCTCCTCGGCAGCGAGCCGGACATCGAGGTGCTCGGCGAGGCGGGCAGCGGCGAGGAGGCGGTCGCGCTGGCCGCCAAGCTGAACCCGGACGTGGTCCTGATGGACCTCCAGCTGGGCGAGGGCATCGACGGCGTCGAAGCCACCCGCCGCATCACGGCCCTCCCCCGCCCGCCGCACGTCCTGGTCCTCACCACGTACGACACGGACGCGGACATCACCCGGGCCATCGGCGCCGGCGCGACCGGCTACCTCCTGAAGGCGGAACGGCCCGAGGAGCTGTTCGCCGCCATCCATTCGGCGGCGGCCGGGCGCACCACGCTGTCCGCGCCCGTCGCGAGCCGGGTGATGGCCCACATGCGCGGTACGCGCCCCACCCTCACCGACCGCGAGCTGGACATCCTGGGCCAGCTGGCCCGGGGCCTGGGCAACCGTGACATCGCCCGCGCGCTGTTCATCAGCGAAGCCACGGTCAAGACCCACCTGGGCCG
This sequence comes from Streptomyces sp. NPDC043896, assembly GCF_056435605.1. Lineage (NCBI taxonomy): Bacteria > Bacillati > Actinomycetota > Actinomycetes > Kitasatosporales > Streptomycetaceae > Streptomyces > Streptomyces sp. NPDC043896. The sequence goes on from NZ_JBWKEE010000028.1 coordinate 16,815, forward strand.
CATCTACGACAAGCTCGGCGTCGACACCCGCGCGGGCGCGGTGGCCGTGGCCAAGGAACAGCGCCTGCTGCCCTCCTAGGGGGTGTCCGCCGCGTCCTGCCCCGCGCCGCGCTCGACGTCGCGTCCGGCGCCGCGCCCGGCCTCGCGCCCGGCGTCGCGCTCGGCCAGCCTCCGCCGCCACTGCTCCATCGCCCCGCGCAGGGCCTCGTTCACGAGCGTCAGCAGCTCCACGGAGGACTCGAAGCGCGCCCCCGCCGGAGTCGAGGCCCCGAGGACCTCGGCCCCGCGCTGCGACGCCGCCACCAGGACCTCGTTCATCTGCGCGGCCGCCAGCAGCGACCGGAGCCAGAGCTCGTCGTCGATGGCGTAGCGCTCGCGGCGTTCCCCGGGAACCCGCTCCCGCCGGAGCATCGCCTGTCCTTCGAGCCAGGCGACGGCGTGCGAGACGGACGCCGGGCTGACGCGGAGCCGTTCGACCAGCTCGGCGGCGGTGAGGGCGCCGGAGTCCGTGGTGTACAGGCAGGCCAGGACCCTGGCGACCATCGGGGGCAGGCCCTGCCCGGCGAGGAGACCGGTGAAGGACTCGGTGAACTCCCGCACCTGCCGCGGATCCCGCCCGTGGCCGCCGTCGGGGACCGGCGGCGGTGCCGGCCGCGCCTCCTTGCGCCGGCGCGCCCGGTGCCGGGTGGCCTCCTGCGCCCGGTCCGCCCCGTAGCCCTCGGGGCCGCCGTTGCGGGTGACCTCCCGCATCACGGTCGAGGCGGGCCGCCCCAGTCGCCGGCCGATCTCCGTGTACCCGTGCCCCTCGGCCAGCCAGGCGGCGATGTGCTGGCGGTCCTCGCCGGTGAGCCGTCCTCCTGGCATCGGTCCCGTCTCCCCTCGTCGACAGCCGCAGTATGCCCCCGCCCCCACCCCATTGCAATCCACACTGCGACCGCCCCTTGCGTTCACCACCACAGCCATTGCAATGTCAACCTCCAACCACCCAATTCATCAGGTCGACTTGCTCGCCAAATGCGTTGACGCATCCGTAAACGCAATGTAGCTTCGAGCGAGTTCAGCAGTTCCCAAACACTCACGGGGAGACTTGACGATGGGACACAACGGCTTCACCGAGGCGGGCCTGCGCAGGATGCGCGACGTGCTGACCCGGCACGTCGAGTCGGGGAAGGTCCCCGGCCTCGTCGCCCTCGTCAGCCGCGGCGACGAGACGCACGTCGAGGCGATCGGGACCCTGCGCCACGACGGCGGTGCCCCGATGCGCCGGGACACGATCTTCCGGATGGCCTCCACGTCCAAGCCGGTCGCGATGTCGGCCGCGATGGCCCTCGTCGACGACTGCGAGATCCGGCTGGACGACTCCGTGGAGCAGTGGCTGCCCGAACTCGCCGGCCGCCAGGTACTGGCGCGGATCGACGGCCCGCTGGACGAGACCGTCCCCGCCCGGCGGCCGATCACCGTACGGGACCTGCTGAACTCCACCTTCGGCCTCGGCATCGACCTGACGGCGATGGGCTCCCCGATCACGGGCGCCCTCTTCGAGCGGGGCGTCTTCACCCAGGGCGGCGAGCCCGCGCCCGAGCAGGACGAGTGGATGCGCCGCCTCGCCACGCTCCCCCTGATGCGCCAGCCCGGAGAGCAGTGGCAGTACCACATCAGCCACGACGTGCTCGGCGTCCTCGTCTCCCGCGTCACGGGCAAGCCGTTCGAGACGTTCCTGCGCGAGCGCGTCCTCGACCCGCTGGGCATGAAGGACACGGGCTTCCACGTGCCCGCCGACAAGATCGACCGGCTGCCCCCCAGCTACGCCCCCGACCCCCAGACCGGCGAGTTCCACGTGTGGGACGAGGCGGAGGGCGGCCGGTACAGCGCGCCCCCGGCGTTCCAGTCCGGCGGCGGCGGCCTGGTCTCCACCGTCGACGACTACCACGCCTACTTCCGGATGCTGCTGAACCACGGCACGCACGGCGGCGAGCGGATCCTCTCCCGGCCCGCCGTCGAGCTGATGACCACCAACCGCCTCACGGCCGAGCAGGAGGCCACCCGCTCCGCCCTGGCCCGCAACAGCGTCCACGTGTCGTTCGGCCAGGGCCAGCAGGGCGGCTGGGGCTTCGGCATGGCGGTGCGCACGTACCGCGGCGACTACGCGCCCGTCGGCCAGTTCGGCTGGGACGGCGGCACGGGCACCTCCGCCTACGCCGACCCGCAGAACCAGCTCACCGGCGTCCTCCTCATGCAGGTGGGCCTCTCCACCCCGGCCCCGGCCCAGGTCATCCACGACTTCTGGACCACCACGTACCAGGCCCTGGAGGACTGACCCACCCGGCCACACCACGCCCCGGCCCCGGCACGCCCCGGATCCGCCCCTCCCCACCCGCCGCGGCCAGGGGAGGGGCGGATCCGGACACTCCGCCCCGCTCTTCGGACAACCCCCCGCCGGGGCCTGCCCCACCCGCACCCCCGAATGGCACGCTCGGCCCGCCGTCACCCCGGCCACCGCGAAGGAGCCCGCGTGTCACACCCCCACCGCACCCGCCGCCTCGCCCTCACCGCAGCCACCGCAGCCCTGCTCGGCGCAGCCGTCCTGCCCGCCCCCCAGGCCACCGCGGCGGCCACCGCGGCCGCCGGCGGAGCCACCGGCACCGGCATCACCCAGTACTCCGGCACCGTCCCCCTCGGCACCACCCACACCGGCACCGCGTACCAGCTCCAGGACCCCACCCGCGGCGGCCAGCGCACCCTCGACGCCCTGGGCCAGACCAACAACCCCGGTGTCCCGTTCACCGACGCCGACAACACCTGGGGCGACGGCACCCCCGCCCACCGCCAGACCGCCGCCGCCGACGTGCACTACGCCACCGCCGTGACCTGGGACTTCTACAAGGCCGCCTTCAACCGCAACGGCGTCCGCGGCGACGGCGTCGGCACCACCTCCCGCGTCCACTACGGCACCGGCTTCGGCAACGCCTTCTGGAGCGACAGCTGCGCCTGCGTCACGTACGGCGACGGCACCACCCCCGGCCGCCCACCGACCTCCCTCGACGTCGTCGGCCACGAACTCGCCCACGGCCTGACCGCCTCCACCGCCCGCCTCGGCTACAGCGGCGAGCCCGGCGCGCTCAACGAGGCCACCTCCGACATCCTCGCCACCGCCGGCGAGTTCTTCGCCGAGAACAAGGCCGACCCCGGCGACTACCTCCTCGGCGAGCGCGTCTTCGACGGCCCGCCCCGCCGCATGGACCGCCCCAGCGCGGACGGCGTGTCCCGCGACCACTGGTCGCCCGACATCGCCGGCCTCGGCCCGCACGCCGCCTCCGGGCCCGCCCGCCACTTCTACTACCTCCTCGCCGAGGGCAGCGGCCCCAAGGTCATCGACGGCGTCGCCTACGACTCCCCCACCCACGACGGCTCCAAGCTCCTCGGCATCGGCCGCGACAAGGCCACCCGCATCTGGTACCGGGCCCTGACCGTCCACATGCGCTCCACCACCAACTACGCCGGCGCCCGCGCCGCCACCCTCCGCGCCGCCGCCGACCTGTACGGCCCCACCGCCCCGGAGACCGCCCGCGTCGCCGCCGCCTGGACCGCCGTCAACGTCCGCTGACCCACACCCCCGCACCACCCCCGGAGCACCTCCGCACCACCCCTCGTACCGCCCCCCGCGCCGGGAGGGGCACGGCCGTGACACCATCGGGAACGTGCTCGACATCGGCTACTCCCTCTCCCGGCGCTTCCCCGACCCCCCGCAGACCGACTACCGCTCGGCGGACGTCCACACCCTGCGCCACGACCTGTTCTGCGGCGACGTCTACCTCGCCGACACCGAGAAGGACACGGAACTGTCCACAGCCTGGGGATGGGTACCCGTACTCGACTTCGCCTGGGCCCTGTGCGACATCGTCGAGCAGCTCGACGAGGACCCGCGCGGCAGCCGCTCCGCCGACCGCCGCCACGCCGAACTCGACTTCACCGAGTCCGCCGACCGCATGCTCTTCGAACGCCGCTTCGGCTGGGTCGACGTCGAGGCCGACTGGATGGCCCCCGAGGAAGAACCCCTCACCTTCAGCCACCGCCTGCTGCGCCGCGAGGCCCGCGACTTCCTCCACGACCTGATCGCCGACCTCGTCGACATGCACGAGGGCCTCGCCGACAACCCCGTCATCTGGACGCTCCAGGCCCGCTTCCCCCGCGTCCCCGCCTGAGCGGTACCCGCCCGGGCCGCCCCTCCCCCGCCCGGTCCCCCGCCGGCGCCCGGCCGGCCCGAACGACCCCCGTCCGTACGGGCCGGCCGACCACACACTCCCATCGTGACCCACGGCACTGACAACGGCCCCTTGACCTCAACCGCGCTTGAGGCCGGACGCTGGCGCCATGAACGCACCCACGCACTCCGCCACCATGAAGGCCGTCCGCCTCCACGCCTTCGGCCCCGCCGAGAACCTCACCTACGAGACCGTCCCCCGGCCCGTCCCCGCCCCCGGGCAGGTACGCATCCGGGTCGCCGCCGCCGGCGTCCACCTCCTCGACACCGCCCTCCGCCAGGGCGTCCAGGGCCCGCCCGCACCCCTCCCCGAACTCCCCACCGTCCCCGGCCGCGAGGTCGCCGGCACCGTCGACGCCCTCGGACCCGGCACCGACCCCTCCTGGCTCGGCCGCCCCGTCGTCACCCACCTCGGCTTCGCCCCCGGCGGCTACGCCGAACACGCCGTCGCCGACGCCACCCGCCTCCACCCGCTGCCAGCCGGCCTCGACCCCGCCCAGGCCGTCGCCATGATCGGCACCGGCCGCACCACCCTCGGCATCCTCCAGTTCGCCGACCTCCACCCCGGCGCCACCGCCCTGATCCCCGCCGCCGCCGGAGGAATCGGCACCCTCCTCGTCCAGTACGCCAAGAACGCCGGCGCCACCGTCATCGCCCTCGCCGGAGGCCCCGCCAAGACCGCGCGGGCCGCCGCCAACGGAGCCGACCTCGCCGTCGACTACACGACCCCCCACTGGGCCGACACCATCCGCGCCCACCACCCCGAAGGCGCCACCGTCCTCTTCGACTCCGTCGGCGGCACCACCGCCCGCACCGCCCTCGGCCTCCTCGCCCCCGGCGCCCGGCACCTGGTCTTCGGCTGGTCCGAAGCCCCCCTCGACCTCACCGACGCCGAACGCGCCGGCCTCACCGCCCGCCGCATCACCACCCACCACGTCCTCGGCCCCGCCATGCTCGAAGCCGTCGGCACCCCCGACCCCCTGCGCACGCTCGAAACCCGCGCCCTCGCCGAAGCCGCCGCCGGCCGCCTGCGCCCCGCCCTCCAGCGCTACCCCCTGGCCCAGGCCGCGGCCGCCCACCGCGACCTCGAAACCCGCGCCACCACCGGCAAGGTCGTCCTCGAACCCTGAGCCCCACGGGACCCCGGAGCACCCCCGGCCCCCGGCCCCCGGCCCCCGGCCCCCGGCCCCCGGAGCACCGCAGGCCTAGGAACCGCCCAGTCCCCGCAGCGGCCCGTCCGTCAGCCGGTACACCGACCACTCCTCCTGGGGCCGCGCGCCCAGCGCCTCGTAGAACGCGATCGTCGGCGCGTTCCACTTCAGCACCGACCACTCCAGCCGCTCGTAGCCGCGCTCCACACAGATCCGCGCCAACTCCGCCAGCAGCGCCTTCCCGTACCCGCCCCCGCGCGCGCCCGGCCGTACGTACAGGTCCTCCAGGTAGATCCCGTGCACCCCGCGCCACGTCGAGAAGCTCAGGAACCACACGGAGAAGCCGACCACCTCCCCGCCCTCGGCCTCCGCGACGTGCGCGAACACCGCCGGGCGCTCCCCGAACAGCGCCTCGCGCAACTGCTCCGGCGTCGCGCGCGCCTCGTGCGGCACCTTCTCGTAATCGGCCAACTCCCGGATCATGGCGTGGATTTCGGCGACATCGTCAGGCACGGCTTCACGAATCATGCCGCCACCCTAGGCCTGGCCACCCCGACCCCCGCAGCCCCCGCGCTCCCGGCCGCTCACCGCCGCAGCAGCAGCCCCGCCACCGCCACCTCCCGGCGCGGCAGCCGCCGGCAGCCGTCCTCGACCTCCCACAGGCAGTTCTGCAGCACCCGCCCCAGCGTCCAGGCCCGCGCCCGCTCCCGGTCCGCGCCCGCCGCCTCCGTGAGGAGGTCGAACCGCCACCGCACGTCCCGCTCCCGGTACTCGTTCACCAGCGACGGCAGCAGCTCGAAGCCCGGATCCCCGGCCAGCGGCTTCGGGTCGATCGCCAGCCACGGCTCGCGCTCCCCCGCCAGCACGTTGCCGAAGTGCAGGTCCCAGTGCAGCAGCCGGTCGCCCGGCTCGTCCGCCACCTCCGCCAGCGCCGCCGCGCAATCCCGCAGGACCCGCCGGTCCGCCGCCGACGCCAGCCCGGCCGCCGCCCCCGGCACCGCCGCCAGCATCCCCGCCGCGATCCCCCCGAGCCCCCGCAACCCCTCCGGCGCCGGCACCGCCGACAGCCGCGCCAGCAGCTCCCCGATCACCTTCACCGCCGCCCGCGCGTCCCGCCGCGCCGGCCCCGACAGCGGCCGCCTCTCGTCCAGCCGCTCCAGCAGCATCGCCCCCGTCGCCGCGTCGTGCTCCAGCAGCCGTACGCTGCCCCGCCCGCCCCACGCGCGCAGCGCGAGCGGCTCCCCCTCGGTCTCCTCGTCCGGGGTCAGCACCTTCAGCGCCGCCGCCGTGCCGTCCGCCCGTTCCACCGGCAGCACCACCGCCGTCATCCCGCGCATCCCCGGCCCGGTCACCCGCAGCCCCCACCGCTCCAGGAACTCCTCGACCACCCGAACACCCCTTCCCAAACCGGTACGAAACCCCGTGCCACCCTACGGGGGACCACCCCGCCCGCACATCGAACATCCCGCCGCGCAACCGGGCCCCGGCCACGACACCCGGTCCCTGGACACCCCCGCGCGACCCCGTGTACCAACTCCCCCATGACGATCAACGGCGGTATCTCCTTCTGGTACGCGACCGACACCTCGGCCCCCCGGCCACCCCGCGCCCCCCTCACCACCGACGCCACGGCGGACGTCGTCATCGTCGGCGGCGGCTACACCGGCCTGTGGACCGCCTACTACCTCAAGCGCGCCGCCCCCGACCTCCGCGTCACCGTCCTGGAGCAGAAGTTCTGCGGCTACGGCGCCTCCGGCCGCAACGGCGGCTGGCTCTACAACGGCATCGCCGGCCGCGACCGCTACGCCGCCCTGCACGGCCACGAAGCCGCCCGCCGCCTCCAGCACGCCATGAACGACACCGTCACCGAAGTCATCGGCGTGGCGGCCGCGGAATCCATCGACGCCGACATCCACCGCGGCGGAGTCCTCGAAGTCGCCCGCACCCCCGCCCAGCTCACCCGCCTCAGGGCCTTCCACACCGCCGAGCTCTCCTTCGGCGAGACCGACCGCGAGCTCTACGACGCCCCCGCCACCCGCGCCCGCATCGACATCGCCGACGCCGTGGGCTCCAGCTGGACCCCGCACGGAGCCCGCATCCACCCCCTCAAGCTGGTCCGCGGCCTCGCCGCCGCCTGCGAGCGCCTCGGCGTCACCCTCCACGAGTCCACCCCGGTCACCGAGATCGCCCCCCGCCGCGCCGTCACCCCGTACGGCACCGTCCGCGCCCCCTACGTACTGCGCTGCACCGAGGGCTTCACCGCCGCCCTCAAGGGCCAGAAGCGCACCTGGCTCCCCATGAACTCCTCGATGATCGTCACGGCGCCCCTGCCGCCCTCCACCTGGGAACAGCTCAACTGGCAGGACGCCCCGCTCCTCGGCGACATGGCCCACGCCTACATGTACGCCCAGCGCACCGCCGACGACCGCATCGCGATCGGCGGCCGCGGGGTCCCGTACCGCTTCGGCTCCCGCACCGACAACGACGGCCGCACCCAGCCGGCCACCATCGCCTCCCTCCGCGAGCTCCTCACCACCTTCTTCCCGATCCTCACGGGCACGGAGATCACCCACGCCTGGTCCGGCGTCCTCGGCGTCCCCCGCGACTGGTGCGCCACCGTCACCCTGGACCCCACGACAGGCCTGGGCTGGGCGGGCGGCTACGTCGGCTCCGGCGTGGCCACCGCCAACCTCGCCGCCCGCACCCTGCGCGACCTGGTCCTCGGCGACTCCACGGACCTGACCGCCCTCCCCTGGGTCCACCACCGCGTCCGCCGCTGGGAGCCGGAACCCTTCCGCTGGCTCGGCGTCCACGCCCTCTACGCCGCCTACCGCCAGGCCGACCGCCACGAAGCCGCCACCCACACCCCGACCACAACCCCCCTGGCCCGCCTGGCGAACCGCGTCTCGGGCCGCGCCTGAGGCACGCGAAAAGGCCCCGGGTGATCACCCGGGGCCTTCCGCTTCTGTACGAATTCCCTCGGCCAGACACTCTCTGACCTGGGACGGAGCCGCCTGTCGGAATCGAACCGACGACCTGAATATTACAAGTATCCCGCTCTGCCAACTGAGCTAAGGCGGCACAAACCCACCCGCAAACCCACCGCGGATGGAGCCGCCATCACTCTACACAGCGCCCGAATCCCCGAGCCATCACATTGATCCCGCACCCGTGACCCCTCAGCCACATGTTCGTTGTACGGACTGGTGTGCCGTTCCGAAGATCGGATCGTGGGAGGGGCGATGGCAGACCGCACGACGGGGGAGGAGGTCCGGCGCATCAAGCGCGAACTCCTCGGGGTGGGCGACCGGACCAAACACCAGGGCCGAGCAGCCACGTCACTGAAGGGCCTGATCAGGCAGCCGGGCGCGCAGCAACGCACGTACCGTTTCCGCTTCTACCCGACCCCCGACCAGGCGGCCCAGCTCACCCAGACCTTCGGCGCGTGCCGCTGGGTCTACAACGAGGGCCTCACCCTCCGGGTGAAGGCCTGGGAGGAGCACCGGGTGTCGCTGGGCTTCGCGGAAACCTGCCGGGCGCTGACCGGGTGGAAGCGAATACCGGAGACGGCGTGGCTGAAAGAGGCCTCGTCCACGGTGCTCCAACAGGCCCTGCGACATCTGGACTCTGCGTTCTCGCGGTTCTTCAAAGGCTCTGCGAAGTATCCGAAGCGAAAGTCAAAGCGCCGGTCGAAGGACTCCGCGACCTACGTCCGCACCGGCTTCCGGTGGGTCGAGGACCCGGAGCGGCCGGGCACGGCAGCCGTCACGCTCGCGAAGCAGAAGGTCCCGCTGGATGTCCGGTGGTCCCGTGCGCTGCCGCCCGGGCAGCTACCGGTGAAACTGACGGTGACGCGTGACCGTGCCGGCCGGTTCTTCCTGTCCGTGCTGGTGGAGGAGGTGATCGCGCCGCTTCCCGAGGTGTTCCTGCCCGGCAGTCGGGCGCCGAAGGCGGTGGGCCTGGATCTCGGGCTCGCGACGTTGGTGACGCTGGACGACGGGGAGAAGCTTCCGCATCCCCGCCTGCTGGCGAAGTACGAGAAGGAGCTCGCGTCCCTCCAGCGCGCTCTGCACCGGAAGCGGAGGGGTTCGAAGAACCGGGGGAAGGTGCGGGAGCGTATCGCCCGCCTGTACGCCTCGATGGGTGATGTCCGTCGTGATCAGCTGGACCAGCTGACGACCCGCCTCGTGCGCGAGAACCAAGTGCTCGTGGTGGAGGACCTGCCGATCGCCAATCTCCTGCAAGCGGCGAGGGGCAAGGGGCGCCGCCGCAAGGCCGCGCTGAACCGATCGATCCTTGACGCGGCCTGGGGCGAGCTGCTGCGCCAGCTCCGGTACAAGTGCGCGTGGTACGGGCGGACGCTGGTGATCGTGGACCGGTTCTTCCCGTCGACGCGGCGCTGCTCCGCGTGCCACGCGAGGGGGCCGAAGCTCGACGTGTCGGTGCGTGAGTGGACCTGCGCGGAGTGCGGGGCCGCCCACGACCGGGACACGAACGCAGCGGTGAACCTCCGGGACGAGGGGATGCGGCTGTACTGGACGGTGGCGATGGCGTTGCCGCCAGGTCGGATGCCGCCGAGTGTGATCAAGGCCTCTGAGCTGCTGGACCTCGTACCGGCGGCGTAGCGGAGAGATGTACGGACCGACGGGCCGTCGGCCGTCATGCCTGTGGAGCCTGCGTAGGTCCGGCCGGATGCGCCCCCAGGGTCGCACCCGGCCGGCGGCGGGCGTCGAAGCAGGAATCATGGTCAAAAGTTGGGTGCTCTGCCATGCGCCACCACCGACCGAGTGCCCACAATCCGGGGCGTCAGATTGCTGACAGGAGCCGTACCGCCAGGTAGCGTCGGGCGGAGTCCAGTCGACTGGACTAGACCTTCCACTCGGATCGTCCGGCACGTTCCTGCCGGTAGAAGGGATCATCACCCATGGCTTCTGTCACCTTCGACAAGGCGACCCGCCTCTACCCCGGCGGGGACAAGCCCGCCGTCGACCAGCTGGAGCTGGAGATCGCGGACGGCGAGTTCCTCGTCCTCGTCGGCCCCTCCGGCTGCGGCAAGTCCACCTCCCTGCGCATGCTGGCCGGCCTGGAGGACGTCAACGGCGGTGCCATCCGCATCGGCGACCGCGACGTCACGCACCTGCCGCCCAAGGACCGGGACATCGCGATGGTGTTCCAGAACTACGCGCTGTACCCGCACATGTCCGTCGCCGACAACATGGGCTTCGCGCTCAAGATCGCCGGTGAGGACAAGGCCACCATCCGCCGCAAGGTGGAGGAGGCGGCCAAGATGCTGGACCTGACCCAGTACCTCGACCGCAAGCCCAAGGCGCTCTCCGGCGGCCAGCGCCAGCGCGTCGCCATGGGCCGGGCCATCGTGCGCAAGCCGCAGGTGTTCCTCATGGACGAGCCGCTGTCGAACCTCGACGCGAAGCTCCGCGTGTCCACCCGTACGCAGATCGCCGCGCTCCAGCGCGACCTCGGCATCACCACCGTGTACGTCACCCACGACCAGGTCGAGGCCATGACCATGGGCGACCGGGTGGCCGTGCTGAAGGACGGTCTGCTCCAGCAGGTCGACACCCCGCGCAACATGTACGACCGGCCGGCGAACCTCTTCGTCGCCGGGTTCATCGGTTCGCCCGCCATGAACCTCGTCGAGGTGCCGATCGCCGACGGCGGCGTGAAGTTCGGCGAGAGCGTGGTCCCGGTGTCGCGCGAGGCGCTGTCCGCCGCCGCGTCCTCCGGCGACAAGACCGTCACCGTCGGCGTGCGCCCCGAGCACTTCGACATCGGCGACACCGGCGGTCTGACGATCACCGTGAACGTGGTCGAGGAGCTGGGCGCCGACGGTTACGTCTACGGCAGCCACGACGGCCAGGACATCGTGGTCCGCGTCAACGGCCGCCAGGTGCCCGAGAAGGGCTCCTCGCTGCACGTCGTGCCGCGTCCCGACGAGATCCATGTTTTCTCGACGTCGACCGGTGCACGGCTCTCCAACTGAGCAACGGGCAGGGGCGTTCCGCCAAGGGGCGCCCCTGCCGCGGCAGTTGCGCGGCGTGCCCCGCGAACCCCGGCAGACCGGGCCATTCGGCCGCACGCGTCAACCCTTAAATCGAAAAGCCGCGTCGAACCATCCCCCGACCGGGTGACTAAATGTCGCCAAATCCTCACCGAGCGCTACTCTCGCCCTCGTGACCCACACTGCCCGCCGAATCGGCCGTTCCCTCGCCCTGGTCCTGCCCGTCGTCCTGGTCCTGTCCGGGACGCTCGCGGTCACGATGGTCCCCTGGGCGGATCACTCCTCCTCCCAGATCCTGACCGCCTCCGCCGAGGACGTCTCCGTCCCGAAGAAGCCGGCCGCCCCCCAGGACCTGCTGCGCGACAAGCTCCTCGGCGAGCTCCAGCAGGGTGAGCAGCCGGGCACGGTGCTCACGCACCTCCAGCAGGAGGTGAACGGCCGGCCGTCGCTGGCCGAGCACTGCGTGAGCATCGCGCGGGCCCTGGGCCGGGCCGCCGTGGAGGCTTACGGGCCGACGAAGGCCCAGTCGTACGCGCGGCCCGTCTGCGACACCTCGTACGCGACGGGCGTCGCCTCGATGGGCTGAACCGCCCGCCGCGCCTGCCCGGGCCGGGGCGGGGGCCGTCCCTACGCTGGCGGCCATGAACGCGACCGGCCCCGGGCCACTCCAATCCACCGATGACGCAGCCGCGTTCCCGGTCCCTCCCACCCAGGCGGTCGTCCTGGCGGGCGGGCAGGGGACGCGGCTGCGGCCGTACACGGACGACCGGCCGAAGCCGATGGTGGAGATCCCGGGTACGGGACTGCCCATCATCGGGCACCAGTTGGCGTGGCTGGCGGCCGAGGGGGTGACCGACGCGGTGGTCTCGTGCGGGCACCTCGCGGAGGTGCTCCAGGAGTGGCTGGCGGGTGCGGTGCTGCCGTTGCGGGTGACGACGGTGGTGGAGGCGGAGCCGCTGGGCCGCGGCGGGGGCCTGAAGTACGCGGCGCGGCGGCTGCCGCGTCCGGACCGGGCCTGGTACGCGGCGAACGGGGACGTGTGGACGCGTTTCCCGCTGCGGGAGATGGCGGCCTTCCACGCGGAGCGGGAGGCCGTGGCGACGCTGGCGCTGGCGCGGCCGCGGATGCCGTGGGGGGTGGTGGAGACGAGCGAGTTCGGGCAGGTGCTGGACTTCATCGAGGCACCGCCGTCGCCTTATCCGATCAACGCCGGGGTGTACGTCTTCGCGCCCGAATTCGCGGCGCTGCTGCCGGACTTGGGGGACCACGAACGGACGACGTTCCCGCGGCTGGCCCGGGAGCGGCGGCTGGCGGGCTATCCGCTGCCCCAGGGGGCCTACTGGCGGGCGATCGACACGGCGAAGGACCTCGGCGAGGCGGCGCGGGAGTTGGCGGCGCAGGGAGCCGTCTGAGCGCTTTCCGTGTTGCTACGTCGTCCCGTGCTCCGGCACGGGGAAGGGCCCGGCGCGTGCGCGCCGGGCCCTTCGGGCCGGACCGGCCGGTCGGGCCGTTCCGGTGGTGGCCGTTCCTGTCGTGGCCGTTCCTGTCGTGGCCGTTCAGCCGAGGAGACCGCCGACGAGGCCGGGCTTCTTGGTCGCGGTGTCCCCGCCGGAGCCGCTGCGGGTGCCCGAGGAGGTGGCCGGCGGCTGCTGCGGGCTGGACTGCTTCGGGGTGCTGCCGCGCGGGGTCTGGCTGCCGCCGGAGCTCTTGCTGGCGCTGGGCGCTCCGGATCCGGTGGCGGCGCTCTCGCGGGTGGGGGCTCCGCTGCCGGTGCGGCCGGACTTGGCGGCGGGTTCGGAGGGCGCGGCGGAGGGGGAGGCCTGCTTCGAGGGCTGCTGCTGCCGGCCGGTGGAGGGCTGCTTGGCGGGGGGCTGCGGGAGCGGGCTGCCGGGGAGGTAGTTGCTCGGGGCCTGGCCGGGGCCGGGGACGGTGACGACCGTGGAGGAGCGGACGGCGCCGCCGAGGAGCGAGCCGATGAGGAGGGTGAGTCCGCAGACGACGGTGGCCATGACGGCGCCGCGCCGCAGGACGCGGCGGCGCAGCCGCCAGACCTCGGAGCGGGGGCCGAGGGTGCGCCAGGCTTCGCCGGCGAGGCGTCCGTCGAGGGAGTAGACGGGGGCGCCGGCGATGATCAGCGGGCTCCAGGCGGCGAGGTAGATGATGTCGGGGGCGTCGTAGGCGGGGACGGTCTTCCAGCTGACCGTCATGAGGAGGGCGGCGGAGAGCAGGGCGCCGATGCAGGCGGCGAAGCGCTGCCAGAGGCCGAAGACGGTCAGGACGCCGACGATGACCTGGAGGAAGGCGACGCTGAGGCCGGCTCCGACGGGGTGGGCGAGCGCGAAGTCGCGCAGGGGTTCGGCGAGGGCCCAGGGGTGCAGGGTCTGGAGCCAGGTGACCATGGAGCCGCGTTCGCCGCCGTCGAAGTAGACGGGGTCGCACAGCTTGCCCATGCCGGCGTAGATGGAGATGAAGCCGAGGAAGACGCGCAGCGGGAGCAGCACGACGCCGAGGTTCATCCGGCGGCCGGGGTAGTAGGAGGCCTGGCCGCGGGTGTCCGCGGCGGGGCGGCGGCCGTCGGGGCCGGTGTCGGGGGCGTCGTACGGGCCGTCGGGGGCGTCGTACGGGCCGTAGGGCTGGTGGGGGCCGCGCCGGAGGTCGCGTACGGCGGCGAGGGGGCGGGTCTCGTCGGGGTCGCCGTAGGTGCGCTGGCCGATGACGGTGGGGGTGGCGAGGGTGTCCTCGCCGAGGTCGTGTGCCAGGTCGACCCGGGGGATGGTCTGGGTGGCGGCTCCGCCGTCGTAGTCGTCGTGGCCGCGGCTTCCGGCTTCCCGTACGGCCTGGAGGAGTCCTCCCATGGCCGCGGCGTCGCCGGGGGCGGACTTGCCGCTCCAGACGACGGGGGCGCGGCGGCGGGTGGCTCCGGCGGTCGCGACGGCGGCGGCGCCGAGGAGGGGCGCGCGGCCGGGGGCATTCGCGGGCTTGGAACGCGCGCTCGGGCTCGGTGCGAGCCGCACGCGGAAGCTGGCGTGGTTGACGATGACCTGTGCGGGGTCGCACGGCACCTTGACCATGCTCAGCGCGGGCTGGTCGTCGAACCCTGACGTTCTGGTGTCCACACTCATCTAACCGAGTGATGGGTGTTTAGGACACTGCCTTGACACGAGGGATCTGTCCGAGACCCGTCAAGATCAAGTCGCCCCGCCCGTGACGGGCGGGGCGACACGCTCACGGGTCATGCCCCGTGGGCCAAGTGGATCAGGCGCGGTGGGCCGTCCGGGTCAGACGCGGCCGCGCTCGCCGCGCTTGCGGGCGGCTTCGTAGAGGACGACGCCGGCGGCGACGCCGGCGTTGAGGGACTCGGCGCCGCCGGGCATCGGGATGCGGACGAGGAAGTCGCAGTTCTCGCCGACGAGGCGGCCGAGGCCCTTGCCCTCGGAGCCGACGACGATGACGACCGGGCCGCCGAGGGCGTCCAGGTCCTGCACCTCGTGGGTGCCCTCGGCCGCGAGGCCGACGACGGTGATGCCGGCCTTCTTGTAGTCCTGGAGGGCGCGGGTGAGGTTGGTGACGCGGGAGACCGGGGTGCGGGCGGCGGTGCCGGCGGAGGTCTTCCAGGCGCCGGCGGTCATGCCGGCGGCGCGGCGCTCGGGGATGACGACGCCGTGGCCGCCGAAGGCGGAGACGGAGCGGACGATCGCACCGAGGTTGCGGGGGTCGGTGACGCCGTCGAGGGCGACGATGAGGGGGTCCTCGCCGTTGTCGTAGGCGGCCTCGGTGAGGTCCTCGGGGTGCGCGTACTCGTACGGCGGGACCTGGAGCACGAGGCCCTGGTGGTTGAGGCCGTTGGTCATGCGGTCCAGCTCGGCGCGCGGGGCTTCCATCAGGTTGATGTTGCCGCGCTCGCCGGCGAGCTTGAGGGCGTCGCGGACGCGCTCGTCGTTGTCGATGAACTGCTGGACGTACAGGGTGGTGGCGGGGACGCCGTCGCGCAGGGCCTCGAAGACGGGGTTGCGGCCGACGACCATCTCGCTGGTGCCCTTGGGGCCGCCGCGGCGGGGGGCGGGGCGGCGCTTGGCGGCCTGGCGGGCCATGGCGTTGGAGACCCGGAAGGCCTTGTGGCCCTTGCGGTCCTCGGCCTTGGGCGTGGGGCCCTTGCCTTCCAGGCCCCTGCGCCGCTGGCCACCGCTGCCGACCGTCGCGCCCTTCTTGTTGGACGTGCGGCGGTTCCTGCGCTGGCTGTTCCCGGCCATGACCTCTACCTGTTTTCGTTCGTGCTGCGATATGTACGTATGAAGAGTGTGCCGCCCGGAACGCCGGGCGGCCACCAAGCCGGCTGTCCGGCGTCAGGCGTCAGCGCGGGCCGAGCGTCCAGCGCGGGCCGGTCGGGCTGTCCTCGATGACCAGGCCGGACTGCTGGAGCTGGTCGCGGATGGCGTCGGCGGTCGCCCAGTCCTTGCGGGCCCGGGCGGACTCGCGCTGGTCCAGGACCAGCCGTACGAGGGTGTCGACGGCGCCGTGGAGGTCCTCGCCGCGCTCGGCCTCGCCGGCCCAGTGCGGGTCGAGCGGGTCCAGGCCGAGGACGCCCAGCATGGCGCGGACCTCGGAGAGGCGGGCGATCGCCGCGTCCTTGTCGTCGGCGGCGAGGGCGCTGTTGCCCTGGCGGACGGTGGTGTGGACGATGGCCAGCGCCTGCGGGACGCCCAGGTCGTCGTCCATCGCCTCGGCGAAGGCCGGCGGGACCTCGGCGGCGGCCTCGACGGTACCGCCCGCCTTCTCGATGACACGCTGGTAGAAGCCCTCGATGCGGGCGAAGGCGGACTCCGCCTCGCGCAGCGCCTCCTCGCTGTACTCGATCATCGACCGGTAGTGCGGGGTGCCGAGGTAGTAGCGCAGGACGATCGGGCGCCACTGCTTGACCATCTCGGAGACGAGCACGGAGTTGCCGAGGGACTTCGACATCTTCTCGCCGGACATGGTGACCCAGGCGTTGTGCACCCAGTAGTTCGCGAACGCGTCGCCGAAGGCCTTGGCCTGGGCGATCTCGTTCTCGTGGTGCGGGAAGATCAGGTCGAGCCCGCCGCCGTGGATGTCGAAGGCCTCGCCGAGGTACTTGTGCGCCATGGCGGAGCACTCCAGGTGCCAGCCGGGACGGCCGCGGCCCCAGGGGGTCTCCCAGGAGGGCTCGCCGGGCTTGACGGACTTCCACATGGCGAAGTCGCGGGGGTCGCGCTTGCCGGTCTCGCCGGAGGATTCCGGCTGGCGGATGTTGTCGAGCTCCTGGCGGGAGAGCGAGAGGTAGTCGGCGTACGACTTCACGTCGAAGTAGACGTTGCCCTCGGACTCGTACGCGTGGCCGCGCTCGATGAGCCCGCGCATCATCTCGACCATCTCGGTGACGTGCCCGGTCGCGCGGGGCTCGTAGGTGGGGGGCAGGCAGCCGAGGGCGCTGTAGCCGTCGTTGAAGGCGCGCTCGTTCTCGTAGCCGATGGACCACCAGGGACGGCCCTGCTCGGCGGACTTCGTGATGATCTTGTCGTCGATGTCCGTGACGTTGCGGACGAACGTGACGTCGTAGCCGCGGTACGCGAACCAGCGGCGCATCATGTCGAAGTTGAGGCCCGAGCGGATGTGCCCGATGTGCGGGGCGGCCTGCACGGTCGCGCCACACAGGTAGATCGAGACGCAGCCCTGTTCGAGCGGGACGAAGTCGCGGATCTGCCGGGCGCTGGTGTCGTACAGGCGAATAGTCACGGCATCCAGGGTAGTGCGCCCACGGCAGTGCCCCGCGACCGTTTGAGGCCGCCCGCACGGTTTGTTGCCGAAGAGGTGACATCCGTAACGGGCGGCCCGTGGCCGTACGTCGTACTCAGCCCCGGTTCGTCCGGTAGACGAGGGCCGTGGCGATGGCGGCGAGGCCTTCGGCGCGGCCGGTGAGGCCCAGTCCGTCGGTGGTGGTGCCGGAGACGGAGACGGGGGCGCCCGCGGCCGCCGCGAGCGCCTTCTGCGCTTCCTCGCGCCGCTTGCCGATCTTCGGGCGCACGCCGATCACCTGGATCGCGATGTTGCCGATCTCGAAGCCCTCCGCGCGGACGATCCGGGCGGCCTCCGCCAGGAGGGTGACGCCGGCGGCGCCCGACCACTCGGGGCGGGAGGTGCCGAAGTGCGCGCCGAGGTCGCCGACGCCGGCGGCGGAGAAGAGGGCGTCACAGGCGGCGTGGGCGGCGACGTCGCCGTCGGAGTGGCCGGCGAGGCCGTCCTCGCCCTCCCAGAGCAGCCCGGCGCACCACAGCTCGCGGCCGGTCTCGAAGGCGTGCACGTCGGTGCCGATGCCGACGAGCGGGATCAGGGGCAGGTCAGTAGACATCGGTGGCCCTCCTGCGGGCGAGTACGGCCTCGGCGAGGACCAGGTCGAGCGGGCGGGTGACCTTGAAGGCCTCTTCGTGGCCGGGGACGGTCACCACGGTGACGCCGGTGCGCTCCACCATGCCGGCGTCGTCGGTGGCGCCCTCGCCGCTGACGGCGATGGCCTCGTGCGCGCGCAGCAGGGTGGCGAGGTCGAAGCCCTGGGGGGTCTGCACGGCGCGCAGCCGGGCCCGCTCGGGCGTGGCGACGACGGGTTCGGGCTCGCCGGGCCGGCCGGGCTCGACCTCCTTGACGGTGTCGGCCAGGGGCAGTGCGGGGACCACGGCGGGGGCTCCGTCGCGGACGGCCTCGACGACGGAGTCCACGGTGTCGACGGGGACCAGGGGGCGGGCCGCGTCGTGGATCAGTACGGAGGTGATGTCGGCGGGGAGGGCGGCCAGGCCGGCGCGTACGGATTCCTGGCGGGTGTCGCCGCCGGGCACGACCAGGATCTCGGTGCGGTCGGGCAGGGCGTGCTCGTCCAGGAGGTGACGCACCTCGGGGGCGCCGTCGGGCGGGGCGACGACCACGACCAGGGCGACCGCGCGGGAGCGGGCCATGGCGCGGACGGCGTGGATCAGCATCGGGGTCCCGCCGAGGGCCCGCAGGGCCTTGGGGGCGCCCGGGCCGAGGCGTACCCCGCGGCCGGCGGCCGGGATCACCGCGGCGGTGCGGTGGGGGCGGGATTCGTCAGACATCAGTAGCTCCGAGCCAGGTTTGTGACTTCGGCCGACATGGGTATGGCCTTGGGCGTACCCCCGGCCGCCGGCCGGGGCGGTGCCGGGTGCGACGCCCTCGCCCCTTCCGTGACGTCCGGTCGAGCCGGCTGCCCGGACCCGGCACGCCGGTGCGGAACGGCGCGGGATCGCACACGCAGGGTACGGCTGGATGAGCGCAGGGTACGGCCGTCAGGGTATGGCTGTACGACCCGGGGCCGGTGCGGCCGGGGCCGGGTGGGCAAGGTGCGGGCGGCCCGGGTGCGGGTGGTTCCGGTGTTCCGGGTGCGCGGGCGCGGCGTTTCCGGGTGCTCCGGTACCCAGACGTCCGGGTCCGGGCACAGACGTGCCGCAGCGCCCGGCAACAGCCCTCTCGTGAAGAGAGGGCGGGTCATCGGGCACCGCGGCACACTGTGGCCGGTTCGTGCGTCAGGACGCAAGAACCTCGTCGAGGAGGGCCTCGGCCTTGTCCTCGTTGGTGTTCTCGGCGAGCGCGAGCTCGCTCACCAGGATCTGGCGCGCCTTCGCGAGCATGCGCTTCTCTCCTGCGGAGAGACCGCGCTCACGCTCACGACGCCAGAGGTCGCGCACTACTTCGGCGACCTTGATGACATCGCCGGAGGCGAGCTTCTCCAGATTTGCCTTGTAGCGACGGGACCAGTTCGTGGGCTCTTCTGCATACGGTGCGCGGAGCACCTCGAAGACCCGGTCCAGCCCGTCCTGGCCGACTACGTCGCGAACGCCGACGAACTCCGCATTGTCCGCAGGCACACGAACCGTCAGGTCGCCCTGGGCGACCTTGAGCACCAAGTAGGTCTTGTCCACGCCTTTGATCTGGCGAGTTTCGATGGCCTCGATCAGCGC
The DNA here is from genome assembly GCF_056435605.1 of Streptomyces sp. NPDC043896. Taxonomy (NCBI): domain Bacteria; kingdom Bacillati; phylum Actinomycetota; class Actinomycetes; order Kitasatosporales; family Streptomycetaceae; genus Streptomyces; species Streptomyces sp. NPDC043896. Next base: position 36,228 of record NZ_JBWKEE010000028.1, read on the forward strand.
GGCCCCGTGATGGGGATAGACCACGGTGTCGCCAACCTTGAACGTCATGTGACAGGTACCCCTTCCGTGGCTATCCAGGGTAACACGAGAACTGACTGTTATGAATGGCGTTTTCGCAGGTCAGGGCACATCTCGGGGCTTGACAACAGCGACACGAACGTGCTGCGAAAGGCTTCCGGAGGGGGGTATTCGCAGGTCGGAGGCGCTGTGCGGACCGGGCGAAACGACCACGTTACACCTGGCGGCCGCGGCCATCGGTGTGACGTACGTCCCGTTTTGCCGGGTTCTTCGGCCGGAAACCGAAGTACTCCGTTCGACTGGCGGCCGCCCGTACGCAACGGGTTCCGGCCCAATCCCGAATTGATCACGGAGGCGCGTTCGAGGGAATCCCGGAATTGATCACACGGCGGCCCCGGACGGGATAGCGGAATGCAAGATCGCCGGAGCGGCGCAGCGCGGTGCGCGCGCTGCGGAGGGTCGGGTGCGGGGGCGGGGCGGCGGCTCGGTAACCTAAGCGCGCTGACACACCCTTAGGGCGGCTTTACCTCGGCCACCCTGAGCCTGTACCCGTCCCGTCCGTACGTCCAAGGAGTTGCCGCCGCCGTGAGCCGCAGCCTTCGACGCGGCGCTCTCGCCGCTACCGCCGTCGTGTTCTCCCTTGCCTCGCTCGCCGCGTGCGGCGCGGGCAACGACGCGCAGACTCTCCAGATCAAGCCGGACAACGCCGCCGTCACCAAGGGCGACATCCAGATCCAGAACGCTCTGGTGCTCACCAAGGGCGAGAAGGACAAGAAGGGGCCGGCCTCCGTCTCGGCGACCGTGTTCAACTCCGGCGCCAAGGCCCAGACCCTGGACGGGATCACCCTGAAGGGTGGTAAGTCCAAGGTGGTCCTGAAGGCTGCCGAGGGCTCCGGGAAGATCACCGTGCCCGCCGGCGGCTCCGTGGTGCTCGGCGGCAAGGGCAACGCCTCCGCCGTCATCGAGGGCGGCCGCGAGGCCGTGAAGAACGGTGACGTCCAGAACGTCGTCTTCCAGCTGAGCAGCACCGGCGACGTCGAGCTGGAGGCGTTCGTCGTCCCCGCCACCGGCATGTACGCGGGCTACGGCCCGACGGAGGCCCCGGCCCCCGCCCCCGCCCCGTCCGGCAGCCCGTCGGGCTCGGCCTCCCCGGCCGCCTCGGGCTCCCCCGCCGCGTCCGGCTCCCCGGCCGCCGGCGCCACCCCGTCGGGCTCCGCCTCGGGCTCGGCGTCCGCGTCGCCGTCGCGCAGCGCCGGCCACTGAGCACGGCAGCAGCAGAAGGGGAGGGCCCCAGCCGCGATGCGGCTGGGGCCCTCCCCTTTGTCCGGCTGGGCCTCGCGGCCGGCCTACGGCTCGAACTTGTAGCCCAGGCCGCGGACCGTGACCAGGTAGCGCGGGGCGCCCGGGTCCGGCTCGATCTTGGCCCGGAGGCGCTTGACGTGGACGTCCAGGGTCTTGGTGTCGCCGACGTAGTCCGCGCCCCAGACCCGGTCGATCAGCTGCATGCGGGTCAGGACGCGGCCCGCGTTGCGCAGGAGCATCTCCAGCAGGTCGAACTCCTTCAGCGGGAGGTCGACCTTGGCTCCGGCGACCGTGACCACGTGCCGGTCCACGTCCATCCGCACCGGACCGGCCTCCAGGGCCGCCGGGGTGACCTCCTCCGGCTCACCGCGGCGGCGCAGGACCGCGCGGATGCGGGCGACCAGCTCCCGCGAGGAGAAGGGCTTGGTGACGTAGTCGTCCGCTCCTATCTCCAGCCCGACGACCTTGTCGATCTCGCTGTCCTTGGCGGTCACCATGATCACCGGGACGTTGGAGCGCCCGCGCAGCTGCCGGCAGACCTCGGTGCCCGGCAGGCCGGGCAGCATCAGGTCGAGCAGGACGAGGTCGGCGCCGTTGCGCTCGAACTCGTCGAGTCCGTCGGGCCCCGTCGCGGCGATGGCGACCTCGAAACCCTCCTTGCGGAGCATGTAGGACAGGGCGTCGCTGAAGGATTCCTCATCCTCGACGACGAGCACTCGGGTCACGGAAGGACCTCCGGGGCAGGGATGACTGGTTCTGGGTCAAGCAGGGGTCTGGCGGGTTCGGGAGCGGTCGCCGAGGCCGCCGCCGGGGCCGGCGCGGCCGCCTCGGGGAGTCGCAGGGTGAACGTGGAGCCCTGGCCCTCGGAGCTCCACACCGACACCTCCCCGCCGTGCGAGGCCGCGACGTGCTTCACGATCGCGAGGCCGAGCCCGGTACCGCCCGTGGCGCGGGAGCGGGCCGGGTCGACGCGGTAGAAGCGCTCGAAGATGCGCTCGCGGTCCTTCTCCGGGATGCCGATGCCCTGGTCGGTCACGGCTATCTCGATCAGGTCGCCGCCGGGCGCGGTCACCCGGCGCGCGGCGATGCCGACGCGGGTGCGGGCGGGGCTGTAGTTCACGGCGTTCTCCACCAGGTTCCCGAGGGCGGCGGCCAGCTGGCCGCGATTGCCCCAGACGCGCAGGTCGGCGGTGCCGCCGGCGGCCATGGTGATCTGCTTGGAGGTGGCCGTGTGCCGGCAGCGGTCCACGGCCTCCGCCACGAGCGTGTCCACCCGTACGGGTTCGGCGTCCTCCAGCGGGTCGTCGTTCTGCACCCGGGAGAGGTCGATGAGCTCCTGTACGAGGTTGATCAGGCGGGTGGCCTCGATCTGCATGCGGCCCGCGAAGCGGCTGACCGCCTCGGGGTCGTCGGCGGCGTCCATGACCGCCTCGGAGAGCAGGGAGATCGCGCCGACCGGGGTCTTCAGCTCGTGCGACACGTTCGCGACGAAGTCGCGCCGGACCGCTTCGATGCGGCGGGCCTCGGTGAGGTCCTCGACGAGCAGCAGCACCAGGCGGGAGCCCAGCGGGGCGACGCGGGCGGAGACCGCGAGGGCCTCGCCGCGGCCGGTGCCGCGCCGGGGCAGGTCGAGCTCGATCTGGCGTATCTCGCCGTCCCGTCGGGTGTCGCGGGCCATGTGGAGCATGGGCTCCACGGCCAGCTTGCCGCCGCGGACCAGCCCGAGGGCGTACGCGGCCGAGCTGGCCTTGACCACCGCGTCACCCTCGTCGAGCACGACGGCGGAGGAACGGAGCACGGAGAGGACCGTGTCCACTCCGGGCGGGAGCACCGCGTTGATGTCGGGGCGCATGGAGCTCCGGGTGGGGCGGGCCTGGTCGCGCTCGCTCCAGCGAAACGCCAGCATGGCGATCACACCGGTGCAGAGACCGGCGATCGCAGCAGCTGCGGCGACCGCCGCGTTCACGTCCATGGATCCAGGTTAAGCAGGCCAGAGGACACTTCCACAGCCGTTCGGGTGGCACCTCGAACAGTCGTCGCCCAGAGTTCACCCTGACGACGGGGTTGATTCACTTGTGATGCCGGAGTCGGACGCGTTGACGACCGAACGTGCAACCGTGGGACGGAACGGTCCGCACAAGCAGTGGCGAGTAGGCAAGCAGGCAGGAGAGAGACACCATGCGCGACGCGTACCACGAGGAACTGGACTCGATCGGAGAGAGCCTGGTCGAGATGGCCCGGCTCGTCGGTTCCGCGATCGGGCGGGCCACGACCTCCATGCTGGACGCCGACCTGAAGCTCGCGGAGAGCGTCATCGCCGCCGACCAGAAGGTGGACGACCTCCAGCACGACCTGGAGGCGCGCGCCATCGCGCTGCTGGCCCGCCAGCAGCCGGTCGCGACCGACCTGCGCATCGTGGTGACCTCGCTGCGGATGAGCGCCGACCTGGAGCGCTCCGGCGACCTGGCGCAGCACGTGGCGAAGCTGGCGCGGCTGCGGTTCCCGGACACGGCGGTGCCGCGCGACCTGCACGCGACCATCCTGGAGATGGGACAGCTGGCGCAGCGGCTGATGGCGAAGGCCGCCGAGGTCATCATCACCAAGGACGTGGACCTGGCGCTCCAGCTGGAGCAGGACGACGACGAGATGGACCAGCTGCACCGCACGCTGTTCCAGCACCTGATGGACGACCGCTGGAAGCACGGCATCGAGACGGCCGTCGACGTGACGCTGCTGGGCCGCTACTACGAGCGGTTCGCGGACCACGCGGTGTCGGTGGCGAAGCGCGTGGTGTACCTGGTGACGGGTGAGCACGCGGACGAGCTGCAGCAGCCGACGCAGGTCGAGGGCGTCTGAGCCGCTCCGCGCGGCACGCCCCAATGCGCCGTTGACGCGCCGGTGAGGCTGGGCATGAATGAGGCGAAGGCACCACGACTTCCCGTACGCCGCCTGCGAGGAGGCACCATGCCCGAGACCCCTGTCCCCATCACCCCGGAACAGGAGCAGCCGCCCCGTCCGGAGCCGCTGCGCCTCCCGCTGCTCGCGGCCTGCGGCTGCGGCTCGGGCTGCGGCTGCGGCTGCCAGTCCGGCGCCCCGTGCCAGTGCGGCGGCTGATCCGGCCACCGAGCCGAGAGGGCCCCGTCCGTCCCGGACGGGGCCCTCTGCCGTGCGTACGCGTACGCGGTGGCGGGTCAGTCGCCGGTGTTGGTGGCCCAGACCGGCTGGCCGGCGGCGTTGTAGACGACGGCGTTGCCGTCGTCCTGGACGGCGAGGTAGCGGCCCTTGTTCCAGGTACCGGCGGCCCAGACGGCCTTGCCGTCCTTGTCGTAGACGACGAAGTTCCCGTCCTCCTGCATCACGGCGCGGTCGGCCCGGGGCCAGACGCCGGGGGCCTGCCAGGCGGCCTTGCCGTCCTTGTAGAGGACGAAGTTACCGTCCTCTTGGACGCGGAGCACGGTGCGGCCGTTGCCCGAGGTCCAGGCCTGGTTCCTGGAGATGCTGGACGGCGCGTTGAAACGGGCGTCGCTGCGGGCGGCGGCCGCGGGGGCGGCGTCGGCGGCCGGGACGGTGGCGGTGACGGGGAGCAGGGCGAGCGCGAGCACGGGCAGGACCCGCCGCGCGAGGTTCATGATCATGACCCCGGTTTCTAGCCGCCCCGCCCGCTCGTGCGACAGCGCAGAAACGAACGGCTCACCCGTACGGCCGATCGCTTTCACCGCCCGCGACGCCGAAAAGCCCCCCACCCGCCGGGAACCGGCAGGTGGGGGGCTGTTCCGTGCCCGGGGGCTACTTCTTGCCCTGGTTCTTGACGGCCTCGATGGCGGCCGCGGCGGCGGCCGGGTCGAGGTAGGTGCCGCCCGGGTTGAGGGGCTTGAAGTCGGCGTCGAGCTCGTAGGAGAGCGGGATGCCGGTGGGGATGTTCAGGCCCGCGATGTCGGCGTCGGAGATGCCGTCCAGGTGCTTGACCAGGGCGCGGAGGCTGTTGCCGTGGGCGGCGACCAGGACGGTGTGGCCGTCGAGGAGGTCCGGGACGATCGAGTCGTACCAGTACGGCAGCATGCGGACGACGACGTCCTTGAGGCACTCGGTGCGCGGGCGGAGCTCCGGCGGGATCGAGGCGTAGCGCGGGTCCTCGGACTGGGAGAACTCGGTGCCGTCCTCAAGGGCCGGCGGCGGGGTGTCGTACGAGCGGCGCCACAGCATGAACTGCTCCTCGCCGAACTCGGCGAGGGTCTGGGCCTTGTCCTTGCCCTGGAGGGCGCCGTAGTGGCGCTCGTTCAGGCGCCAGGAGCGGTGCACGGGGATCCAGTGGCGGTCGGCGGCCTCCAGCGCGAGCTGGGAGGTGCGGATCGCGCGCTTCTGGAGCGAGGTGTGCACGACGTCGGGGAGCAGACCGGCGTCCTTGAGCAGCTCACCGCCGCGGACCGCCTCCTTCTCGCCCTTCTCGTTGAGGTTGACGTCCACCCAGCCGGTGAACAGGTTCTTCGCGTTCCATTCGCTCTCGCCGTGGCGGAGGAGGATCAGCTTGTACGGTGCGTCGGCCATGCGTACGAGCCTAGTGGACGGCGGCGGGCGGTCGCGCGCGCCCGATTGACGTACGGCGTCAATCCAGTGGACGGCCGCGGGCCCCGTTCGTAACGTGCCAGGAGATCCATTGGTACTTACGTCTTCGGGGGAATCCGCATGTCCGCTGCCAGTTTGAGACGGGCTGCCCGGGAGAGCGTCTCGGGGCTGCCGAGTGCGTTCTGGTGGCTGTGGGCCAGCACGCTGGTGAACCGGCTCGGGGCTTTCGTCGCGACGTTCATGACCTTGTACCTGACCCTGGAGCGGGGCTACTCGGCCTCGTTCGCGGGACTGGTGGTGGCCCTGCACGGGCTGGGCGGCGTGGTGTCCTCGCTGGTGGCGGGGGTGATGACCGACCGGCTGGGGCGGCGGCCGACGATGCTGGCGGCGAACGTGTCGACGGCGCTGTCGGTGGCCCTGCTGGGGTTCATGGAGCATCCGGCGGCGATCGCCGCGGTGGCGGCGCTGGTCGGGATGACCTCGAACGCCTCGCGGCCGGCGGTCTCCGCGATGATGGCGGACATCGTCCGGCCGGAGGACCGGGTCCGGGCCTTCGCCCTGAACTACTGGGCGATCAACATGGGCTTCGGCATCAGCGCGGTGGTGGCGGGCGTGGTGGCGGAGTACAGCTACCTGGCCGGGTTCCTGGGCGAGGCGGCGCTGACGCTGGTGTGCGCGGTGCTGGTGTTCGTGAAGCTGCCCGAGTCGCGTCCGGTGAAGGACGCGGGGGAGGTCGCGGAGGCGGCTCCGGAGATCGGGCTGGGGACCGTGCTGCGGGACGGGCCGTTCATGGCGGTGGTCGGGCTGTCGTTCCTGATCTCGCTGATCTTCACGCAGGGCTCGGTGGGGCTGCCCGCGGCCATGGGGCAGGCCGGGTTCTCGCCGGGTGACTACGGGCTGGTCGTCGCGGCGAACGGGCTGCTGATCGTGCTGCTGCAGATCCCGGTGACGCGGTTCATCGAGCACCGCGACCCGGGCCGGCTGCTGGTTATCTCGGCGCTGCTGGCGGGGTACGGGTTCGCGATGACGGCCTTCGCGGGGTCGCTGTGGGCGTACGCGCTGACGGTGTGCGTGTGGACGCTGGCGGAGATCGTGAACTCGCCGACGCAGATGGGGCTGGTGGTGCGGCTGTCGCCGGTGCACGGGCGGGGGCGCTACCAGGGCATGTACACGATGTCGTGGGCGGTGGCGTCGCTGGTGGCCCCGCTGATGGCCGGTTTCGTGATCGACCGGTACGGGGCGGGGTGGCTGTGGGCGGCCACGGGTGTGCTGGGGACGGTGGCGGCGGCGGGGTACTGGCTGCTGATGCGGGGGCTCCCGGAGGGGGCGGAGGCCGACGCCGTCCCGGCCGCCGGGTCCGCTGCCGGGCGGACGCGTCCGGCGGCGTCGGCGTCGGCCGCCTGACCCCTCCGGGGGGCGGGGTGGCGCTGCGCTCCGGGGGCCCGGGGGCCCCGGAGCGGGCCGGTGCGTCAGGAAGGCTTCGTCAGGTTCCTGAAGGCGTCGAGGTTGCGCGTCGACTCGCCCCGCGCGACGCGCCATTCGTACTCGCGCCGGATCGCCCCCGCGAAGCCGAGCTCCAGCAGGGTGTTGAAGGCGCCGTCCGCGGCCTCCAGGACCGTGCCGAGGAGGCGGTCCAGGTCGTCGGGGGTGACCACCGACAGCGGGAGCCGGGCCGTGAGGTAGACGTCGCCGAGCGGGTCGACCGCGTACGCCATCCCGTACAGCTTGAGGTTGCGCTCCAGCAGCCAGCGGTGGACGCCGGCCTCGTTCTCGTCGGGGTGGCGGATGACGAAGGCGTTGACCGACAGCGAGTGCCGGCCGATCCGCAGGGAGCAGGTGGTGCTCAGCTTGCGGGTGCCGGGGAGCTGTACGACGTACGAGCCCGGCTCGGGGCTCTCCCAGCTCAGCTCGGCGCCGGCCAGCGTGGACTCGATGATCGCGGCCGTGTCGGCGACGGCGTCCGCGGCGGTGTCAGCCATGGTGGGAGCGTACGCGACGGCGGTGATCGTGCATGGCCGCCGTATACACGTCGGCGGTGCCGGCGGCCGCGGTGTCCCAGCCGAAGAACTGCGCGTGCCGCGCGGCCTCGGCGCCCATGCGGGCCGTGAGGCCGGGGTCGTCGACGAAGCGCCGCAGCTCGCGGGCGTAGTCCACCGGGTCGTGTCCGGGTACGAGGATCCCGGTGACCCCGTCGTTGACGGCGACTGGCAGCCCGCCGACCTCCGCCGCGAGGACGGGTGTGCCGGTGGCCTGGGCCTCGATGGCGACGAGCCCGAAGGACTCGTTGTACGACGGCATGACCAGCACGGACGCCGCCCGGAACCAGTCGGCGAGCCGGTCCTGGGCCACCGGCGGGTGGAAGTGGACGAGGTCGGTGATGCCGAGCTTCGCGGCGAGCTTCTGCAGCCCCTCGGGCTTGGCGAGGCCGCTGCCGCTGGGGCCGCCGACGACGGGGACGAAGAGGCGGCGGCGCAGCGAGGGGTCCCGGTCGACGAGTTCGGCGACGGCGCGGAGCAGGATGTCGGGGGCCTTCAGGGGCTGGATCCGGCCCGCGAAGAGCGGGATCACGGCGTCCTGCGGAAGGCCGAGGCGGGCGCGGGCGGCGGCGCGGCCGTCGCCGGTGGTGAAGCGGTCGAGGTTGACGCCGGGGTGGACGACGGCGACCTTGCCGGGGTCGGCCTCGTAGTGGCGTACGAGTTCCTCGGCCTCTTCGGCGGTGTTGGCGATGAGCCGGTCGGCGGCGGAGACGATCTGGGTCTCGCCGATGACGCGGGCGGCGGGCTCGGGGGTGTCGCCCTCGGCGAGCGCGGCGTTCTTGACCTTGGCCATGGTGTGCATGGCGTGCACGAGCGGTACGCCCCAGCGTTCGGCGGCGAGCCAGCCGACGTGGCCGGAGAGCCAGTAGTGGGAGTGGACGAGGTCGTAGTAGCCGGGGCGGTGGCCGGCCCAGGCCTGCATGACGCCGTGGGTGAAGGCGCACAGCTGGGCGGGCAGCTCTTCCTTGGCGAGGCCTTCGTAGGGGCCGGCGTCGACGTGCCGTACGAGGACTCCGGGCGCGAGTTCCACGACGGGCGGCAGGCCGCCGGCGGTGGCGCGGGTGAAGACCTCGACCTCTATGTTGATCGCGGCGAGGCGCTTGGCCAGCTCGACGATGTAGACGTTCATGCCCCCGGCGTCGCCGGTGCCGGGCTGGTGCAGCGGTGAGGTGTGCACGCTGAGCATGGCCACCCGGCGGGGTTTGCGGTGGTGGCCGACGGCCGGGAGGCGCAGGCGGGGGGCGTCGGGTCGGGCGCCGCGGGCGGCGGCGATGCGGCCGCTGATGCTGCCGCCGAGGCGGGACACGTACTGGCTCAAGGGAGCAGTTCCTCTCGCTCGGACGACGGTCTGCGGTCCACTGCGTCCCCGCCCTGGCGGGCGGGACGGCAGCGCCGGTGGGGCGGCATGGCTGCGGGAGCGCGGTCGGCGCCCTGCAAGGAGTGCAACCCGGATGGCGGTCCGCCGCATTCCGGGAGCCGGGAAGTTCCTGTGCGTTTTCCGGATTTTCATCCTGGCCGCGCGCTCCGCTTACGCTCGGCGCATGGTCTCCCGCAGTACTCCGCCCTCCCCGAAGCGCCCCGTGGGCACCGTGACGCGCGGGACGACGAACCCGAACCGGCTGCGCCGCATGGACCGCTGGATCGCCGCCGCGCACGGGCCGGCGCTGCGCCGGGCGGACGCGCCGGTGGCGGTGGACCTGGGGTACGGGGCGGCGCCGTGGACGGCGGTGGAGCTGCTGGCGCGGCTGCGGGCGGCGGCTCCGGCGGTGCGGGTGGTCGGCATCGAGATCGAGCCGGCGCGGGTGGCGGGGGCGAAGCCGTACGAGCGGGAGGGGCTGGCCTTCCGGCACGGCGGCTTCGAGGTGCCGCTGGACGGCGGGGAGCGTCCGGCGCTGATCCGGGCGGCGAACGTACTGCGGCAGTACGACGAGGAGCAGGTCGCGGAGGTGTGGGAGCGGCTGTGCGGCCGGCTGGCTCCGGGCGGGCTGCTGGTGGAGGGGACCTGCGACGAGATCGGCCGGCGGCACGTGTGGGTGGCGCTGGGGCCGGAGGGGCCGCGCACGGTGACGTTCGCGACGCGGCTGGGGTCGCTGGAGCGGCCGTCGGACCTGGCGGAGCGGCTGCCGAAGGCGCTGATCCACCGGAACGTGCCGGGTGAGCCGGTGCACGCGTTCCTGCGTGACTTCGACCGGGCGTGGGCGGCGGCGGCTCCGTACGCCTCGTACGGGGCGCGGCAGCGGTGGATCCGGACGGCGCGGGCGCTGGCCGCGGACTGGCCGCTGGCGGACGGTCCGGTGCGGTGGCGGCAGGGGGAACTGACGGTGCGCTGGGAGGCGTTGCGCCCGGCGGGGTGAACCTCGCGCGGTGGGGAACCGGCGTCGGGGGCGGCCCGTTGAGTCGGCTGGGACGGTCGGGGTGTGGCCGGTCATGATCGGGGAGGCATCCGGAGGGTGTTGGAATTCACCGAGTCATGGCACCATCCCGGTGACAGTGCCAAGTTACTGATGAATAGTCAGATCTGATGTCCGGTCCGGTACGCCCGGTCCGCCCCGCGACATCGGTCTGACCCGGGGCACCTGGGGGAGCCATGGGGACCGTGAAGCGAGCGTCGTCGCGCCGGCGGGGAGTGTCCGCCCTCACGCTGCTGTGCGCCATGGCGATACTGGCGGCCCCGGGGATCGCGGGCACCGCGTACGCGGCTCCCGGCGCACCCTCGGCCCCCTCGGCCCCCGCCGCGCCGGCGGCTCCCGCGCCCGAGCCGGGCGCCAAGTCCCTGGAGCAGGTCCGCAAGGAGATAGACGGCCTCTACCGGCAGGCCGGCAGCGCGACCGACGCGTACAACCTCGCGGAGGGCGAGACCAAGGCGCAGTCCGAGCGCATCGTGCAGATCGCCAACCTGGTGGTGGCGGGCCAGGACCGGATCTCCTCCCTGAAGAACCGCGCGGGCGCCGCGGCCCGCGCCCAGTACCGCTCGGGCGGACTCCCGCCGGGCGCGCGGCTGGCGTTGAGCGACAGCCCGTCCGACTTCCTGGACGGGACGGGGCGGTTGCGGCAGGGCGAGAAGGCCACCACGGACCTGCTGTCCGAACTGAACCGCACCCAGACCGACTTGGAGCGGTACGCGAAGGAAGCGGGCGCGCTCTGGCAGAAGATGGAGGAGAACAGGGTCAAGAAGGAAGCCGCCAAGAAGGAGATCGAGGAGAAGATCAAGGCGGCGGAGGCCCTGGAGAGCAGGCTGGAGGCCGAGGAGAAGGCCCGGCTGCTCCAGCTGGAGCAGGAAGCGCAGTACAAGGCGCAGACGGCGTGGCTGTCGTCGGGCGCGATGAAGGACGTCAACGGCGCCGCGACGGACGCGGGCAAGCGGGCCGTGCAGTGGGCGACGGCGCAGATCGGGAAGCCGTACGTGTGGGGCGCCACGGGTCCGGACTCCTTCGACTGCTCCGGACTGACCTCGCAGGCCTGGCTGGCGGCGGGGCGGGGGATCCCGCGCACCTCGCAGGAGCAACTGCGACTGCTGCCGAAGGTCGCGATGAAGGACATGCGCCCGGGGGACCTCATCATCTACTTCGACGACGCGACCCACGTGGGCATGTACGTGGGCGACGGCGCGATGGTCCACGCCCCGCGCCCGGGCCGTTCGGTGACCATGGCGGGCGCCGGCTCGATGCCGATCAAGGCGGTGGTCCGCCCCGACGCGTAGGCCCTGGCCGGGCGGTGACCGGTACCCCGGGGCTCCGGGCCGGGGTGCCGGCACCCCGGTCCGGAGCCGCCTGCCCGGACCCCGCTCCGGAGCCGCCCTGCCGGGCCCGCGTACGGGTCACTACAGGGCGCTACCGCCCCGGGCGGAGCCCGGGTCTCGGTGGGCGGGACGCCCACCGGCCCGGCCGTGACGTTGGTCATCCCGGCGGCACGGTTTTCCCCCGCGATGAGGGCATATGACGGCGGCCCTCCCCCGGCGGCCATTCCGCTCGCCCGCACCAGCCCGCTAGGGTCTGCCGCATGAGCGCACCTTCGGGGGGAGGCAAGGAACCGGAGACGATGCCCGTACCCGTACCGCGGCAGAGGGACACCCCGGCCACGGACAGCGGCCCCGCACCGCAGGCGTCGCTGACGCTGCTGGTGGTGGAGGACGACCCCGCGGGCGGCCTCACCGTCCCCGAGATCCTCGACGCCGACGGCCACCGGATCCGCATCCGCAGCGCCCGCAACCTCACCGAGGCCGCGCGGCTGCTCACCCCCGACGTGCACTGCGTCCTGCTGGACCTGGCCCTGCCCGGCCCCGGCGAGGACGGTCTCGGCGCCCTGCGCGAGGTCCTCCGCATCGCCCCGCGGCACGCCGTGCTCGTACTGACCGGCGAGGCCGACGCCGACCGCGCCGCCGAGGCCGTGCGCGTCGGTGCCCAGGACTTCCTCTACCGCGACGAGCTCGACGGCCGGCTGCTGAGCCGGGCCATCCGCTACGCCGTGGAGAGAAAACGGGCCGACATCGCCCAGTACAAGCTTGCAGAATCGAAACTGCGCGCCCAGGAGAACGCCCGCCTGGAGCGCGGACTGCTCCCCACTCCCCTCCTGGAGGGCTCCGACCTCCGCTTCGCCGCCCGCTACCGTCCCGGCCGCAGCCGGGCCCTGCTCGGCGGGGACTTCTACGACACCGTCCGCACCCCGGACGGCACCGTCCACGCGATGATCGGCGACGTCTGCGGGCACGGCCCCGACGAGGCGGCCCTCGGCGTCGAGCTGCGGATCGCCTGGCGGGCCCTGACCCTGGCCGGGCTGTGCGGGGACGACCTGCTCGCCACCCTCCAGGAGGTGCTGGAGGTGGAGCGGCCCTGCGAGGAGATCTTCGCGACGCTGTGCACGGTGGACATCTCCCCGGACGGCCGGCGCGCGGGCCTGTGCCTGGCCGGGCACCCGGCGCCGCTGATATCCCGGCCGGGCGGGCCCGCCCGGCTGCTCCCGTACGAGAACAGCGGCCCGGCGCTCGGGCTGCTCCCCCGGGCCCGCTGGCCCCGCCGCCAGGTCGACCTGGGCGGCACGTGGAGCCTGATGCTCTACACCGACGGCCTCATCGAGGGCCGCATCGGCGACGGCCGCGAGCGCCTCGGGCAGGACGGCATGGTCGAGATGATCAACCGGCACATCGAGCGCGGCCTGAGCGGCGAGGCGCTGCTGGAGGCGTCCGTCACCGAGGCCCGCCGCCTCAACGGCGGCGAGCTGACGGACGACGTGGCCGTCGTCCTGCTCTCCCGCGCGGCCGGCTAGGGCCCCGCGGACCCGGGCGGCGGCTCAGCGGCCGCCGTTGTACGGCCCGTACGGGCCGTCGCTGCTGCTGCCGCCGCGGCGCGGACCGCCGCCCGAAACCTGCTTGAGCGCGGGGCGGACGTCGACGAAGAACACGATGCTCGCCACCAGGCCCGCGATCTGCAGGAACAGCATCCCGAGGAAGAAGTCCACGAGGACGGTCACCCCGAGGATGACCAGCCAGAAGGTCTTCGTCTGCTTGTCGGCGGCCCGGTACGCGTCCTCGCGCGCGAGCAGCGCCAGCACGAAGGCCGCCACGGCGAGGGCCAGCATGGCGTAGCCGAGCAAGGGGAGGACCCCGTTATCGAATCCCTGCATCAGCATCGTCTCGACCGCCTTTTCGCATCCGGCACCACTGACTCCACGCTACCGCCGGAGCCGCCTTCCCAAACGGCAACGAACCGGGCACCCGCCGGGTGCCCGGCCCGATTTCCGGCCGTTCAGGCCTCTTCGCCGGGCGTGGCGGCGGCCTTCTTGGCCGTTCCGCGACGCGCGGCGGACTTCTTCGCGGCGGGCTTCTCCTCGCCGGCGGCCTCCGCCGGCGCCTCGTCCCGGGCTTCGGCCGGCTCCTGCGCGGGCTCCTGCGCGGGCTCCGGCTCGACGGCCTCCGCGATGTCGACGATCTCGTCGGCGACCTCGCCGCGCCAGGCCCGTACGGTCTGCTCGCCGTGCTCGGCGACCTTGTCGTAGGTCTCCTTGGCCCGGACGGCGTACTCGGCGGCGACCCCGACGCCGCGCAGCGCGAGGTCCTGGGCGGTCTCGCCGAGCTTCTTCGGGTCGATCGAGCCGAACACCTCGGTGACCTTGGCGGTGACGGCCTCCTGCACGGCCTTCGGGTCGGTGTTCTTCACGGCCTCGATGCGCGCGGGGGCCTCGGTGCGCAGCTGCTCGATCAGCGCGGGCACCTTCTTGGCCTGCTGGACGGCGAGGTCGGCCGTACCGGCGGCGAAGTAGAGCGGGGTGGGGTCGGTGAGGGTCTTCTTCAGGTCATCGGCGATGGCCATGTGCGGGTCCTCCCGGATCACAGTCAGTTCGTAGGGGGCATCGCGGCGTCGTCACCGGCACCGCCGGCTGCCGCGCCGTCACCGGGAGCCTCGTCGGCCTCCAGCGCGTTCTCCTTGCGGAACGCGTCGTAGATCTGGAGCAGCACCTGCTTCTGCCGCTCGTTGATCGACGGGTCGGAGAGGATGACGGCCCGCGTCTCCACCTCGTCCCGGTCCCGCTCGTCGAGGATCCCGGCCTGCACGTACAGCGTCTCGGCGGAGATCCGCAGCGCCTTGGCCAGCTGCTGGAGGATGTCCGCGCTCGGCTTGCGCAGCCCGCGCTCGATCTGGCTCAGGTACGGATTCGACACCCCCGCCGCGTCGGCCAGCTGCCGCAGCGAAAGCTGGGCCTGCCGCCGCTGCTCACGGAGGTATTCGCCGAGGTTTCCGACGTTGAGCGATGCCATGCCCCGATCCTGCCGCACCCTGCTAACTATTGCAAGCGCTTGCTAGCAATAGCTCCCACCCCCGGGCCTCGCCCCCGGGTACCCCCGCGCCTCCCCCGTCCGGGGGAGGCGGCCGGAACCGCCGGGGGACGCGGCGCCCCGCCGGTGCGCGGGAGCATGGCGGCCCGGGGGCCGCTGCCGGCCGGGGTGACGCGGGCCTACCACCTGCGCCGGACCGGCCGCCCCGGCCCGGCTTTCGGCCAGGGCCGCGTCGGATCCCGCCCGCCGGCACCCGGCCGCTGCTAGCTTGCGGGCGTGGACCTCTTCTCACGGTCGTGGGCGGCGCTGCGCGCGGCGGTCGCCGGGCTCTCCGACGCGGACTTCGGGCAGCCGTCCGGCTGCCGGGGGTGGCTCGTGCGGGATCTGGTGTGCCACCTGGTCATCGACGCCCAGGACGTGCTGATCACCCTCGCCACCCCCGCCGACGCCGAGCCCACCCGCGACGCCGCGAGCTACTGGGAGACCGGTGCGGACCCGGCCGCGCAGGATCCCCTCGACGCGCTGACCGTGCGGCTGGCCGCCGCGTACGGGGAGCCGTGGCTGCTCACGTTCCACCTCGACGACGTCGGCTCCGCCGCCGGCCGCGCCGCCGGGCTCGCCGACCGCTGCGCCCGGGTCGGCACCCGCGACCAGGTGCTCACCGCCGGCGACTACCTGTCCGCGTACGTCCTGGAGTGGACGCTGCACCACCTCGACCTCGTCGCGCACCTCCCGCACGCGCCGCGCCCGCCCGCCGAGGGCCTCGCCGGGGCCCGGGCCCTGCTGGAGCGCATCGCGGGGGCGGCGTTCCCGCCGTCGTTCTCCGACGAGGACGCCCTGCTGGTCGGCACCGGCCGCCGCGCCCCGACCGCCGCCGAGAAGGCCGCACTGGAGGGGGCCGGGCAGCTGGGCACCCGGGTGCCGCTCGTCCTGAGCTAGCCGGACGCCCGCCGGACCCACCCGAGTACCCACCTTTTTGTGGGTACTTGGCGGGTGGCCGCCGCCGGGTGATGCTGGTCCGGCGGCCGGGAGGAAGGGTTCAGGAAGCCGCGCGGCGGGACTCCGCCATCCGGGACTCCGCCATCCGGTCCAGCCGCCGGTGGCCCCAGTCGGACAGCGGCGCCACCGCCTCCGCGAGTGCCCGGCCGAAGTCGGTCAGGGAGTACTCGGTCTTCAACGGCAGTACGTCGTGCACCTCCCGGTGCACGATCTCGTCGGCCTCCATCTCGCGGAGCGCCTGGGTCAGCACCTTCTCGCTGAGGCCGGGCAGCCGGCGCCGCAGCTCACCCGGACGCTGGGGACCGTCCTCCAGCATCCACAGCAGGGACGTCTTCCACTTCCCGTCGATCACGGCCATCGCCGCGGTCACCCCGCAGACGTTCGGATCCTGGGCGCGACTGCGCGTCATTCCCCTGCCCTCCCCCTGTGCTGCCCCGCACGTCTTTCACACGACCTTTTCTCGTATAGCTCATATTTTCATGGGAGTTGAGCCATGTCCTCGTCCACCCAGCAGCCGACCGTCACCGTACTCGGCCTCGGCCCGATGGGCCGGGCCCTGGCGGGCGCCTTCCTGGCCGCCGGAGTGCGCACCACCGTCTGGAACCGCACCCCCGGCCGCGACGGCGACCTCGTCGCACGGGGTGCGATCACCGCGCCGTCGGCCCAGGAGGCGGTCGCCGCCAGCGCCCTGACCGTGGTCTGCGTGGTCAACTACGACGCCTCCGACGCGATCCTGCGGTCCGACGCCGTCACCACCGCCCTCAAGGGCCGCACCCTCGTCAACCTGACCGCCGACACCCCCGGCCGCGCCCGGGACACCGGCGCCTGGGCCGCCGGCCACGGCATCCCCTACCTCGACGGCGCGATCATGACCCCGACGCCGACCATCGGCACCCCGGACGCCGTGTTCATCCACAGCGGCCCGGAAGAGCTCTACCGCGAGCACCGGCCGGTGCTGGACGCCCTCGGCGGCACCCACACCCACCTCGGCGAGGACATCGGCCGCGCGGCGGCGTACGACATCGCCCTCCTGGACATCTTCTGGACCTCGATGGCCGGCTACGCCCACGCCCTGGCGGTCGCGAAGGCCGAGGGCGTCAGCGCCGGGGAACTGGCCCCGTTCGCCCAGGGGATCGCCGCGATCCTGCCGCCGCTCTTCGCGGAGTTCGCCGCGGACGTGGACAGCGGGAGCTACTCCGGCGAGCTCAACCCGCTGACCTCGGGAGCCTCGTCCATGGCCCACATCATCCACGCCTCCGAGGCGCACGGCATCGAGGCGTCCCTGATGCGCGCGACCGAGGGCCTGGCCCAGCGGGCGATCGCCCACGGCCACGGCGGCGACGGCTTCGTCCGCGTCGCCGAACTCCTCGGCAGGACGGCCGTGCCCGCCACGGCCTGACACCCCGCACGGCCCGGCGGGCCGAGGGGCTGCCACCCGGCCGCCCCTCGGCCCCGGCCGCCCCTCGCCCCGGCCGCCCCGTCGGCCCTAGAGCCCCGTGACGTCGAGCAGCTTCAGCCGCTCCGGATCGGACAGGGCGTCGATCGCGGCGATCCTGCCGTCGACGACGGTGAAGGCCATCACCGAAACCGCCCGGTCCTTGCGCACCACCACCACACCGGCGGCGCCGTTGATCAGCGCCGGGCGCACGAACGGCGACAGCGAGCTGTACGTGACCGCCCGGCCCGCCACCGTCCGCGCCCCGCGCAGCACCGCGTCCGCCGCGCCGCCCGCACCGCCGTCGGAGCGCAGGACCACGTCCGGGTCCAGCACCGCGACCAGCGCCTCGAACTCCCCGTCCCGCGCGGCGGCGAAGAAGGCGTCCACCGCCGCCCGCTGGCGGGCGAGGTCCGCGTCCGGAGCCGGGGCCTGCCCCTGCACCTTGCGGCGCGCGCGGCTGGCCAGCTGCCGGGTCGCCGCGGCGGACTTCTCGATCAGCGGGGCGATCTCCTCGAACGGCACCGCGAACATGTCGTGCAGGACGAACGCCAGCCGCTCCGCCGGGGCCAGCGACTCCATCACCACCATCAGCGCCAGCCCGACCGAGTCCGCGAGCAGCACCTCCTGCTCGGGGTCGATCCGCCGCCCGGGGCTGATCAGCGGGTCCGGGACCCGTACCTCCAGCCGCTCCACCGGGTCCTCGCGCCGCGTCTCGCGCGCCCGCAGCAGGTTGAGGCAGATCCGCGAGACCACCGTCGTCAGCCAGCCGCCGAGGTTCCCGACCCCGCTCACGTCGGTGCGGTCCAGCCGCAGCCAGGCCTCCTGGACGGCGTCGTCGGCCTCGCTGAGCGAACCGAGCATCCGGTAGGAGACCGCCCGCAGATGCCCGCGGTGCTCCTCGAAACGCTCCGTCAGCGAAACCCCGCCGTCCCGGCCCTCGCCGTCGCCCCGGCCCTCGTCCACACCCACACCCACACCCACACCCGCGTCCACGTCCACGTCCACCCGTCCCCTCAGCTCCCTCAGGCAGCCGCAGCCGGCGCCCGTCCGATGACCACCGTCGCGTAGAGCTCCTCCGAGGTGACCGCCCGCACCACGAGACCGCCGCCGGTCAGCGCGGACGCCGTCAGCGGCGCCTGCCGGGCACTCGTCTCGATCAGCAGGTGCCCGCCCGGCGCGAGCCAGCGCAGCGCCTCCGCCGCGACCCGGCGGTGCACGTCCAGCCCGTCCGAACCGCCGTCGAGGGAGACCAGCGGCTCGTGGTCCCGCGCCTCGGACGGCATCAGCCCGATCTCCCCCGTCGGCACGTACGGGGCGTTGACCACCAGCACGTCCACCCGCCCCCGCAGCTCCTCCGGGAGCGCCGCGTACAGGTCGCCCTCCCACACCGCGCCCCCGTACGGGGCCACGTTGCGCCGCGCGTACGCCAGCGCCGCCGGGTCGATGTCGGCCACGTGCAGCTCGACCCCGCCCGGGACCTGGGCCGCCACCGCCGCACCGAGGGCACCGACCCCGCAGCACAGGTCCAGCACCACCGCACCGGGCCGGGCCAGCTCCACCGCCTCCTGCACCAGGAACTCGGTGCGCCGGCGCGGTACGAACGCCCCCGCGCCCACCTCCACGCGCAGCCCGCAGAACTCCGCCCAGCCGACGACGTGCTCCAGCGGTTCGCCGTCCACCCGGCGGGCGACCATGCCCGCCAGGTGTCCCTCGTCGGTGGCGGCCGCGGCCAGCAGGCCGGCCTCCTCCTCCGCGAAGACGCAGCCGGCCGCGCGCAGCCGTTCCACAATCGATGTCACGTACTCAATCCTCTTGGTTCTGCGCCACGCCGGCGTCCGCGGACACCGGTGGCGACGATAGGCCCCTGCCGGGCAACGGTCCCGGCCGGGAGGCCGCGTCCGTCACGTCCCCCGCTCCGAAGGCTCAGAAGACGTCCGGGCACCACGGCCGGCGCGCGGTGCGGAACACCGCGTCGGCGAGGTCCACGGCCCCCGGCCGCAGCTCCTCCGCCCGGCCCAGCGCGGCCAGCCGCACCGCCGACGCGTCACCCAGGTACAGGGAGCCCAACGCGGACACGTCGAGGCGCAGCCCGGCCTCCTCCTCGGTACGGACGCAACGGCCGGCGCCCGCGTCCAGCCGGTAGCGGCCGCCCGCCGGGCCGCTGGGGTCGTCGACCTCCAGCACGAGCACCCCGGGCACGGCGTACGTCCGCGCGCCGAGCGCCCGTACGACGTCCAGCACGCGCACCCACAGGAAGTCGGCGGCCGACACCGGCCGGGCCGCCCGCGCGTCGGGCAGCAGCTCCGGCAGCAGGTCGTCCGGGGCACGGTTGCCGCTGCGGACCTTCAGCACCCAGTCGATGGAGCACAGGAAGTGCCACAGCGCCTTCTCGGCCTGCGGGGTCAGCGCGAGGAAGTCACCGACCTGCACGGTGTTCAGCGGGGTCTTCGCGTCCGTCCAGTGGTCGTCGGCCCGGTAGGCCGCCAGCCCCGCCACCTCGCCGGCCGCGTCCCGGTACACCGCGTACATCTGCTCCCGGTAGGGGCGGTGCGACATCTGCTCCAGGCCGGTCTTCAGGCTCCACCAGCGCTCGTCGCGGTCGACCATGCCGTGCCGGGAGGCCCGCAGCCGCTCGTGCAGGGCGGGCCCGACGCGCCGCGCCCCGGCGGCGTCGACCAGGTCGATCCGGCCGCCGCCGACCGGCGCCGGGCGGCCGCGGTCGAGACCGGTGCGGGCGACGTCGACCTCCCATTCGGCGTGGACGGTCGCGGCGCCGTAGCCGTAGCGGCCGTAGATCGGGTACTCGGCGGCGATCAGGGTGGACAGGACGTCGCCGCGCGCGTGGGAGGCGGCCAGTTCGGCCTCCATCATGCGGGTCAGCAGGCCCTGGCGGCGGTGGGTGGGCAGCACGGCCACGTTCGAGATCGCGCTGGCCCCGACGGTGGCGCCGCCGGGCACCGTCAGTTCCTGGGCGAAGGAGCGGAAGGTGGCGACGCACCGCCCCGTCTCCTTGTCGAAGGCCCCTTGTACGCGCGCGAGGTCGATGTGGGCGGCGCGCTGGGCGACATCGGATTCGGTCGGCGCGCCCGGAGTCAGGAAGCCCGTGTTCAACGTGGTGAGCCAGGCGGGGAGTTCGGAGGCGGCGATCGGCCGCACGTCAGCGCTCATGACCGGCCACGCTAACCGCCGGGTCCGGGACCGGTCGCCCCAATTTCCGCCGCCCCGGCACGGGCCGGCGAGCCGGTCCGCGCCGGACCGGCTACGCCAGCAGGTCGTCCACCTGCGCCTCGCCCTCGCGGTAGCGGCGGGTGATCTCCGCGCTGGAGTCGTCGGCCATCCGCTGGAGCTGCTGGCGGCGCCGCGAGACCTGCTGCTCGTACCGGACCAGCCGGCCCATCGCGTCGTGCAGTTCGCCGTCCGTGCGCGCCTCCAGGTCCGACAGCTCCACGTCGGAGAGCATCTCGGCGGCCAGCAGCCGGTACTCCTCGTTGTGCGGGGTGCCCAGGGTGACGTGCCGGGCGGAGGCGCTGCGGCTCGACGGGGCGTCGGCGAGGATCTCCGAGAGCCGGTCCACCACCGGCGCCTCGGGGTCCGTACGCCGGGCCAGTTCGGCGCGCAGGATGTCGATGCGGCCCTGGAGGAGCCTGCGTACGTAGCTCAGGTCGGCCTCGTCGCGCTGCGCGTCGCGCCGCATCGCGCGCAGCTCGGGCAGGCCGAGGGCGGTGGCGGGGGTGGTCGGCCCCAGCGGCTCGCCGGTGCGCTGCGCGGGGGGCCGCCCGGCCGTGCCCCCGGCCGGGGCCGGAGTGCCCGGGGCGGGTGACGCGGGTGACGCGGGTGCAGGTGCGGAGGTACCAGAAGTGTTCATGACGTTCGTATCCGTCCCCTCGACCGGTGCTGGGGGCACCGCCTGCGTGCATGGTGCCACTCTCCGTGGTGCGGACGCAGTCCCACTCCACCCGATCGGCCCCGGACGGGTGCACTCCTGGTACACAGGTGGTATGCGAGCAGTGGTGCAGAGGGTGGACGGCGCGAGCGTCGTCGTGGCGGGCGAGACGGTCGGCGAGATCGTCGGCGAGGGGCTGTGCGTGCTGGTGGGGGTGACCCACGACGACACCCCGGAGAAGGCGGCGGTACTGGCCCGCAAGCTGTGGTCCGTGCGGATCCTGGAGGCGGAGAAGTCGTGCAGCGACGTGGACGCGCCGCTGCTGGTGATCTCCCAGTTCACGCTGTACGGGGACGCCCGCAAGGGCCGCCGCCCCACCTGGAACGCGGCCGCGCCCGGGCCGGTGGCGGAGCCGCTGGTCGACGAGGTCGTGGCGCAGCTGCGGGCGCTGGGCGCGACGGTGGCGACGGGCCGGTTCGGCGCGGACATGCGGGTCTCGCTGACGAACCACGGCCCGTTCACCATCGTCATCGACGTGTAGCCGGATGGCCGCGCGGCCGGATGGCCGCGCGGCGGTCAGGGCGCTACGACGACCTCCTGCGCGGCGGCCGTGTTCCCGGCCAGCAGCGGGGCGTCGACCGGGACGTTCCGCTTCACCAGGGCGAGTGCGATCGGGCCGAGCTCGTGGTGGCGCACGGCGGTGGTGACGAAGCCGAGCTGGCGGCCGTCCTCCCCGTCCGCCGCGAGCCGTACGGGCGTTCCGTGCGCCGGGAGCAGCACCTCGGAGCCGTCCAGGTGCAGGAAGACCAGGCGGCGCGGGGGCTTCCCCAGGTTGTGGACGCGGGCGACGGTCTCCTGGCCGCGGTAGCACCCCTTCTGGAGGTGCACGGCGGTGCCGATCCAGCCCAGCTCGTGCGGGATGGTGCGGTGGTCGGTCTCCAGGCCGACGCGCGGCCGGTGGGCCTCGACGCGCAGGGCCTCGTAGGCGAGGAGTCCGGCGGCGGGGCCGTGGGCGGCGGCGAAGGCCTCCAGGTCGGCGCGGGGCAGGAAGACGTCCCGGCCGTGCGCGGTCTCGCGTACGACGTGCTCCTTGGCGACCTCGGCGATCGAGCCGGCCGGGAGGTGGACGACGGCGAAGTCGGCGGTGCGGTCGGCGACTTCGACGCGGTAGAAGAACTTCATCGACTCCAGGTAGCCGAGGAGCGCCTCCTGGGTGCCCGGTTCGACGTGCGCCCAGACCGTCTCGCCGTCGTCGACGAGGTAGAGGGCGTGCTCGATGTGCCCGTTGGCGGAGAGGATCAGCGCCTCGGTGGCCTGCCCGGCGGGGAGGTCGCTGACGTGCTGGGTGATCAGCAGGTGCAGCCAGCTCAGCCGGTCCGCGCCGGTGACGGTGACGACGCCGCGGTGGGACAGGTCGACGAAGCCGCGGCCGTCGGCCAGGGCGCGCTGTTCGCCGTAGAGCTCTCCGTAGTGGGCGGCGACGCCCTCGTCACGGCCTTCGGCCTCTACGGCGCCGGGGAGATGGAGCAAGGGGCTGCTGGTCATGCCACCAGCCTACGACCCCGCTACGCGGAGCCCGCCTGGCGCTTGGCCGCCGCGCACTTCTCGCACAGTCCGAAGATCGCGAAGTGCTTCATGTCGGTCTCGAAGCCGAAGGTGGAGCGCAGCTTCGCCGTGAACTCGTCGGCGATGTCCACGTCGGCCTCGATGACGCCGGTGCATTCGCGGCAGACGAGGTGGATGTGGTGGTGCCGGTCGGCGAGGTGGTAGGTGGGGGCTCCGTGCCCGAGGTGGGCGTGGGAGACCAGGCCGAGCTCCTCCAGGAGCTCCAGGGTCCGGTAGACGGTGGAGATGTTCACCCCGGAGGCGGTCTTGCGGACCTCCGCGAGGATCTCGTCGGGGCTGGCGTGCTCCAGGGCGTCTACCGCTTCGAGCACGAGCTGGCGCTGCGGTGTCAGCCGGTAGCCGCGCTGCCGCAGGTCGCTCTTCCAGTCGGTGGTCACCACCCGGCCAGTGTAAGCGCGGAAAGGGGACCGCGGTCAGTCCGCGGTCCCCTTTCCGGGTGCCTGTGCCTGTGCCTGTGTCCGTGCCCGTGGCCCTGCGGGCCCGGACGCCGGCCCGGCCGGCTCAGCGGAAGAAGGCGATGCCGTCTTCCGGGAGCTCCGGGAGGTTGCGCGCCATGTCGGCGATCTCCTCCGGGGTGACGACCTTCTTGAGCTGGGCCGACATGTAGGGGCGCAGCTCGACGTCGGGGGTGGCCTTCTCGCCGACCCACATGAGGTCGCTCTTCACGTAGCCGTAGAGGCGCTTCCCGCCGCTGTACGGGCCGGAGGCGGCCGTACGGGCCACGGCGTCCGTGACGAGGTCGATCTGGGGCTTCTGGTCGGCGAGCTCGCCGTACCAGACCTCGACGACGCCCTGGTCGCGCACCATGACGATCTCGACCTTGCGGTCCTTGTCGATGCGCCAGTAGCCCGACTCGGACTCCAGCGGCCGCACCTTGTTGCCCTCGGCGTCGAGCGCCCAGGTGTGGGAGGTGTACTCCAGGAAGTCCCGGCCGTCGTGGCTGAAGACGACTTCCTGGCCGAAGTTGCACTTCTCCTCGCCGGGGAAGTCGAACACGCCGGCGCCTTCCCAGGTGCCGAGGAGGAAGGCGAGGGGGACGAGGCCCGGGTTCAGGTCGGACGGGATCTGGATCATGGTTGGCTGCTCAGGCGATCTGTGGGAGGGGTTCCGGGGCGGTCGGCTGGGCGGATGCTCAGCGCTGACCCTGGTACAGCTTCTTGACGGCCAGGCCGGTGAAGGCGAGGACGCCGACGCAGACCAGGACCAGCAGGGAGGTGAAGACTGCCTCAAGCACGGGGTGCTCCTCGGAGGATTCGGTGCGGGTGGACGGGCCGGTCCCCAAGCCTACTGGCCCGGGGCCCGGCGCACGGTGTGAGGTAGGCCGTAACGGCCCCGGCCGGTCAGCCCAGCAGCTGCTGCTGGAGGATCACCGCCTGGTGGAGCGGCACGGCTCCGGCCGTGCCCTTGCGGGACTGGAGGATCACGGCCTGGATGTCACCCGACTGGACGCACCCGGCCCTGATCTGTTCGTCGCCGGACGGAGCGGACTCCTCCAGGACGGTGACGCCCGTGGCGTCGGGGGCCGCCTGGGCGGCCCGGGCCCTGCCCCAGGCGTCGTCGGTCTGGATGCGGTCGACGCCGTTCAGGTTCATGTCGGGACCGCAGCCGGTGAAGGTGTCCGCGCTCACCGCGGAGTCATTCTCCAGCTTCAGGCCGGTGTCCGGATAGATCCAGCGGCCGTCGTCCTCGGTGGACAGGCCGGGGATGTCGGTGCGCTCGGCCTGCGTGATCCCGTACGCGGTCCCCGCGCCGGCGGCGCCGAAGACGAGGACGGCGGTGGTCCAGCGCAGGACGGCGCGCAGCCTGCGGCGGTCCTTCGGGACCGGGACCGGGGCTACGCATCGTTATTACGCTTTTGTATAGGCGGACTTTCAGTCTTCCGGCCGCCGCTTTCCGTCCAGTTCGTCCCACCATTCGTCCGATGTGGGATCGCCCGACGGGTCGTCCCACCAGCGGTCCTCCGGCCCTCGCCGGTTCGCGACCACCGCGGCGACCGGCGGGATGACCATGGCGACCACGCACAGTGCGACCGCCGCCTCCACCGAGAGCAGGCGCACGAAGGACCAGGCGGAGACGAAGAGGAAGAGGCATCCGCCCATCAGCCAGAAGTAGGCGCGCCGGCGCCGCGCGTACATGCCTCCAGCGTAGGGCGGGCCCCCGCGAAGACAAGGGCGGCGGACGGCGCGAAGGGCCGCACCCCGTTCCAGTGGCGTCCAACCCCCGGGGGTGCGGCCCTTCGGCCGGTTGCTGTCGGTCCGCAGCAGCAGACCGCGGCGGTGCTAGACCGCGATGGCGACGTCCGTCACGCCGCCGGCCTCGGCGACCACGACGGCGCGGTCGGCCTGGCCGCCCGGGACGAGCGCGCGCAGCGTCCAGGAGCCGGTGGCCGCGTAGAAGCGGAACTGGCCGGTCGCGGAGGTCGGGACCTCGGCGGTGAACTCGCCGGTCGAGTCCAGCAGGCGGACGTATCCGCTGACGGGCTCGCCGTCCTTGGTCACCTGGCCCTGGATCGCGGTCTCACCGGGCTTCAGCGTCGCGAGGTCGGGCCCGCCGATCTGTGCTCCACACATGTTCTCTGTCCTGTCCTGGAGAGGTTCTGCTGCTACGAGGGCGGGCGTCGCGTGCCCGGCCGGGATTACTTGTTCGGGCCGAGCTCGATCGGCACGCCGACGAGCGAGCCGTACTCGGTCCAGGAGCCGTCGTAGTTCTTGACGTTCTCCTGGCCCAGGAGCTCGTGCAGCACGAACCACGTGAGCGCGGAGCGCTCACCGATGCGGCAGTAGGCGATGGTGTCCTTCGCCAGGTCCACCTGCTCGGACTCGTAGAGGGCGGTCAGCTCCTCGTCGGACTTGAAGGTGCCGTCGTCGTTGGCGTTCTTCGACCACGGGATGTTGCGGGCGCTCGGCACGTGGCCGGGGCGCTGCGACTGCTCCTGCGGCAGGTGCGCCGGGGCGAGCAGCTTGCCGGAGAACTCGTCGGGCGAGCGGACGTCGACCAGGTTCAGGGAGCCGATCGCGGCCACGACGTCGTCGCGGAAGGCGCGGATCGACGTGTCCTGGGCCTTGGCCTTGTACTCGGTGGCCGGGCGGTTCGGGACGTCCTTGCCGTCGACCAGGTCGCGGGAGTCGAGCTCCCACTTCTTGCGGCCGCCGTCGAGGAGCTTGACGTCCTGGTGGCCGTAGAGCTTGAAGTACCAGTAGGCGTAGGACGCGAACCAGTTGTTGTTGCCGCCGTAGAGGACGACGGTGTCGTCGTTGGAGATGCCCTTGGCGGAGAGGAGCTTCTCGAAGCCCTCCTGGTCCACGAAGTCGCGGCGGACCGGGTCCTGGAGGTCCTGCTTCCAGTCGATCCGGACGGCGTTCTTGATGTGGTTCTTGTCGTACGCGGACGTGTCCTCGTCCACCTCGACGATCACGACGTCGGCGTCGTTCAGGTGGGCCTCGACCCAGTCGGCGTCTACGAGGACGTCGCTGCGGCTCATGGTGTTCTCCTCCGGGGCAGTTGCGGCGGGGCTGTGCTGGGGCTGCTGCGAAGCGGGCTGTGCGGGTGCGTGCGGCCGCTGCGGGTGCGGCTCTCGGACCCTGCGCGGGGAGGCGTCAGGGGGTCGGGAGGCTCGTGCGCGGCGGTGCGGTCACGCGGCTGAAGGGCCGTCGGTCCGGCCGGTGGAGCGGAAGGCTCACACCTCTACATGGAGCGACAGAGCATGGCGGCGACGCGACACAGGTCCACTGCCCGCCGCTTCGTGAGGTCCGCCTGCTGATGCTTCATAGCCATGGATCGTAGGGACGAACCGGCCGCCCTGTCACCGGCGTGTCATATACCGAGACAGGATCGTCCGGATGGCGGGATGAGAAAGCCCCAGACGGCCGTCCCACGGCCTTCCGGGGCTGTTCGCGCGGCCCGTCCATCTGCGGATCGGACCGCGTCGTCTCACGATCCGGCCAGGGACACGTCCGTACCGCTCAGCGTGAGGTGCACACCGGACTCGTCCGAGGTCAGCGACGAGAGTTCCAGCCCCGCCGGCAGCCCGCCGTCGAGGCGGCGGTCGAAGTCGGTCCGCTTGCGCACCGCGGTCTCGATCCCCGGGATGCCCTCACCCGGCACGGCGTCCGCGCGCACCCGGACGACCTTGGAACCGCCCGACTCGACGAGGGCGACGGTGGACACCACGCTGCGCGTGATCGACCTGCCGAGGAAGTCCACGGTCGCGGTGACCTTCACCTTGTTCGGCGCCCCGCCGTAGGTGAGCACCACGCCGTTCTGGGAGGCCTTGGTCAGGTCCTCGTACGAGATCAGCGCGGTGCCCTCGGCGCGCTTGGCGGTGCCGCCGCTGTAGCTGTCGTTCAGCTTCACCTCGTGGAACGAGGAGTTGAGCTCGGAGAGCCGCGTCTTGCGGCCGTCGGCGGTGACCTCGACGCCCTTCAGCCTCAGGTCGACCTGCTCCAGGTCGTGGGTGAGCGCCTGGGTCAGGAAGGGGAACCCGTGGATCTCCACCTCGGCACCGGCCACCAGGCCCTGCCGGGACGACTGGACGCGGTCGGCCAGCCGGTCCTCGGCGTAGCCGACCGCCCAGCGGTCCGCGCCCACGAACAGCGCGCCCAGCACCACGCCGATGATCACCACGACACGTATGAAACGCACGTGCCCCTCCCCCAATTAGTCGGTACGTGCGTTCTAGTGGACCATGACCGGCCGTGAGGGCGGTGTCAGCGGTCCGGCTCCCCCGCCGGCGTCAGCCGACCACCCGGCCCATCAGGTAGACGGCGGGGGCCGCGGCGGCCAGCGGCAGCGCCACACCGGCCGTCATGTGGACGAACTTGGACGGGTAGTCGTACGCGGCCACGCGCAGCCCGATCAGCGCGCACACGCCCGCCGCGAGGCCCACCAGCGCCCCGCCCGCGCCCAGCCCGGTCAGCCCGCCGACCGCGATGCCCGCACCGGCCGCGGCGGCCAGCGAGACGCCGACGGACGGCACGGTCGGCAGCGGCAGGGCCCGCGTGAACACGGCGACCGCGACGGCGGCTGCACCGGTGGTCACCGCCTCCCCGTCCGCGGCGAGGAAGCCCGTGCAGACGATGGCCAGCGCGGCGGAGGCCACCGAGGCCATCAGCCCGTACATCCGCTCGTCGGGGTCCGCCTGGCTGCGCAGCTGGAGCACCAGCGTCAGCAGCACCCAGGCCCCGAGGGTGCCGATGATCGCGCCGGGGGCGTACGTACCGTCCACCGCGAGCACCGCCCCGTCCGCGACGAGGGCTCCGGCGAAGGCGAGGACGATGCCCTGGCGGGCCGGCCACATGCCGTTCAGGCGGAACCAGCCGGCCGCGGTGAGCCCCTGGAGGGCGATCAGCGGCACGAGCAGCGCCCACTGGCCGAAGGCGGCGGCTCCGGCCATCAGCAGGCCGAGGGCGGCGGTCAGTATGGCCGACTGCGGACCCGGGTCGATGATCGGCGACCGGCCCTCGGCACGGGCCTGGGCGGGGTCGACGGCGCGCAGGGTGTTCCCGCCGAGGGTCGGCGGGGAGTACTCGGCGGACGGCCCGGGCTGCTCCTGCGGCTCCGGCCGCCGCTGCTGCGGCTCCGACGGGACCGGCGGGAGGTACGCCGTCTGCGCGGCGGCGGAGGCGTCCGTGCCCCAGGCGTCGGGCGCGGGGGCCTGCGGCTGCACCGGCGGCAGGTACGCCGTCTGCTCGGCAGCCCCCGCCGGCTCCCGCACGGGCGGCAGGTACGCGGTCTCGGCGGCGGCCGAAGCCTGGGCCTGGGCCTGGGCCTCGTCGCGGAACCAGGCGTCGGGCGCGGGGGCCTGCGGCTGCACCGGCGGCAGGTACGCGGTCTGCTCGGCGGCCCCGGCGGCCTCCCGCACGGGCGGCAGGTACGCCGTCTCGGCGGCGGCGGAGGCCGCGGGGGCCCCGCCCCCGGTGGCGTCCGGCCACGGCACGCCCGGAGCCGGGGCCTGGGGCTGCTGCTGCGCGGGCTGCGCCGGCTCGTCGCGGAACCAGCCGTCGGGCACCGCCGGCTGCTGCGGCTGCGGGGCCTGCTGCTGCGCGGGGACGGGCGGCAGGTACGCCGTCTGCGCGGCGGCGTCGGCGGACCAGGCGGCCGCGGGCGCCTGCGGCTGGTGGTGCTGGGGCTGGGGCTGGTGCTGCTGGTGGTGCTGGGGCTGCGCCGGCTCGTCGCGGAACCAGCCCTCCGGTGCCGCGGGCTGCTGGTGCAGCGGCTGGGCCGGCACCGGCGGCAGGTACGCCGTCTCGGCGGCGGCCGCGGAGCCCGCACCGCCTCCGGTGGCGTCCGGCCACGGCACGGCACCGCCGCCGGTCTGCCCCCACTGCCCCTGCGGGACCTGCGGCGACTGCGGCGACTGCGGGACCTGCGTCGCAGGGGCGGCCGGCTGCCCGGGGACCGAGCCCAGCGGCGCCTGCACCGGCTGGTACCCGGTCTCCCAGGTGTCGGCCTGCCAGGTCTGGGTCGAGTACGGGTCCTGCTCCGCGGCGTGCTGCCGCTGCTGCCGCTGCTGCTCTTCGGGAGTGCTCATCGGTTTCCGCTCACCCGCCCGCGAACGGCGGGAGCACCTCGACGGTGCCCCCCTCGGTCAGCAGGACGGCATCGTGCGGGCGCTTGCCCACGGGCTCGTCGTTCACGAGGAAGGAGCAGCGCTGCAGGACCCGGGTCAGCTCCCCCGGATGGCGGTCCCGCACGGCGTCGAGCGCCTCGGCCAGTGTGTGCGCCGAGTACGGCTCCTCCGCCGTCTCGGCCGCGGCTTTCGCCGCCGCCCAGTAGCGGATGGTTCCGGTTGCCACTGCAGCTCCTATCGCTCGGCCGACCGGTCGGTCCCGTGGTCGGCTCCGTCGGCTCTCTACCGTCGGCCTCCATGATGACCCCTCTGGCCCGTCACCACGGCGTGCCTCCGCGCGCCGTCCGTGCGCCCGGAAGGCCCGCACGACCGGTCGACGGACCGCTCGATCCGGCGAAACCAGGGCATACGCAGGAGGAAGGCGTGGCGCGAACCACAGAATGCGGTGCACGGCAGCCCTCGGCCCCGAAAGGGGCGGTGGGCTATTCTGGCGGCGTAGAGGATCCGGGCAACGTAGCCCCCGGGTCCTTTTGTGCTTTCAGCACGTTGAACGGACCGAGAACAGCGGTGTCCGTCCGGACCTCAGGGCGCGGGGTCCCCGGCGGATGCCAGGCAAGGCGTACGAAGCAGTACCACGCACGTCCTCGACGGGACCGAGGAGGAACCGACGTGATGGACCAGCGAAGCAAACAGGAGCACGGCCGCCCGAACCGGGCAGGTGGCCGGGCATGAGTTCTCTTCTCCTGCTGACCAATGCCCTGCAGCCGTCGACCGAGGTGCTGCCCGCACTCGGCCTGCTGCTGCACAACGTACGGGTGGCCCCCGCCGAGGGCCCGGCCCTGGTGGACACCCCCGGCGCGGACGTGATCCTCGTCGACGGCCGCCGCGACCTCCCGCAGGTGCGGTCGCTGTGCCAGCTGCTGCGGTCCACGGGACCGGGCTGCCCCCTCATCCTCGTCGTGACGGAGGGCGGCCTCGCCGCCGTCACCGCCGACTGGGGCATCGACGACGTGCTCCTCGACACCGCCGGCCCCGCCGAGGTCGAGGCCCGGCTGCGGCTGGCCACCGGCCGCCAGCAGCTCGGCTCGGACGACTCCCCGATGGAGATCCGCAACGGCGACCTGTCGGTCGACGAGGCGACGTACTCCGCGAAGCTGAAGGGCCGGGTCCTGGACCTCACCTTCAAGGAGTTCGAGCTGCTCAAGTACCTCGCGCAGCACCCCGGCCGGGTCTTCACCCGCGCCCAGCTCCTCCAGGAGGTCTGGGGCTACGACTACTTCGGCGGCACCCGGACGGTGGACGTCCACGTACGGCGGCTGCGCGCCAAGCTCGGCCCCGAGCACGAGTCGCTGATCGGTACGGTGCGCAACGTCGGCTACCGCTTCGTCACCCCGGAGAAGGTCGAGCGGGCAGCCGCCGAGGCCGCCGCCAAGCAGACCCCGGGACAGGGCGCGGCGAAGGCCCCGGCGCAGGCCGCGGCACCGGCCCCGGACCGGACGAGCGGACCCGTCGCCCGTTCGGAGGAAGCTCCTGTGACCATCCAGTCGGCCAAACACCCTGCCCAGAGGTAGGTCACCCCGCGTAGACTTCCGCGCGTGGCCAAGGTGACGCGGGATGACGTAGCGCGACTTGCGGGTACTTCTACCGCCGTCGTGAGCTACGTCATCAACAACGGACCCCGGCCGGTCGCCCCGGCCACGCGCGAGCGTGTACTCGCAGCCATCAAGGATCTGGGCTACCGGCCCGACCGCGTGGCCCAGGCCATGGCGTCCCGGCGCACCGACCTCATAGGCATGATCGTCCCGGACGCCCGTCAGCCGTTCTTCGCGGAGATGGCGCACGCGGTCGAGCAGGCCGCCGCCGAGCGCGGGAAGATGGTCCTCGTCGGCAACTCCGACTACCGGGACGAGCGCGAGGTCCACTACCTGCGGGCCTTCCTCGGCATGCGGGTGTCGGGCCTGATCCTGGTCAGCCAGGGCATGAGCGAGCGCGCCGCCTCGGAGATCGACGCGTGGGACGCGCGGGTGGTGCTGCTGCACGAGCGTCCGGAGGCCATCGACGACGTGGCGGTCGTCACGGACGACATCGGCGGCGCGCAGCTCGCGACGCGGCACCTGCTGGAGCACGGGCACGCGTACGTGGCCTGCATCGGCGGCATCGAGAACACCCCGTCCGTCGGCGACCCGGTCGCGGACCACGTCGAGGGCTGGCGCCGGGCCATGCTGGAGGCCGGGCGCTCGGTCGAGGGCCGGCTCATCGAGGCCCCGTACAACCGCTACGACGCGTACCGGGTCGCCCTGGAGGTCCTGGCCCGGCCGGACCGGCCGACGGCGATCTTCTGCGCGACGGACGACCAGGCCATCGGCGTACTGCGGGCCGCCCGCGAGCTGCGCATCGACGTGCCCGGCGAACTCGCGGTGGCCGGCTTCGACGACGTCAAGGAAGCCGCGCTGACGGACCCGCCGCTGACGACGATCGCCTCGGACCGTCCGGCGATGGCCCGCGCGGCGGTGGACCTCGTCCTGGACGACGCGCTGCGCGTGGCCGGCTCCCGGCGGGAGCGCCTGAAGCAGTTCCCGTCGGCCCTGGTGATCCGCCGCAGCTGCGGCTGCCGCCCCTCGTAACGCGCCACCGCCTCCTTGACGCGCCGTCGGCGCGGCTCGGCCCGGCGGGCCTCTCCTCTTGAGGCCCCGCCGGCGATTGAGGCGCGGGGGTCTGGGGGCGGAACCCCGGGCAGGGGGCCGGGGCACCGCCCCGGGGAACGGGCGAAGGGCGGGGCGGGGAGCAGCCCGCGCAGCGGCCCACCACCGGCAGGCGCCCACCGGCGGAACCGCTGCGGCGGGCCCGGGCCTTATGTCGGGCATACGCGGTTCTGTCGGGCTTCTCAGCCGGGACTCAGAAAGCTCTCATGATCCGCGGACAGAGTCACAGACATGACCGAGAGCTTCCGCCGCGAAGGCGAGTACCCCCAGCAGAACCAGGAGAACGGCCCGGACCGCCACGGCGCGCCCTTCGGCGACGACTGGCAGCGGGGGCGCGAGCGGCTCGCGCGGGACACCGGGGCCGCCGGCTATCCGCCGCCGCCCGCCTACCCCCCGGCGGCCCCGGCGCCCGGCTGGCACGAGGCGCACCAGCCCCCGGCGACGGTCATCCAGGGCGAGACCGTCCCGGCCGGCGGCAGCAGCGGGGGCGGCAGCGGCAGCGGCGGGTGGGACGCCTGGGGGGCCGCCGCCCCGGCCGCCCCCGCCGGGCCGGCGCACGCCGCCCGCGCCCGCCGGCCCGTCGCGCTGCTGGCCGCCGTGGCCCTCGCGGCGGCCCTGGTCGGCGGCGGGACGGCCGTCGCCGTGCAGCAGTTCCTCGGGCAGGGCGGCGCCGTCGGCGGCGGCGTCAACGGCACCAACGTCTCGCAGTCCGGCACCGGCAACGGCACCGTCTCCGGCGTCTCCGAGCAGGTCAGCCCGTCCGTCGTCCGCATCGACACCCGCACCGGCTCCGGCCAGGGCACCGGCTCCGGGTTCGTGCTCACCGCCGACGGCGAGATCGCCACCAACAACCACGTCATCGACGGCGCCTCCGAGATCCAGGTGACGATGAGCGACGGGAAGAAGTACGCCGCCAAGGTCGTCGGCACCGACCCCGACAAGGACCTCGCCCTGATCAAGCTCCAGGGCGCGAGCGGCCTCAAGCCCGTCAAGCTCGGCAACTCCGACCAGCTCAAGGTCGGCGAGCAGGTCGTCGCCATCGGCTCCCCCGACCGCCTCACCGGCACCGTCACCAGCGGCATCGTCTCGGCACTGAACCGCGAGGTGAACGTCCCGAAGTCCGAGGGCGGCCGGCAGCAGTCCCCGCAGCGGCAGCGCGGCGGCTGGCCGTTCTCGTACGACGGCCGGCAGTTCAACGGCGACACCGGCTCCGACACCACCTCCTACAAGGCCATCCAGACCGACGCCTCCCTCAACCCCGGCAACTCCGGCGGCGCCCTCGTCAACATGAACGGCGAGATCGTCGGAATGCCCTCCGCGATCTACTCGCCCTCCAGCGACGGGTCCACCGCCGGCAGCGTCGGCCTCGGCTTCGCCATCCCGGTGAACACGATCAAGGCCGACCTCGACTCCCTCCGCAAGGGCGGCACCGGAAACGGCACCGGAAACGGCACCGGCGGGGGCTCCGACAGCGGCGGCAACGGCTTCGGCATCTCCTTCTGACACCCTGGAACGTGCCGCGCGCACCGACCACCACCCCTGGGGGACACCGACCATGAACGCCGCCGAAGGCGACCCGCAGCGGATCCTCGTCGTCGACGACGAGCCGGCCGTCCGCGAGGCCCTGCGCCGCAGCCTCGCCTTCGAGGGGTACGCCGTGGCGACCGCCGTCGACGGGCTCGACGCCCTCGACCAGGCGGCCACCTACGCCCCCGGCCTGATCGTCCTCGACATCCAGATGCCCCGGATGGACGGGCTGACGGCCGCCCGCCGGCTGCGCGCCTCCGGCAGCGTCACCCCGATCCTGATGCTGACCGCCCGCGACACCGTCGGCGACCGCGTCACCGGCCTCGACGCGGGCGCCGACGACTACCTCGTGAAGCCCTTCGAGCTCGACGAGCTCTTCGCCCGCGTCCGCGCCCTGCTGCGCCGCAGCTCCTACGCCGCCCCCGCCGCCGGCCCCGGGCCGGACGGGGACGCCCTCACCTTCGGCGACCTGCGCATGGACCTCGCCACCCGCGAGGTCACCCGGGGCGGACGCCCGGTGGAGCTGACCCGTACGGAGTTCACGCTGCTGGAGATGTTCCTGGCGCACCCGCGCCAGGTGCTGACCCGCGAGCAGATCCTCAAGACCGTGTGGGGCTTCGACTTCGAGCCCAGCTCCAACTCCCTCGACGTGTACGTCATGTACCTGCGCCGCAAGACCGAGGCGGCCGGCGAGCCGCGCCTGGTCCACACCGTGCGCGGGGTGGGGTACGTCCTGCGCGCGGGCGAGGGCGGGCCCGAATGACGGGACCGGCCGACCGCTTCCGCGCCCTGCCGCTGCGCTCCCGGCTGGCGCTGCTGGTGACCGTCGCGGTGGCGGTGGCCGTGGCGGCGGTGGCGGGGGTGTCCTGGGTGATGGTGCGGGCGCAGCTGAACGACCAGCTGAACCAGTCGCTGCGGGCCACGAACCCCAACGAGCAGGTGCTCCGCACCCTGCGCGAGGGCTGCGCGACCCGGACGGCCGAGACCTCGCCCGACTTCGCCCAGGAACTGAACGCCACCGTCCAGATCGTCACCGCCGACGGCGGCCGCTGCCTGGTCGACGGCCGGCGGGACCTGCCGGTCACCATGGCCGACACGGAGGTCGCGGCGAGCGCCAACACCAGCAGGCTGCACGACGTCACCACCGACGACGGCACCGGCATGCGCGTCTACACCCGCTCCGCCAGCCTGCCCGGCGGACAGCGCTTCGCGATCTCCATCGCCAAGCCCCTCGCCGACATCGACAAGCCCCTGTCCACCCTGGCCTGGGTGCTGCTGCTGGTATCCGGCATCGGCGTCGTCGGCGCGGGCGCGGCCGGGCTGTGGGTGGCCCGTACCGGCCTGCGGCCCGTCGACGAACTCACCGGGGTCGTCGAGCACATCGCCCGCACCGAGGACCTGACCGTACGGATCCCCGAGGAGGGCGACGACGA
Organism: Streptomyces sp. NPDC043896; assembly: GCF_056435605.1. NCBI lineage: Bacteria > Bacillati > Actinomycetota > Actinomycetes > Kitasatosporales > Streptomycetaceae > Streptomyces > Streptomyces sp. NPDC043896. The sequence goes on from NZ_JBWKEE010000028.1 coordinate 71,092, forward strand.
GATCGCCCGCCTGTCGCGGTCCTTCAACTCCATGACCGCCGCCCTGGCCTCCTCCCAGGAGCGGCAGGCCCAGCTCATCGCCGACGCCGGCCACGAGCTGCGTACGCCGCTCACCTCGCTCCGCACCAACATCGAGCTGCTCGCGCGCAGCGAGGAGACCGGCCGGGCCCTCCCGCCCGAGGACCGCAGGGAGCTGCTGGCCTCGGTCAAGGCGCAGATGACGGAGCTGGCCGCGCTGATCGGGGACCTCCAGGAGCTGTCCCGGCCGGACGCGGCCCCGCACGCCCCGCTCGGGGTGGTGGCCCTGCACGAGATCGCCGCCTCCGCGCTGTCGCGGGCCCGGCTGCGCGGCCCCGAGCTGCGGTTCGGCTCGGCCCTGGAGCCCTGGTACGTGCGGGGCGAGGCGGCGGCGCTGGAGCGGGCGGTGGTCAACATCCTGGACAACGCCGTGAAGTTCAGCCCGCCGGGCGGGGCGGTCCAGGTCTCGCTGCGCGCGGGCGAGCTGACCGTGCGCGACCACGGGCCGGGCATCCCGGCGGAGGACCTCCCGCACGTCTTCGAGCGGTTCTGGCGCTCCGAGTCGGCCCGCGCCCTGCCCGGCAGCGGGCTGGGCCTGTCCATCGTGGCCCGTACGGCGGCCCGTACGGGCGGCACGGCCGAGCTGCGTGCCGCGGCGGACGGGGCGGGCGGCACGGAGGCGGTGCTGCGCATCCCCGGAGCCCCGACGCCGCCGCCCTCGTCGCAGCCCGCGCAGCCGTCGCCGTAGCCGCAGCCGCTGCCGCAGCCGTCAGTTGTGCCGGATCAGTGAGGCGACCAGGCCGGAGCGGGTGTTCGGGAAGTCCATCGGGACGACGCCGAGGCCCGTGCGGCCGGCCATCTCGGCGCCGTCTACGAAGGCGTGCGCCTGCGGGTTGAGCCGGTCGGAGTTCCAGCGCGGGGGCAGGTACGCGGCGGTGCTCACGTAGTTGACGAAGAGCTTGCCGGGCTGCTGGACGGCCTTGCGGAAGTGGTTCTCGATGCGGCCGCGCTTCGCGAAGGGCTCGGTGTTGTAGTCGTCCTGGATGTCGAAGACGCCGCCGTCGCCGTAGCGCAGGCCGGGCAGGCCGGCGTTGTCGGCGAGCAGGACGACCTTGCCGCGGGCCTGTCCGAGCGCGGGCAGCGCGCCGTCGATGCGGAAGAGCGGGCGCCAGCCGCGGTTGTCGAGGTAGTCGTCGAAGACGGCGCGGAAGGCGGCGTCGCTCTCGGACGAGTACTCCTGCTTGACCCGCATCAGCACGGTCTCGGAGGGGTGTGCGGCGAGGAAGTTCCGGCAGGCGGCGAGGACGTCGCCGAACATCAGGTCCTGGAAGAACGAGCCGTGGTGGATGGCGAACGAGCCCCCCGTGACCCGGCAGCGGACGTCGAGGAAGCGGATCCCGGAGTCGAGCTGCTGGGCGATCGAGGTGTTCTGGCAGGCGACGTAGAGCCCGCCCCTGGTGGCGCCGGAGTCGTGGGTGCCGGGGATGGTCATCCGCTGGAGGGCCGTGGAGTCGGCGAGGCCGGACATCCAGTCCTGGGTGCCGAGGGTTCTCGCCCCGGTGGGGGCGGCGTACGCGGGGGCCGCGGCGCCGAGGCCCAGGAGCGCGGCCGCGCCCGCCGCCGTCGTCCCGGCCAGGAAGGCCCGTCGGCCCAGGGCCCCGCCCCTGCCCGTGGCCGCGCCCGCGCCCGCGCCCGACGCCCTCGTACCCGTACCCGCGCCCGTACCTGCGCCCATGCCCATGCCCATGCCCCGCCCCTTCGCCGACCCGGTGATGGGACCGGATTATGGCGTGCGGGACCGGGGTTTGCTACCCGTCGGTAGCCGCGGGCTCCTCCAGCAACTCGGCCATCCTGCGCACCCCTTGGGCGAGCTCCCGCCCCGTCGGGGCCTGTCCGGGGTCGGTCAGGGCCTGCACCATCACCCCGCTCAGCAGTGCGAGGTGCACCGACCCGAGGGCGCGCACGTCCTCGTCCGTCACCTCCTCCTCGGGCACCCCGGCCAGGTGCGCGGCCACCATCCGCCGGGAGCGGCGCTGGCCCTCGGCGAGGACCGCGAGGAGCTCGGGCGAGGACTGGGCGTGGACGAAGGCCTCGATGTTGGCGGTCCACAGCCAGCGCATGTCGAGGAAGTCGCGGATCTTGCGGTCCCAGGTGTCGGCGTACCGTTCCGCCGCGGTGTCCCCCTCCCCGGCGAGCCGGCCGGAGCCCGCGGCCCAGTCGTCCATCGCGGCGAAGAGCGCCTGGTTGAGCAGCGCCTCGCGGGATCCGAAGTGGTAGCCGATCGCGGCCATGCTGACCTGCGCCGCCGAGGCGATGTCACGCACGGTCGTGCGCGAATACCCCTTCTCCTGAAGGCAGCGCCGCGCTCCGGCCAGCAGGTCCTCGCGATTTCCCATGCCCCGGATGGTATCCGCGGCCCCCCGACGAGAACTAGGGCAAGCGCGCAAGACGAACGTATTGCGCGCTTGCCCAAGCACTGGCAGAGTGATGCCCGTAACCACCGCAGGCACCGAACGGGGAGAGACGAACCATGCGCCACACGCTGACCATCGACGGCCGCGCTCTGTCGTACCTGGACTTCGGCGGCACCGGCCGCCCGCTGCTCGCCCTGCACGGAGGGATGTCCGAAGGAGCCGCCTTCACCGGTCTCGCCGCCGCCCTCGGCGACGAATGGCGCGTCATCGCCCCCGACCAGCGCGGCCACGGCGACTCCGACCGCGCCCCCGACTACCTCCGCGAGGGCTACGTCGCCGACGCCGTCGCCGTCCTCGACCACCTCGGCATCACCGAGCCCGTCACCGTCCTCGGCTACTCCCTCGGCGGACTCAACGCCTACCACCTGGCCGCCGCCCACCCCGACCGGGTGAACGCCCTGATCGGCGTCGACGCCACCATCGAGATCCACTTCCCCGCCGGGCCGTACTGGTTCGACTTCCTCGGCGCCCTCCCCTACACCGCGCCCACCCGCGAGGAGCTCCTCGCCGCCGTCGACCCGGCCGCCCTGCCCTTCGTCGCCGACGGCGTACGCCCCCTCGCCGACGGCAGCGGCTGGCGGCTCGCGTTCAACGGCCAGGACATGCTCGCCTCCATCCGCGGCTGCGAGGGCGACCACTGGGACACCTGGCTCGCGAGCACCTGCCCCGCCCTGCTGATCCACGGCCGCGACAGCCAGCCGCTCCCGCAGGCCACCGCCGACGCCATGGTCAGCCGGCGCCCGGGGACCTCGTACACCGGCCTCGAAGGGGACCACTTCCTGCCCTTCACCGACCCGGAGGGCTTCCACGCGGCCGTCGGGAAGTTCCTGGCCACGCTCTGACCGCTCCCGGACGCGAAAAGCCCGGAGGGGCGGCGGGCCACCGGCCCACCGCCCCTCCGGGGACGTACCGCACGTCCTACTTGACGACCGTGATCCGGTCCGCCGCCGGCGGGGCGATCGGGCTCGCCGCCGTCGACTTCGCCAGGTAGGCGTTGAAGGCGTCCAGGTCGGACGCGCCCACCAGCTTGTTCTTGTGCTCCTTCAGGACGGTGAAGCCGTCACCGCCGCCCGCGAGGAATTCGTTCATCACGACCCGGTAGGTCTTGGCGGGGTCGATCGCCGCGCCGTTCAGCTTCACCGAGTCCACGACGATCCGGTCCGCGCCCGTCTTCGTCATGTCGAGGGTGTACGTGAAGCCCTTCGAGACCTGGAGGATCTTCGGGTTCACGCCGTTGACCGGCCCGGTCACCTGCTGCTGGAGCGCGGTGACCAGCTGCGCGCCGGTCAGGTCCACGATGTTCATCAGGTTGTTGAACGGCTGGACCGTGTACGACTCGCCGTACGTCACGACCCCGTCGCCCTCTTCGCCCGAGGCCTTGTAGGCCAGGTCGGAGCGGATGCCGCCCGGGTTCATCAGGGCCAGCTGGGCGCCGCCCTTGTCCGCCGGGGCCGTGGCCTCCAGCTGCGCGTCCGCGATCAGGTCACCGAGCGGCTTCTCCGGCGCGTCCAGACCGCGGCCCGGGATGTCCGCCGAGATGTAGCCCATCGGACGGTTCGCGACCGGAGCGGCCAGCGTCTTCCAGCGGTCGATCAGCTCGGTCATGTCCGGGGCCTTCGGCACGTCCCGGGTGACGACCTTGTTCACCGGCTTCGGCGCCATGACCGGCGTACGGACGATGTCCTTCGTGGCGCGGTCGTACGTCAGCGTGGTGTCCGTGTACAGCCGGCCCAGCGAGGCGGCCGAGGTGACCGTACGCGGGTTGCCCGCCGGGTCGGGGATGTTGCAGCTGTACGCCTGGTGCGTGTGACCGGTCACCAGCGCGTCGACCTTCGCGTCCACGTTCTTGGCGATGTCGACGATCGCACCCGAGATGCCCGCGCCGGCACCCGGCACGTCGCAGTCGTAGTTGTACGCGCCGCTCGCCGGCAGACCGCCCTCGTGGATCAGCGCCACGATCGACTTCACGCCCTGCTTGTTCAGCTCGGCCGCGTACTTGTTGATCGTCTCGACCTCGTCGCCGAACTTCAGGCCCTTGACCCCCTCGGCGGTGACGACGTCCGGAGTGCCCTCCAGGGTGACGCCGATGAAACCGATCTTCACGTCCCCCTTCTTCCAGATGAAGGTGGGCGACATCATCGGACGCTTGGTCTTCTCGTCCGTCACGTTCGCGGCGAGGTACTGGAACTGCGCTCCGGTGAAGGTCTTGCCGTACTCGAAACAGCCTTCGACCGGGTGACAGCCGCCGTACGCCATCCGGCGCAGCTCGGTCCGGCCCTCGTCGAACTCGTGGTTGCCGACGCTCGACACGTCGAGCTTGAGCTTGTTGAGCGCCTCGACGGTGGGCTCGTCGTGGAAGAGACCGGACAGCATCGGGCTGCCGCCGATCATGTCGCCGGCCGCGGCCGTGACGGAGTACTCGTGACCCTTGCGGGCCTCGCGCAGGCTGGTGGCGAGGTACTCGACCCCACCTGCGGGTATGGCCTTGGTGGTGCCGTCTGCCTGACGCTCGCTCACGGTGCCGGAAGAGCCCTGCGGGGGCTCCAGCGTGCCGTGGAAGTCATTGAAAGAAAGCATCTGAACATCGACGGTCCGCCCCTTGGGAGGCGTACCGACACCACTCGCGGCACCGGCCGGCAGTGCGGCGGCGACCAGCGCGCCGGCACCCGCCGTGAGGGCGAGAGCGCCGAAGGTCAACCGGCGGGCCGTGCGGGGCCGTTGTGGCTTCGCTGACATTTAGTCCCCTTTGTGGACAGCGAGACAACTTGGGAGGTGCCTCGCAGCCTATGGTCAACGCGCGTAGCACGACAGGGGGTAGCGGGTTGCGAGCTGGTTACGCACGGCCGTCGGGCACGCGCGCCGTACGCTCGGAACATGACTGACGCAGCAGCGGCCCTGGAGCCCGGACGGCAGATTGAGATCCTCGACGAACTGACGGAGGAGCAGGCCGCCTCCGTACTGGAACTGATCGGAGAGGCCGCCCGCACCGACGGCACCACCGCCGTCTCCGAACAGGGCCGCCTCCAGCTGCGCGGCGGCCCGCGCGAGGGGATCCGCCACTTCCTCCTCACCGACGGCGGCCGGCTGTGCGGCTACGGCCAGCTGGAGGACACCGACCCGGTGGAGGCCCCCGCCGCCGAACTCGTCGTCCACCCCGCCCTGCGCGGCCGCGGCCACGGCCGGGCCCTCGGCACCGCCCTGCTGCACGCCTCCGGCAAGCGGATCCGGGTGTGGGCGCACGGCGGCAAGTCCGCCGCACGGCACCTCGCCCAGGTACTCGGGCTGACCCTCTTCCGGGAACTCCGGCAGCTGCGCCGCCCCCTGGGCCCCGACGCCGCCCCCCTGCCCGAGCCGGTGCTCCCGGCCGGCGTGACCATCCGCACCTTCGTACCCGGCCAGGACGACACCGCCTGGCTGGCCGCCAACGCCGCCGCCTTCGCCCACCACCCGGAGCAGGGCTCGCTGACGCAGCGGGACCTGAACGACCGGATCGCGCAGCCGTGGTTCGACGCGAAGGGCTTCTTCCTGGCGGAGCGGGAGGGCGAACTGGTCGGCTTCCACTGGACGAAGGTCCACGCCGAGGAGCAGCTGGGCGAGGTCTACGTGGTCGGCGTCCGCCCCGGCGCCCAGGGCGGCGGCCTGGGCAAGGCCCTCACGGCGATCGGCCTCAAGCACCTGGCGGAATCGGGCCTCCCGACGGCGATGCTGTACGTCGACGCCGACAACCCGGCGGCCCTGGCGGTGTACGAGGGCCTGGGCTTCACGACGCACGAGATCGACCTGATGTACCGGACGGAGAGCTAGCGGGTACGGGGCTTGCGGCGCGGGCCCGCTATCTCCCCCGCGAGGGGGCGGGGCGGGTCGGCGGCTGCCCACCCGCCCCCTCGTCTGCGGGCCGGTGGGCCGGGGGCGGTAGCCCCTCGGGCGGGGTCGGGGAGGGGCTGGGGGTTTCCCGTCAGTCCCATCGTCGTTCCGTGTCGTGCCGGTCTGTAAAGGGCGCTCACTGCGTTCGCGTCACTTCGTGATCGCCTTCGGCGACCCTTGACAGCCCGTCCCGCCCCGGAAAGCCGAAAGACTGCCGGGAAACCCCCAGAAGAACGGTCACGGGGCAGAAGAGGGAGGGACGGGCGCCTCAGGGATCAGGCGAGGGGCCGGGGGCCGGTCGGCCGGGCAGGCGGGCCCTCAGGAGCCGAGATCCGGGGGCCGCCGGGGCTCTACCTGCACGGAAGGCCGACATAACCACCCTGCGGACCACCCAGACGCGACAGATCGCTACGCGCTCCCCTCTCCTTGGCGTCCGGCGACCGCCTTGGGCTGATACCTGCGGTAGAGGACGAACAGATCGACCTGGGAGCCGGCAGGCGCGGCAGATCGCTACGCGCTCCTCGGATCACGGCGTCCGACGGTCGTCCGGGGCTGGTCGCAGGCGGGTTCGACGTTGGTGGCGGCGGTGGTGAACTCGCGGCCTGAAGCGCCTCGGATGTAGGCGAGTTCCGTCCAGTGCTCGACGTCGGTATCGGAGACGTTCTCGTTGATCACGGCCATGAGCACACCCTCGGCACCCGAGGCGATGTCGCGGACGCGCTGGCGGAGCAGACGGTGCGGAACGTACTCGTAGCACTCACTCATCCGGCACCTCCTCAAAGGTGGCGAGGAAGCGCTCCCAACCGGCGAATGCCCGGTCCAGGAGATCAGCATTCGGCTCTGCCAATACGGCTGCCCTCACCGAGCAGTCGGCCGGCCTGTCGATGCCGAGCGCGTCTCGGGCGCGCACGGTGCGGCTGTTCACGGGGTTACTCCCTGCCGTCGTCCAAGTGGTGGAGCGGGGCTTGTGGCGGCATTCCCCAGCGAGCGCCCCGACGAGGACCACCATGTCGGGTGCCTCCCGGACGAAACCACTGCCGCGTCCTATAGGGCCGCCCTATATTTCGGGCATGGAGCCCGAGTTGGACGCATGGGTACACCCAGAACTGCGGGCGGCCGCAGCGGCTGAGGACTGGGCCGCCCTCTTGGTGACGTGGCGGAGGCTGATCGGAGCAGCCAGAGCAGGCTGGGTGCCCTCGTCGGCCTGGCGCAGCCGGATGTCTCCGCCATCGAGAATCGGCACCGCGAGGTGACCTCGGTCGAGGTCCGGCAGCGCATCATCGACGGCCTTGGCGTTCCCCTGGAACTCCTTGGCGTCCAGCACGAAGGTCTCCCTCTCCCCTCCCTCATGCTGCCCGGGGTGGTGTCGGAGGCCGACAGCGAGCGTTTGGCCGGGGTGCGCAGGGGTGGTCTGCGGCTGGACGCCGCCTCGGTCGATGCGCTGGACGCCTTGCTGGCAGCGCACCGACGGGCGGAGGACACGGTCGGCTCGCGCACGGTCGCACCGCTGGTCACCGCCCAGTTCCGGGAGGTCGCGGCACTGTACGGGCAGGCCCGGGGGGCATTGGCCGACCGGGTCGTGCGGCTGTTGGCCGAGTACGCCCAGTTCCTGGCGTGGATGGCCCAGGACCAGGACAACGCCCCGGTCGCGCTGGGGTGGTTCGACCGGTCCTACGACTGGGCGCTGGAGTCCGGGTACGGCGACATGGCCGCCACCACCATGAGCATGAAGGCGCATCTGGCGTGGTCGCAGGGCAGCGGCCGACGGTGTGTCCGGCTGGGTGAGGCCGCCGCATCGACACCGGGGGCGAGCGAGGCCACCAGGGCCATGGCGGTGCAGATGGCCGGACGGGGCCACGCCCTGGAAGGCGAGCACACCAAGGCGTACACCAGGCTGGACGAGGCCCAACTGACCATCGCGAACGCCACCGACGCACCTCCCTGGCTGTACTTCTACGGAGAGTCCTGGTTCGCGGCGCAGCGTGGCATGGCCGACCTGCACCTGAAGGACTGGGACAGCTCGGTCCGGCACCTCACGTCTGGACTGACCGGCTTCGCCCCGGCCTACCGCCGGGACCGGGCCTGGTACGGGTCCTGCCTGGCCCACGCGTACGCGGGTGCCGGAGAGGCCGAGGCCGCCCTGACCACGGCAGTCGGCGTGATCAGCGATGCCTCGGAGATCGGCCGACCGCATGCGTGGGCCGAGCTGCACCGGGTGGGAGCCCTCCTCCTGAGGCGGGGCACCCGCGAAGGCCGGACCCTGGTGGACATGCTCACGGAACTCGACTGAAGCCGATACTGCTTCCCCACTGCTCCGATTCAACCTCCAGTGCAGGTATCAGCCCCGGACGGTCGCCGGACGCCGAGATCCGAGGAGCACGTAGCGATCTCGTGCGCCTGAACACGTCATCCGCCGCTCTGATCGACCTCTGGTGCAGGTATCAGCCCTAGACGGACGTCGGACGCCAAGCCAGGAGGAGCGCGTAGCGATCTTTCGCGCCTGGGTGGTCCGCAGGATGCTCCTGTCGTCCTTCCGTGCAGGTAGAGGCCCTGCGGACCCGGATCATGGCCTCTGAGGGCCCGGATGCCCGGCCGACCGGCCCCCGGCCCCTCGCCTGATCCCTGAGGCGCCCGTCCCTCCCTCTTCTGCCCCGTGACCGTTCTTTTGGGGGTTTCCCGGCAGTCTTTCGGCTTTCCGGGGCGGGTCGGGCTGTCAAGGGTCGCCGAAGGCGATCACGCAGTGACGCGACCGAAGGGAGCGCCCTTTACAGCCCGTCCCGACACGGAACGACGATGGGACTGACGGGAAACCCCCAGCACCTCCCCGACCCCGCCCGAGGGGCTACCGCCCCCCGCACCCCCGCCCCGCCCCCACCCCCTCGCGGGGGAGACGGCCGCCCCGCGCCGCACACGGCGTACCCCCCACCCCCCGCCCCGTGCACCAGGCCGCGCCAGGAAGCCATACGCCATTAACCGGGCATTCAGACGCGCTTGCGAGCCTCACGACATGCAGCCCCGACTCCGTCTGACGGCAGACACTTCCGACGCGCCTGTCCTGCCGCGTGCGCGGAAGAATGGAGTCATGAGCCACCAGCCCAGCGCAGGCCCCACCGAGGTCCCCGCCCAGCACCCGTCTCACTCCCCCTCGGCCGGAAACGGCGGCACCGACAAGCCCGGCACCGGCACTGGCACCGGAAGCGGCACCGGCACCCCCACCGGCGGCGCCAAGCCCCGTCTCGGCTCCATAGCCGCCCACCGCCCCCACGCCGCCCGCGTGACCGGCCACGTCGACCTCGATCCCGACCTCGACGCCGACCTGGACGCCTACGAGGACAAGGACGACACCGGCGAGCTCCCCGCGAACCGGTTCCTCGACCGGGAGCGCAGCTGGCTGGCCTTCAACGAGCGGGTGCTCGAACTGGCCGAGGACCCGGCGACCCCGCTGCTGGAGCGCGCCAACTTCCTGGCGATCTTCGCGAGCAACCTCGACGAGTTCTTCATGGTCCGCGTCGCCGGCCTCAAGCGCCGCATCGCGACCGGCGTCGCCACCCGTTCGGCCTCCGGCCTCCAGCCGCGTGAGGTGCTGGACCTGATCTGGACCCGGTCGCGCGAGCTCATGGCCCGGCACGCCGCCTGCTTCCAGCACGACATCGCCCCCCAGCTCTCGGAGGAGGGCATCCACCTGATCCGGTGGCCCGACCTCACCGAGAAGGAGCAGGCCCGGCTCTTCACCCTGTTCCGCAACCAGATCTTCCCGGTGCTCACCCCGCTGGCCGTGGACCCCGCGCACCCGTTCCCGTACATCTCCGGCCTCTCCCTCAACCTGGCCGTCGTCGTACGCAACCCCGTCAGCGGTCACCGCCACTTCGCCCGGGTCAAGGTCCCGCCGATCCTCTCCCGGTTCCTGGAGGCCTCCCCGCAGCGCTACGTCCCGCTGGAGGACGTCATCGCCGCGCACCTGGAGGAGCTGTTCCCCGGCATGGAGGTGCTCGCGCACCACATGTTCCGCGTGACGCGCAACGAGGACCTCGAAGTGGAGGAGGACGACGCCGAGAACCTCCTCCAGGCCCTGGAGAAGGAGCTCATGCGGCGCCGCTTCGGCCCGCCCGTGCGCCTGGAGGTCGAGGAGTCCATCGACCCGGGCGTCCTGGACCTCCTCGTCCAGGAGCTGAAGGTCAGCGCCGCCGAGGTGTACCCGCTGCCCGGCCCCCTCGACCTGACCGCCCTCTTCGGGATCGCCTCCCTGGACCGGCCCGAGCTGAAGTACCCGAAGTTCATCGCCGGCACGCACCGCGACCTCGCCGAGGTGGAGTCCGCGTCCGCGCCCGACATCTTCGCGGCGCTGCGCGAGCGCGACGTGCTCCTGCACCACCCCTACGACTCCTTCTCGACCTCCGTGCAGGCCTTCCTGGAGCAGGCCGCCGCCGACCCGGACGTCCTCGCGATCAAGCAGACCCTGTACCGGACCTCCGGCGACTCCCCCATAGTCGACGCGCTGATCGACGCCGCCGAGTCCGGCAAGCAGGTCCTCGTACTCGTCGAGATCAAGGCCCGCTTCGACGAGCAGGCCAACATCAAGTGGGCGCGCAAGCTGGAGGAGTCCGGCTGCCACGTCGTCTACGGCCTGGTCGGGCTGAAGACCCACTGCAAGCTCTCCCTCGTCGTCCGCCAGGAGGGCGACACCCTGCGCCGGTACAGCCACGTCGGCACGGGCAACTACCACCCCAAGACCGCCCGCCTGTACGAGGACCTCGGCCTGCTCACCGCCGACCCGCAGGTCGGCGCGGACCTCTCCGACCTCTTCAACCGGCTGTCCGGCTACTCGCGCCGGGAGACGTACCGCCGGCTGCTGACCGCCCCCAAGTCGCTGCGCGACGGGCTGATCTCGCGCATCGACAAGGAGGCCGACCACCACCGGGCCGGCCGCCCGGCGTCGGTCCGGCTGAAGATGAACTCGATCGTCGACGAGGCCCTCATCGACTCCCTCTACCGGGCCTCCCGGGTGGGCGTGCCCATCGACATCTGGGTGCGCGGCATCTGCGCCGTGCGCCCCGGCGTCCCCGGGCTGTCGGACAACATCCGGGTCCGTTCGATCCTCGGCCGCTTCCTGGAGCACTCCCGGGTCTTCGCCTTCGGCAACGGCGGCGAGCCCGAGGTGTGGATCGGCAGCGCCGACATGATGCACCGCAACCTCGACCGCCGCATCGAGGCGCTGGTCAGGGTCACCGACCCGGCCCACCGCGCGGCACTGGACCGGATGCTGGAGACCGGCATGTCCGACGCCACCTCCTCCTGGCACCTGGGCCCGGACGGCGAATGGACCCGGCACAGCACCGACGCCGAAGGCCAGCCGCTGCGGCACGTACAGGAGATGCTCATAGACGCCCGGAGGCGCCGGCGTGGCTCTGCCAAACCATGACGACCTGACCGCAGGTGACGTGCTCGGCGTGTACCTGCGCTCCCAGGCCACCGCTTTCCTGCGCGCGTTGCGCCTGCACGACGCGGGCGCGGCGGGGGGCTCCGCCGCCGACTCGGCGGAGAGCAGCGAAGCGGCGTACGGGCTGCGGGGTGCGGCGCGGCGGATCGCCGGGTCGCTGAGCACGTTCCGGACGGTCACCGAGTCGCGCTGGGCGGACTCGCTGCGCACGGAGCTGGTCTGGCTGTCGTCCACCCTGGCCGACGAGCACGGTCACGCGGCGCGGCTGTCGCGGCTGATGGAGGCCCTGCAGCGGCTGACGGCCTCCCCCGAGGTGCCGTCGCCGCGCGGCGGCACGGGCTCGTCGGGGGCGCTCACGGTGGGCTCGGCGCGGGCGGGGGCGCTGCTGGAACGCCAGCTCACGCTCGCCCGGACCCGGGCGCACTCGGCCACCCTCCAGGCCCTGGGGTCGGCGCGGTTCCACGCGGTGGCGGACGCGGTGGCGGTGCTGGCCTCGGAGGTGCCGCTGGACCCGGTGGCGGCCCGGGGGCGGGTCGGGGACGTACTCGAACCGCTGGCGGAGCTCACCGGGACCCGCCTCGCGGGGGCCGTCTCCGCGCTCCCCGCCGCGCAGGGCACCCCGTACGCGGAGCACGAGGACGCCGCCTGGCACGAGGTACGGCGCCTGCTGCGGGTGCACCGGTACGCGCGGGAGGCGCTGGGCGGGGACGTGGCCCGGCTCGCGGCGGCGGGTGAGGCGCTGGACCTCCACCGGGACGCGTCGGAGGCCGCGGCGGCGTCGGCGACGGCCGCGCGTACTCCGCGCATCGCGCCGGCGACGGCGTACGCGCTGGGCGTGCTGCACGCCGACCAGCGGCACGCCGTGGAGGCGGCCCGCCTCTCGTTCCACCACATCTGGCACCCGGCCGCCATGGCGGTGGCCCCGCGTCTTCCGGCCGCGGACGGCCCGGCCCGCCTCACGGCCGAAACCGCCCCGCGCCCGTAGGGCGCCACCGCTGCGCGGGGCCGTCCCCTACCCGCCCTTCCACCGTTCCCCGGGGCTCCGCCCCGCACCCCGTTCCGGGCGCTGCGCGCCCCGTGCCCTCAAACGCCGCGCGGGCTGGATTCGCGCAGCGAATTCCAGCCCCGCCGGCGTTTGAGGCGCGGGGGTCTGGGGGCGGAGCCCCCAGGAGGGGGGTTCGGGACGCGGCCCCGGGGAACGGGCGAAGGGGGGCGGGGAGCGGCCCGCGCAGCGGCACCCCGCCCCGGCCGGGGCCACCGCCGAAATCCGGCCACCGCGCCCGGCCAGGGCAACGGCTCCGCGCTGGTAACGGCGCCATAACGGGCGGATAACGCCCGATTACGCCCGGGCACAAACCACCCCATCCGCACCGGGCCGTCCGCCATGGTTCACCCCCCGTTCACCAAGCGCGGTCGACCGCTTCACCTGTTCTGCCTAATTTCGGTAGCGCACGGTGCGAGCCGATCGGGAAAACGCGGCGCCGCACCACCACAGCCCCGTAGTCCTCTTCGCACGCCGCCCCGAAACAGAAAGCGGCCGGCGGCTCCTCGGAAGGAACACCCGAAAGTGAAGCTTCAGCGCAAGAACCGGCTTCGTGCCTCCGCCCTCGGGGCTCTCGTCGTGTCCGGCGCCCTGGTCCTCACGGCGTGCGGCTCGGACGACAACACGAAGACCGGTGCCGACGGCACCCCGAAGGCCTCGGCACCGGCGCCCGGCGACGTCAAGTGCGACGGTGCCAAGGGCAAGCTGCTGGCCTCCGGCTCCTCCGCGCAGAAGAACGCGGTCGACCTGTGGGTGAAGAACTACATGGCCGCCTGCTCCGGCGTCGAGGTGAACTACAAGTCCTCCTCCTCCGGTGAGGGCATCGTCGCCTTCAACCAGGGCACCGTCGGCTTCGCCGGCTCGGACTCCGCGCTGAAGCCCGAGCAGGTCGAGGACTCGAAGAAGATCTGCACCGGCGGCCAGGGCATCAACCTGCCGATGGTCGGCGGCCCGATCGCCATCGGCTTCAACGTCTCCGGCGTGGAGAAGCTGAACCTGGACGCCGCCACCCTCGCCAACATCTTCAACGACAAGATCAAGAAGTGGGACGACGAGGCGATCAAGAAGCTGAACCCCGGCGTCTCGCTGCCCCCCACCGCCATCCAGGCCTTCCACCGCTCCGAGGACTCGGGCACCACCGAGAACCTGGGCAAGTACCTCAAGGCCGCCGCCCCTGACGCCTGGTCCTACGAGGCCGCGAAGAAGTGGCCGGCCCCCGGTGGCCAGGCCGCCTCCGGCTCCGCCGGTGTCGCCTCCCAGGTCAAGGCCGTCGACGGCGCGATCGGCTACTTCGAGCTCTCGTACGCCACCTCGCAGAGCATCAAGACCGTCGACATCAACACGGGCGCCGGCGCCCCGGTCAAGGCCACCCCCGAGAACGCCTCCAAGGCCATCGCCGCCGCCAAGATCGCCGGCACCGGCTCCGACCTGGCCCTGAAGCTCGACTACGCCACCAAGGCCGAGGGCGCGTACCCGATCGTCCTGGTCACCTACGAGGTCGTCTGCGACAAGGGCAACAAGGCCGAGACCCTCGGCACCGTGAAGTCCTTCCTCGAGTACACCGCCTCGGACGCGGGCCAGAAGGTCCTGACCGAGAACGGCTACGCGCCGATCCCGGCCGAGATCAACACCAAGGTCCGCGAAGTCATCAAGTCGCTCGCCTAGTACCACCCGCCCGGCCCGGGCCGATCCTCCGCTGATCGGCCCGGGGCCCGGCACCCTCCCCCTCCACCCGGGGGACATCCGGTGCACCGCCGCCAGGGGGCCCGCCCCCCACACAGACCGGAAAGACCATGGCTTCCACCACACCCACCCACATAGACGCGGCTCCGCCGGTCTCCAAGAGCGGAAGGTCCACCGGCCGCGCCGGTGACAAGATCTTCGCGGGGCTCTCCAAGGGCTCCGGCATCCTGCTCCTGGTGATCATGGCGTCGATCGCCGCCTTCCTCACCTACCGGGCCACCATCGCCCTGTCGAAGAACGAGGGGAACTTCCTCACCACCTTCGACTGGAACGCGTCGGCCAACCCCCCCGTCTTCGGCATCGCCGTCCTCCTCTTCGGCACCGTCGTCAGCTCGATCATCGCGATGGCCATCGCGGTTCCGATCGCCGTCGGCATCGCCCTGTTCATCTCGCACTACGCGCCGCGCAAGCTGGCCGCGCCCCTGGCGTACGTGGTCGACCTGCTGGCCGCCGTGCCGTCGATCATCTACGGCATCTGGGGCGCCCTCTTCCTGGTGCCGCAGCTGAACGGGCTGAACCTCTGGCTCGACGAGTTCCTCGGCTGGACCTACGTCTTCGAGAAGACCCAGGTCGGCGTCGCCCGCTCGCTCTTCACCGTCGGCATCCTGCTCGCGATCATGATCCTGCCGATCGTGACCAGCGTCAGCCGCGAGGTCTTCCTCCAGGTCCCGCGCATGAACGAGGAGGCCGCCCTGGCCCTCGGCGCGACCCGCTGGGAGGTCATCCGGATGTCGGTGCTGCCCTTCGGCCGCTCCGGTGTCATCTCCGCCTCGATGCTCGGCCTCGGCCGCGCGCTTGGCGAGACCATGGCCGTGGCCACCGTCCTCTCCCCGAGCTTCCTGATCTCGCTCCACGTCCTGAACCCGGGTGGCGGCACCTTCGCGCAGAACATCGCCGCGAAGTTCGACGAGGCCAACGAGTTCGGACGCGACGCGCTGATCGCCTCCGGCCTGGTCCTCTTCCTCCTCACCCTGCTGGTCAACGGCGCGGCCCGCCTGATCATCGCCCGTCGCAAGGACTTCTCGGGGGCGAACGCCTGATGAGCCACGCACTCCAGGACCAGCGCCCCGTCCGGGCCCGCAAGTCCTCCGCGCCCGCCGGCCTGACCCGCGGGGGCCTGCCCCGCTGGGCCCCGGCCGGCACCGCCGTCGTCTCCGCCGTGCTCGGCAGCGTCATCGGCCTCGTCTTCGACCTGCACAGCAAGGTCCAGTGGGGCCTGATCGCGGCCCTGCTGTTCGTCGCGATCACCTACGTCTCCAGCGCGGTCGTCGAGAACCGCCGCCAGGCCAAGGACCGCGTCGCGACCTCCGTCGTGTGGGTCTGCTTCGTCCTCGCGGTCGTCCCGCTGCTCTCGCTGATGATCACCACGATCAGCCGGGGCATCAAGGTCCTCGACGGCGACTTCCTGACCCACTCGATGAACGGCGTGACCAGCTTCGAGGCGGGCGGCGGCGTCTACCACGCCCTCCTCGGCACCCTGGAGCAGGTCGGCCTGGCCACCCTGATCGCGGCGCCCATCGGCCTGCTGACCGCCGTCTACCTGGTCGAGTACGGCAAGGGCAAGCTCGCCAAGGCCGTCACCTTCTTCGTCGACGTGATGACCGGCATCCCCTCCATCGTCGCGGGCCTGTTCATCCTGACGACCTGGAACCTGATGCTCGGCTTCGGCCCCTCCGGCTTCGCCGGCGCGATGGCCCTGTCGATCCTGATGATGCCGGTCGTGGTCCGCTCCACCGAGGAGATGCTCAAGCTCGTCCCGAACGAGCTGCGCGAGGCCGCCCTGGCCCTCGGCGTGCCGAAGTGGCGCGTGATCCTCAAGGTCGTGCTCCCCACCGCCATCGGCGGCATCTCCACCGGCGTCATGCTGGCGGTGGCCCGCATCGCCGGTGAGACCGCGCCCATCATGCTGCTGGTCTTCGGCTCCCAGCTCATCAACGGCAACCCCTTCGAAGGCGCCCAGTCCTCGCTCCCCCTCTACATCTGGGAGCAGTACAAGGTCGGCAGTGAAGCCTCCTACGACCGGGCATGGGCCGCAGCGCTCGTCCTGATCGCCTTCGTCATGATCCTCAATCTGGTGGCCCGCGGCATAGCCCGCTGGAAGGCCCCGAAGACCGGTCGCTGACGCGACCGTATGAAAGCGAAGTGACCCCTCATGGCCAAGCGAATCGACGTCAGCGGCCTTTCCGCCTTCTACGGCAGCCACAAGGCCATCGACGACATCTCGATGACCGTGGAACCCCGCTCCGTGACGGCCTTCATCGGCCCCTCCGGCTGCGGTAAGTCCACCTTCCTGCGCACCCTGAACCGCATGCACGAGGTCACCCCCGGCGGCCGCGTCGAGGGCAAGGTGCTGCTGGACGACGAGAACCTGTACGGCCCCGGCGTGGACCCGGTCGCGGTCCGCCGCACGGTCGGCATGGTCTTCCAGCGTCCGAACCCCTTCCCCACCATGTCGATCTTCGACAACGTGGCGGCGGGCCTGCGCCTGAACGGCAGCTACAAGAAGGCCGAGCTCTCGGACATCGTGGAGCGGTCCCTCAAGGGCGCCAACCTCTGGAACGAGGTCAAGGACCGCCTGAACAAGCCCGGCTCCGGCCTCTCCGGCGGCCAGCAGCAGCGTCTGTGCATCGCCCGCGCCATCGCGGTCGAGCCGCAGGTCCTGCTGATGGACGAGCCCTGCTCCGCCCTCGACCCGATCTCCACCCTCGCCATCGAGGACCTGATCGGGGAGCTGAAGGAGCGCTTCACGATCGTCATCGTGACGCACAACATGCAGCAGGCGGCCCGCGTCTCCGACCGCACCGCCTTCTTCAACCTCGCCGCCGTCGGCCAGCCGGGCAAGCTGGTCGAGATCGACGACACGGACCGGATCTTCTCCAACCCGTCCGTCCAGGCGACCGAGGACTACATCTCGGGCCGCTTCGGCTAGACGCCGAACCCCGCCTGGACGTCCTGCGGCGCTGCATGGCGGTGCCGCCGCAGGGCGAAAGAAAAGGGCCGGCTCCCCCTGGGTGGGGGGAGCCGGCCCGCTTTCGTACCGCGGCCGGACGAACGCCGGGTTCACGATCCAGGAGCACACCGCGGCGACGAACGCGGCTCCGCCTAGACGAACGCCAGGTTCACGATCCAGAAGCACACCGCGGCGACGAGCGCGGCCGCCGGCATCGTGATGAACCAGCCGAGGATGATGTTCTTCGCGACGCCCCAGCGGACCGCGTTGACCCGCTTGGTGGCGCCCACGCCCATGATCGCCGAGGTGATCACATGGGTGGTGGAGATCGGCGCGTGGAAGAGGAACGCCGAGCCGAACATGATCGACGCACCGGTGGTCTCCGCCGCGAAGCCCTGCGGCGGGTCCAGCTCGATGATCTTGCGGCCGAGCGTGCGCATGATGCGCCAGCCGCCCGCGTACGTGCCCAGCGACAGCATCACGGCGCAGGCGATCTTCACCCAGACCGGGATCGGGTCGCCCGCCGCCTCCACGTCGGCGATGACCAGGGCCATCACCACGATGCCCATCGTCTTCTGCGCGTCCTGGAGACCGTGGCCGAGCGCCATGCCCGCCGCCGAGACCGTCTGCGCGATCCGGAAGCCGCGCTTGGCCTTGTGCGGGTTGGCCCGCCGGAACATCCACAGGATGACGACCATCACCAGGTAGCCGGCCACCAGACCGACGACCGGCGACACGAACATCGGGATGACGACCTTCTCGACCACGCCGGACCAGATCACGTCGGTGCCGCCGGCCAGGGCCGCGCCCACCATGCCGCCGAACAGGGCGTGCGAGGAGGACGAGGGCAGACCGAAGTACCAGGTGATCAGGTTCCAGACGATCGCGCCGATCAAGGCAGCGAACAGGATCCACATGCCCTTGTTGCCGTGCGGGGTCTCGATGAGCCCCTCGCTGACCGTCTTGGCCACCCCGCTGCCGAGGAAGGCACCGGCCAGGTTCATCACCGCGGCCATCGCCAGCGCCGCGCGCGGCGTCAGGGCCCGCGTCGAGACGGAGGTCGCGATGGCGTTCGCGGAGTCGTGGAAGCCGTTCGTATACGTGAAGCCGAGCGCGACACCGATGGTCACGACCAGCGCAAAGGTGTCCACGGGGTTCAGGACTCCTTGACGGCGATGGTCTCCACCGTGTTCGCGACGTGCTCGAACGCGTCGGCGGCCTCCTCGAGGACGTCGACGATCTGCTTGAGCTTCAGCACCTCGATGGCGTCGTACTTGCCGTTGAAGAGCTGCGCGAGCAGCTTGCGGTGGATCTGGTCGGCCTGGTTCTCAAGGCGGTTGACCTCGATCCAGTACTCGGTGAGGTTGTCCATCGTCCGCAGGTGCGGCATGGCC
Source organism: Streptomyces sp. NPDC043896 (assembly GCF_056435605.1). Lineage (NCBI taxonomy): Bacteria > Bacillati > Actinomycetota > Actinomycetes > Kitasatosporales > Streptomycetaceae > Streptomyces > Streptomyces sp. NPDC043896. The sequence continues at coordinate 90,014 of NZ_JBWKEE010000028.1, forward strand.
TCGGCGGTCAGCTCGGCCGCCCGCGCCAGGACCTCGATCTGCTGCTCGACGCCCTTGGGGAGCTGCTCCACGTTGTAGAGGACGACGAGGTCGACCGCCTCCTCCATGAAGTCCATGATGTCGTCGAGCGACGAGGCGAGGCTGTAGATGTCCTCACGGTCGAACGGCGTGATGAAGGAGGAGTTCAGCTGGTGGAAGATCGCATGGGTGGCGTCGTCCCCCGCGTGCTCCGCCGCCCGCATCCGCTCCGCGATCTCGGCCCGGGCGGAGGGATCCGCTCCGAGCAGTTCCATCAGGAGCTTGGAGCCCGTGACGATGTTGTCCGCGGATGCGGCGAACATGTCGTAGAAGCTCGTCTCCCTGGGGGTCAGACGAAATCGCACGTGAGGTCCTCGGGGTGCATTGGATTCGGTCAGGCTGATGCTAGGCGTATCCCCCGGCCACGGCTAACCGGCCGTCCCCCAGTGTCCTCCATCAGGCAGAGTGGGCATCACGGACCCCTGTCCCCTCGGCCCGGGCGAAGTAACCTATACCCATGAGGGGTATAACCCCTCTTTCCGGACCAGCGGGAGGACCGATGACCACCATCGAGGCGGAGGGCTCCGGAGCCGTCCACGGCTACCACCACCAGAAGGACGAGCACCTCAAGCGGCTGCGCCGGATCGAGGGCCAGATCCGCGGACTCCAGCGGCTGGTCGACGAGGACGTCTACTGCATCGACATACTCACGCAGGTTTCGGCGAGCACGAAGGCCCTCCAGTCCTTCGCCCTCCAGCTGCTGGAGGAGCACCTGCGCCACTGCGTCGCGGACGCCGCGGTCAAGGGGGGCACCGAGATCGACGCGAAGGTGGAGGAGGCCACGAAGGCCATCGCCCGCCTGCTGCGCAGCTGAGGCCGGGGTGGGCCGCTCCCGCCCGCCCCGTTCCCGCCCGTCCCGCGACCTTCCGCCCGCCCCGCGACCGCCCGGCCGGGGCTCAGAGGCAGATGCCCATCAGCACTTCGTCGATCCGGTCCTGGCTCAGCCGGTCCTCGGCCGCGGCCGAGGCCGCGATGATCAGCTCACCGCACAGCTCGATCTCGGCGAGCGCCACGTGGTCCTGCACCGTCATGCCGCCTGCGGGAGTCACGCGTGTCACCTCTCTCTGCCGTCCTCGCCCGTCGGCGCTCGGCTCCCCAGCGTAGGGATCGCGCCTCGCACCGCGCATGACACGGATGGACCATTTCCGGATAGCGGGGCCATGGCCCGGAGGCACCGCTTCAGCCCGCCCGGTCGGCTATTCGGCGATCTTCCCGGCGAAAATGTCCCCGCTTGCGGGCAATACGACGGTCACCGGAGCCCCGAACCCGTAGAGCAGCGTGGTCGAGGAGACATCGATCACGCCATTCTTGACGTAGGTGAACCGGTGCTGGACCTTGCGCAGCCGGCCCTCCTCGTCGAGGTAGGCGTCGAACGGGACGCTGTCCTTGCTGAACCCTTTCGCCGCGGCCTCCAGGGATCCCTTGATCCCCGGTGAGGCGCTCCGCGCGGCCCGCGCGATGTCCGTCGTACCCCGGTAGTGCCGCACCTTGGTGCCGGCCAGGTCGGTGACGCCGACGTACGTCACCTCCTGCGCGCCCCGCAGCAGCTCGACGGCGGTCACCGGGTCGGTGGCGCCGCCGGTGACGAGGTTCCCGTCGGAGAGGGTGGTGGTGTCGAGGCGGACCCACTTGTCGTCGGGGACGCCGGCGCCCCGGTTCTTCATGTAGAGGGCGCCGGGGACGAGCAGCTCGGTGATGGGCCGGTGCCCGGGCTGCCCCTTCACGTCGGCGGGGAGCATCACCACCAGCTGGCCCATCCGCTTGCGGAAGTCGACCCCACCCTCGCCGCGGATGGTCACCCGGGTCCCGCCGGTCGCCATCTCCATCGCCGTACGGGTCTGCGCGCTCCCGGCGGCGGTCATCGCGTCGGCGGCGCCGCGCACCGCCGCGGCCGGGTCGCCGGGGGGCCGGTCGTCGCCGCCGGGGCGGCTGCCGGAGCCGCTCCCGGAGCGGCCGCCGCCGTCGGTTCCCGTGCCGCTCGCCGCTCCGCACGCGCTCAGCGCCGCCACGGCCACCGCCGCACAGACCGCGAGCACCGCCTCGCCCGCGCGCCTTCTCCGTCGCCTGTGCTGGTGCACCACCATCGCCTGCCAACCCCCAACGCGTGACCGCTGTTTGCCCGAGGCCCCCACCCGCTCCGGTTAACGAGGTCAGGGGTTTCCCGTAACGGGCGGCCGACTTCCGGGGGCCGTACCGGACGGGCGCGGACCCGGGTACCGTGGAGGCGTGGATCAGCACACCCAGGCGACTCCGGTCGCTCCGCTTACCGATGTGCCCCTGCCCCGGGACCGCGCGGAACCCGCGCAGCCGCCGGCCGGCCACTCCACCAGTACCGCCGAGCGGGGTTCGTTCTGCCTCGCCGTGTGCAGCTGCGGCTGGACGGGACCGGCCCGCCGCTCCCGTGACCTCGCCCGTAGGGACGCCACCCGGCACACCGCGGGATAGTCCCGCTCCTCCGTTCGGCCGCCCCGGCTGGCCGGGTCCGCCGGGAGCGGTTGCCCTGGTTGCATGCCAGGTACCGCACGCTCCCTCGCTGCCCTCCTCTGGGCCCTGCTGATCGCGCTCACCCCGGCCGCGGCCGCCTGGGCGCGTCCCGTGGGCTCGGCGGACGGGCCGGCCGACGTGGCGCTGGCCATCGGGCTGACCACCGCCGCCGCCGTGGCGACCGGGCTGTGGCTGCGCTCCCGCTACCGCCGCGACGGTACGGGGCCGGAGCATCCGGGCCGGGGCGGCGAGGGCGGCGACCGGTGACCCCGCGCCCCCGCCCGACGGCGGTGCGGCTGTGCTTCGGCGCGGCGGGGCTGTGCCTGCTGGTGGCGCTGCTGCTGGCGCTGTGGAACCCGTAGCGGAGCGGGCTACGCCGCGAGGTCGCTCTCGGCCGGCCGCTGGGCCAGCTCGACGGGGCGGGACACCACGCGCTCCCGGGCCCGTACGAGCACGCCGAAGCGGGGCGACCGGGCGACGGCCCCGGCCAGCGGGGTGAGCGCCGCCATGGCGAGCGGGGCGAGCAGCAGGACGACGGCGGTGCCGAGCGCGAACCCGCCGATGACGTCGGTCGGGTAGTGCACCCCGAGGTACACGCGGCACAGCCCCTCGGCGAGCGCCAGGCCGATCCCGAGGAGTCCGAGCCGGCGGTTGACGAGGAACACCCCGACGGCGAGCGCCATGCCGAGGGTGGCGTGGTCGCTGACGAAGGAGAATCCGGAGCCCGGCGCGCCCGCTCCGCCGAGCACCTCCAGGCCGTCGTGCTGGAGGAACGGCCGGGGCCGGGCGACGAATCCGCGCAGCGGCAGGTTCACGAGGAGCGCGACGGCGGCGGCGAGGGGGGCCCAGACGAGCGCGGCGAAGGATTCGACGGCGGTGTGCTCGTCCTGCCGCCTGGCGCCGCGCCAGCACCAGAGGACGAGCAGGACCATGGCGAGCGGCAGGCCGTACGAGCCGGCGAAGGTCACGCCGCGGTCGAACCAGTCCGGGGCGTGCCGGGAGAGGGAGTTGATTCCGTACAGCAGGCTGACATCCACGTTCGGCCCACCGGTCGTGAGTCCAGCCATGCGCCGCGGCCCCTTGCCTGCCTAGGTCCCCTGCGGACGCACGACGGTGTGCGCCCCTTCAGCCCCCCAGCCGATCAACCCCCGTGTCCATGGAACGCCCGTTCTGCCTGGGACGTTCCACTCTCCACCGAATGATCACTCCAACGTTATCCAAGAGTGACTCATCGTCGCAGCTCAGGGCCTTCGCTTCACGGAGAGTCGCTAAGGCTTGGGAGTTGACGACGGCGTCCGCTCCGGAAGGGCTTCGGCCCCATCCTTGGTCACGCGGGTGGCTCCGAAGTAGTCAGGGGTGTCGATCTTGTCAAAACGGATGACGGCGCCGGTGAACGGGGCGTTGATCATGTAGCCGCCGCCCACGTACATCCCGACGTGCCGGATCTCCCGCGAGTTCGTCAGATCGTCGGAGAAGAAGACCAGATCACCGGGGAGCAGTTCCTCGCGCGAGGGGTGCGAACCGGCGTTGTACTGGTCGTTCGCCACGCGCGGCAGCTCGATCCCCACGCTCTCGTACGCCGCCTTCGTCAGCCCGGAGCAGTCGAACCGCCCGTCCTGATCGGGCGTCCCGTTGCCGCCCCACAGGTACGGGGTCCCGAGCTGCTTCTGCGCGAAGTACATGGCCCCGCTGGCCTGCTGGGTGGGAGCGAGCCGGCCGACGGGCCGCGCGAAGCTCTTCTCCAGGCTGCGGATGGCCTTCACGTAGCCCTGGGTCTCGCTGATCGGCGGCACGCCGCCGGCCTTGATGACCCGGTAGGGCCCGGCGTTGTAGGCCGCGAGCATGTTGTCGGACCGGTCGCCGGGAACCTTCGCCACGTCCTTGGCGAGTTGGCAGTCGTACGTGGCCGCCGAGGGGATCGCGTCCTGCGGGTCCCAGATGTCCCGGTCGCCGTCACCGTCGCCGTCGACCCCGTACGTGGCCCACGTCTCCGGGATGAACTGGGCGATGCCCCGCGCGTCGGCATGGCTCAGCGCGTCCGTCTTCCAGTTGCTCTCGGTATACAACTGCGCCGCCAGCAGCGCCGGGTTGAGCGCGGGGCAAAGGTTTCCCCACCGCTCCACCAACGCCTGGTACGCCGCGGGCACCGCACCCTTCACCAGCCCGACCGCGCCCTGTCTGGCGCCGCTCGCGATGCCCGCCGCCGCCGAATAGGTGCCGACGACCAGCAGCGCGACGAAGGTCAGGCACACGCCGATCCCGATCCCGCTTGCCACCCAGAACTTGCGCACCCGTCAACACTGCCTCATGCCGGGCCGCCTGACAGCGCATTCGCCGGTCTGTCCCGGCACTATTTCACCGGAAAGCCGGTGCAGTAGACACTGCTGTACTCCGTGACCCCACGGACCCGGTAGACGAGCACCGTCCAGTCACCGGGGTCGTTGGCGGTGGGGATGCCCGGGAACCTCTTGGCCGTCCCCTGGTTGTCCACGAGCCGCGTGGAGAAGTCGTCCGGGTAGGTGAGCTCCACGGTGCCGCCGGTGGCCGGGTCCAGCAGGTCGACCGGCTTGCTCGCGTAGCCCATGCCGTGGTTGTAGTCCTTGACGGCTTCGAAGGGCCGCTGGGTGCTCTCGTCGATCTCGTGCGGCGGCTTCACGCCGACGGTGACGGCGTACGGGGCCTTCTCCGTGTTGTGCCCCTTCAGGAAGACGCGGATCCGCACCTTGCCCGTGACCGTCTTGGCGTTGGGATCGTCGGAGTCGACGACGGAGGCCAGCAGGAACTCCGCCCGCTCCTCGTTGGGCAGGTTGCAGGCACCCGTGCCGCTGCTCCACAGGTCCCGCGACACCTTGCTCTGCTCGACGTGGTCGGGCACCGCCCCCGAACCGGTGCCGCCGCCGGAGGAGGACGGGCTCGCCGCCGGCTGCCCCGGCGCGGACGGAGCCGCCGGGGAGGCGCCGCCGTTCCCGCTCGGCGGTGCGGCCGCCCGCCGGCCCCCGTCGTCCTCGCCGCCGCGGGACTCCAGCACCAGGTACCCGCCGGTGAGCAGGCCCCCCGCCACCAGACCGGCGACCGCGGCCACCGCCCAGCGCGAGGCACCGCGGACACCCGTGGCGGCCGTGGCCGCGGCGGCCGGAGCCGTACCCGCTCCCGGGGCCGCGCCCGGGGCGGCGGCGCGCGGCGGTACGTACGTCGGGACGTAGCCCGCCGGGACCGCGCCGAGCCCCGGGCCGATGGTCGACGGGAGCCCCGGCACCTGCGCCGCGCCGCCGCCGGCCGCCGTGAGCGCCGCGTACACGGGGTCGTCGACGAGCGCCGCGTCCACCGCGCACCGCCGGATGATCTCGGCGGGGGCGGGCCGCCCGCCCGGATCGGCCCCCACACAGCCCCTGATCAGCGCGGCGAGCTCCGGTTCCACGCCCTCGACGTCGATCTCGCCGTGCACCGCGCGGAAGTTGACCGCCGTCGGCTCCCCGGTCCCGTACGGGGCGCGGCCCGTGGCCGCGTACGCGATCGTCGCGCCCAGCGCGAAGACGTCCGCCGCCGCCGCGACCTCGCCGCGCAGCAGCACCTCCGGGGCCGTGTAGCCGGGGGTGCCCGGGGCGGTGCCGGCCTGCGTCAGGGCCGTCTCGGCCACGCCCTTGGCTATGCCGAAGTCGATGAGCTGCGGCCCCTGCGCGCCCAGGATCACGTTCTGCGGCTTGAGGTCCCGGTGGGTGACCCCGTACGCGTGGACGCTCGCCAGGCCCTCCGCCAGCGCGGCGAACAGCCTGCGGCAGGAGTCGGCGGGCAGCGCCCCGAAGCGGCCCACCGCGTGGCCGAGCGTCGGCCCGGCCACGTACTCGGTGGCCAGCCAGTACGGCGGGGCCGCCAGCGAGGCGTCGATGAGGTTCGCGGTGTAGGCGGAGCGCACCGCGCGGACGGTCTCGGCCTCCCGGCGGAAGCGCGCGAGGGCCTCCGGATGCCCGGTGATCTCCTCCTTGATCACCTTGATGGCCACCAGGCGACCGCCCGGCGACCGCCCGAGGTACACCTGCCCCATGCCCCCGGCCCCCAGCCGGGCCAGCAGGGTCTGCGCCCCGATGTGGGCGGGGTCGGTCTCTCTCAGGGCCTCCATCCGGACGAGGGTGTCATACCGACTCCCCTGACGGGACAGGGGGGTTGGTCTCAGCGCGGAGCCACGAACAGGCTCTGCGCTCCGCGTCCGATCGGCCCCTTCTCGTCGTGCAGGCGGGAGTCCGCGAGGCCGATGCCGGCCGCGTCCACGCTCGTACGGGCCTGCACGCACACCCACTCGCCGACCGGGTGGCGGTGCAGGTGGACGGTGAGGTCGCCGTTGACGAAGACGAAGCGGCCGAAGTCCATCACCGCGCCGATGCCGTTGCCCGAGTCCGCGGCCACCAGCACCCGGTCCAGCGGCCGGACCTCCTCCCCCGCCACCAGCGGCACCCGCATCCGCATCCAGCAGGTCCCCGGCCCCGGTTCGACGAAGGCGCCCTCCGTGAAGCGGGTCTCCATCGAGGAGTGGTACCCCGTCTCCCACGGCACGGGGAAGAACGGCGTCACGCCCACCTCCCCCGGCGGCGGAAGCACCGCCGCCGGGACCACCGCCGGCACCGGCTCGTCCGCCACCCGGATCCGCAGCGCCCGCGCCAGCATCACCGGGGCGCCGCCCGCCGGGGCCAGGGCCGCCTCGACCACCTCCGTACCGCGCCCGGACCGCAGCACCGAGGTGGTGACCTCCAGCTCCCCGATCGGCACCGGGCGCAGGATCTCGTACGTGATGCGGGCGATCCGCATGTCCGCCCGCGCCCCCGGCCGCTCCTCGACGGCCCGGCCCATCAGGGCGGCGGGCGGTCCGGCGTGCTGGGAGCCCGCGTCCCACGGCCCGCGCGTCGCCTCGGTGGCCAGGAAGCGGCCCTCGCCGAGCCGCTCGTAGAACCCGTCTTCAGCATCCATGCCGCCGCACGTTACCCACAGGTAACCACCGGCGCCAGACCCTCCACCCGGCTCAGCGCGCGAACCCGAGCCCGACCCCCAGCCCCACGAGCACCGACCCGATCGCCCGGTTCAGCGCCTTCTGCGCCCGCAGCATCCGGTCCCGCAGCCGCACGTTCGAGAAGAACAGCGCCACCGCCCCGAACCACACCAGGTGCGCCGCCGACATGAACAGCCCGTACCCCACCTGCTGCCACGCCGACGTCTCCGGCCCGACCACCTGCGTGAACGTGGACACCACGAACAGCGTCGTCTTCGGATTCAGCACGTTCGTCAGGAACCCCGACCGCAGCGCACCCCACCGCGTCAGCCCCTGCTCCGACTCCAGGTCCACCTTCAGCTCCGCCCGCGCCCGGAAGGTACGGATCCCGATCCACACCAGGTACGCCGCACCCGCCAGCTTGATGGCCGTGAACAGGGCGGTCGACGAGGCGATCAGCAGACCCACCCCGAGCATCGTGTACGACACGTGCACCAGCACCCCGGCCGCGACCCCCGCCGCCGCGAACAGGCCCACGGGCCGCCCGTACAAATAACTGTTCCTCACCACCATCGCGAAGTCCGCCCCCGGACTGATCACGGCGAGCAGGGTGATGACGGCAACTGCGATCACTTCGGTCATGCACGGATGCTCCCCGCCCCCTCCGCGCGGATCAAGGGACTCCGGGGACAATGGACGGGTGTCCACCACCGCACTGCCCCTCCTCCAGGCCGACTGCTCCAACTGCTTCGCCCTGTGCTGCGTCGCCCTGCCCTTCGCCAAGTCCGCCGACTTCGCCGTGAACAAGCCCGCCGGCACCCCCTGCAAGAACCTCCGCGAGGACTTCCGCTGCGGCATCCACACCCGGCTGCGCGACAAGGGGTTCCAGGGCTGCACCGTCTTCGACTGCTTCGGCGCGGGACAGCAGATCTCCCAGGTCACCTTCGAGGGCCGCGACTGGCGCACCCACCCCGGAACCCGGGCGGAGATGTTCGAGGCCTTCCCCGTCATGCGACAGCTGCACGAGCTGCTCTTCTACACCGCCGAAGCCCTCACCCGCCCCGCCGCGGCCCCCCTCCACCCCGCCCTGCGCACCGCCCTCGCCAAGACCGAGGCCCTCACCCGCGCCGACGCCGCCACCCTCACCGCCCTCGACGTCCCCGCCCTGCGCCAGGAGATCAACACCCTGCTCCTCGAAACGAGCGAGCTGGTCCGCGCCAAGACCCCCGGCCGCAAGAAGAACCACCGCGGCGCCGACCTGATGGGCGCCCGCCTCTCCGGAGCCGACCTGCGCGGAGCCAACCTCCGCGGCGCCTACCTGATCGCCGCCGACCTCGGCCGCGCCGACCTGCGCGGAGCCGACCTGATCGGCGCGGACTTCCGCGACGCCGACCTGCGCGGCGCCGACCTGCGCGACACCCTCTTCCTGACGCAGCCCCAGCTGAACGCCGCCCGAGGCAACCCCGCCACCCGCATCCCCCCGCACCTCGACCGCCCCGCCCACTGGCTCCCTGCCTGACGCGCCGCCCGGCCCGGCCCGGCGCCGGGCCGGTCCGGGCCCTCCCCCGCCCGCGCGCCCCGGCCAGGGCAACGGCGCCCGCACCGCACCCGTGCGCCCCTGACGCCTCCGTACGCTCCCCCACCGCCTCGGCCTCCCCCGACTAGCCCGAACGGCCGCCCCTCACACGGCCCCGCGCACGCCAGGCCGACAATCATTGCCCGGGGTCACCCCCCGTGATACACAGAGTGACCTGCTCAGGGTGCGCATACGGGGCGCGGGCCGAGAGAACGGGTAAAGAGACCGGCCAAGTCGGCGACGCCGCCGGTTTCATCAGCGAAGATAGTGCGTGACCCCTGCCGTCGGGCACGGGCTACCGGAACTACCCATACAGGGGCGGTGAGTTACATGATCCTGGCAGCCGAAAAGGGCGACATCACCACCATCATCGGCGGAATCGCCCCGAACTGGGGGCCGTTCGGCAGTCTCGGCAACGAAGCGAAGGTCATGATCGAGGTGGTCATGGCCGTCGCGATCCTCCTCTGCCTCGGCATCGCCATCTGGGGCGCGGCCAAGCAGCGCATCGGCGCGACCGCCCTGCGCGACACCTTCAGCGCGGAACAGGGCAAGGGCCTGATCGTGGCCGGCCTCACCGGAGTCTTCATCATCGGCTCCCTCGGCACCCTCTTCACGATCGTCTACGGGATGGCCGTCTAGCCGGATCGCCACGCCCGGCCCCACCCTGATGACGAATCACCACACCGCGCCTGAGCGGAAACGAGCGCTACCGTCGTACGACGCGGAGGGGGCGGACACGCAATGAGCAACGACGACCACTACGGCGGGGGCAGCGGCCCCGCCGAGGTCGGCGGCACCGGCCAGACCCGCACCCGTCTCCCGGACCTGCCCTCCGACCCCTACGGCGGACCCCGCCGCGCCCCCCGCTCCTCCCGCGGCCTGATCACCGTCGTCGGAGTGGTCGTCCTGCTCATCGCCGCCATCGCCTTCGCGAACCAGGGCAAGGACTCCGCGTCCGACGCCCCCCAGACCTCCTCCGACAAGCCCCCGGCCGCCGACTCCACCGCCCCCACCGGCACCGCCCCGGTCACCGGCAAGGCCGCCGGCGTCCCCACGGGCTTCGCCCACGACGAGCAGGGCGCCCAGTCCGCGGCCGCCAACTTCACCGTCGCGCTCGGCTCCGACGGCATGCTCAAGAAGGACGTCCGGCACGCCCTCGTGGACGGCATCTACACCCCCGAGGCCGCCGCCCGCCGCAAGGGCACCCAGGACACCGCCTACTCCCCCGCCTTCCTCGCCACCCTCGGCCTCGACGCGAACGGCAACGCCCCCCAGGGCAGCACCTTCGTCACCCGCGCCGTCCCCATCGGCACCCGCGTCGAGAACTACGGCCCCACCACCGCGAAGGTCGCGGTCTGGTACACCGGCCTCGTCGGCATGTCCGGCCCCAAGTCCACCACCCCGGTCCGCACCACCTGGAAGACCTGGACCTTCGAACTGTCCTGGACCGGCGACGCATGGAAGGTCGCCTCCGACAGCCAGCAGGACGGCCCCGCCCCCGTACCCGGCGACGTCGCCGCCTCCACGTCCGACGACATCAGCAAGGCCGTCCAGGAGTTCGGAGGGTTCACCTATGCCCGGTAGCCGCCGCACCGCCACCCGGCAGGCGCGCCCCACCCGGCACCTGCGCGCCGCCGGCGCCCGTACCGCCGCCCGTACCGCCGCCGCCCTGGCCGCCGTACAGACGGCGCTCGTCCTGCTCTCCGCCCGCGCCTACGCCGCGCCCACCCCGGTGCCCACCCCCTCGGGCACCCCGTCGGGCACACCGTCCGGGACCCCGTCCGGCACTCCGTCACCCTCCAAGTGCGAAGGGGTCATCGGCCCCCTCAAGGAGGACTGCGAACGCCAGGCCGGCAACGCCCCCGGCACCACCCCCGGCACCGGCCTCTCCCCGAGCAGCCCGGACGCCATCAACCCCCTCGCCTCCCTCGCCAAGGGCTGCGCCGACGCCGCCGCCTGGATCGTCGGAAAGCTCAGCGAAGCGGTCAAGAGCACCGCCAACGTCGACTTCACCAACGCGGCCTTCCTCCAGCAGTACGCCGTCGTCTTCGCCGCCTCCACCGTCCTGACCCTCGTCCTGTGGCTGCTGGCCGTCGCCAAGCGCGCCATCCGCGGCGTCCCCCTCAGCACCGCCCTCTCCGAGGCCATCGGCTTCCTCTGGCTGACCGTCCTCGCCTCCGCCTTCACCCCGCTCATCCTCTACACCGTCGTCTCCGCCACCGACGGCATCACCGACGTCATCGCCTCCGCCACCGGAAGCCAGACCGACGTCTTCTTCGGCTCCTTCTCCGAGGCCCTCAAGAAGGGCGAGGACATCGGCGGCGGCCCGATCATGCTGATCGTCGTCGCCCTCGTCACCGTCCTCGCCGCCGGCGTGCTCTGGCTCGAACTCGTCATCCGCGCCGCACTCCTCTACGTCGGCGCACTCCTCGGCACCGTCGTCTACGCCGGACTCGTCGACCGCAACATGTGGGGCCACGTCCGCCGCTGGGCCGGCATCATGATCGCCGTCATCCTCGTGAAGCCGGTCATCGTCATCGTCCTCGGCCTCGCCGGAGCCCTCTCCGGCGACAAGGGCCCCGACGCCTTCTCCGCCGTCGTCTCCGGCCTCGCCATCATCCTCCTGGCGATCTTCGCCTCCGCGATGATCTACCGCTTCGTCCCCGGCTTCGGCGACGAGATCGCCGCCGCCCGCACCAACCGCTCCAAGGCCACCGACGGCGCCCAGGCCGCAGCCGTCATCAGCTCCCCGGCCTCCCTCGTCTCCCAGGGCATCAAGACCCACAGCAGCCGCGGCGCCCACCGCGCCGGCGGCGGCTCCGGCGGCGGCGACGCCAACCAGATCTCCGGAGGCATGGCCGCCCACAGCAGCCGCCGCTCCGGCAGCGGGTCCGGCGGCGGAAATGTCCCCTCCGCCGCACCCCCGCCCCGCACTGGCTCGAGTACGAGGAACACAGGAGGTGACGGGCGTTGACGACCCAGTCCCACCAGCTCCACCCGGTCGCGCCCCGCCGCACGTATCTCATCGGCCGGGCCCGGCCGAACGCGATCGTCGGCAAGAACCGCGAAACCGGCGAAATCGCACTGATCATCACCGGCGCCTTCTTCGGCATGATGAGCGGACTGCTCGTCCCGCACCTCACCCTGCGCATCGTGAGCCTCGTCGGCTTCCCGCTGCTCGCCCTCGCCGCCGTGTACGTCCCCTACAAGGGCCGCACCTTCTACCGGTGGTTCGAGATCAGCCGCAGCTACAAGCGCACCCTGCGGCGCGGCACGACGTACCGCTCCGGCGCCGTGGAAGCCGGCACCCGCGCCGCCGACGGCCGCGAGGTCGAAGTCGGCCCGCCCCCCGGCATCGGCCGCATCAACTGGCTCGCCGCCCCCTTCGGCCCCGACGAGATCGCCGTCCTCCTGCACGCCGACCGCAGAACCGTCACGGCCGCCATCGAGATCGAAGGCCCCGGCGTCGGCCTGCGCGACAGCGAGGACCAGGAAGCCCTCGTCGACCGCTTCGGCACCCTCCTCAAGCACGTCGCCAACGGCGACGGCTTCGTCACCCGCCTCCAGATGCTCGCCCGCACCCTCCCCGCCGACCCCGACGCCCACGCCAAGGACGTCGCCCAGCGCGGAGACACCACCGCCCCGGGCTGGCTGCGCGACTCCTACGACCAGCTCCAGTCGATGGTCTCCACCTCCTCGGAGCAGCACCGCGCCTACCTCGTCGCCTGCATGCACTACACCCGCGAGCTCGCCGCCGAGGCCAACACCATCGCCCGCGCCGGCGGCCACAAGGGCCGCAAACTCGACCGCGACTCCGGCCTCGCCATCGTCATGGCCCGCGAGCTCACCGACATCTGCGCCCGCCTCGCCGAAGCCGACATCCGCGTCCGCCAGCCCCTCGGCCAGGGACGTCTGTCCTCCCTCGTGCACTCCATGTACGATCCGGACCACCCCATCGACCACATCCAGGCCATGACCAAGCGCAACGCCTGGCCCGCAGAGCTCGACGCCGTGGAGCCCACCTACCTCCAGGCCAAGACCCGCGAATCCTCCACCCGAGCCCCCTGGTGCCACGCCACCGCCTGGGTGAAGGAATGGCCGATGACCCCGGTCGGCGTGAACTTCCTCGCCCCCCTCCTCGTCCACACCCCGGACGTCATCCGCACCGTCGCCGTCACCATGGACCTCGAACCCACCGAGATCGCCATCGAGCGCATGCTCACCGAGAAGACCAACGACGAGGCCGACGCCTCCCGCGCCGCCAAGATGAACCGCACCGTCGACCCCCGCGACATCGCCGCCCACGGCCGCCTCGACCAGAGGGGTGAAGATCTCGCCAGCGGCGCTGCCGGAGTCAACCTCGTCGGGTACATCACGGTGTCCTCTCGTTCACCCGAAGCCCTCGCCCGCGACAAGCGCACCATCCGCGCCTCCGCCGGCAAGTCCTACCTGAAGCTCGAATGGTGCGACCGCGAGCACCACCGCGCCTTCGTCAACACCTTGCCGTTCGCCACCGGCATCCGACGCTAGCTGGAGGGAAGTGCCGCCCATGCGAGATCCCATGTCCGCGCTGACGGACGCCTTCACCAGCTTCCTCTTCGGCAAGGTCGAGACCACCCGCCTGCCCGTACGCACCTCCACCGGCCAGGCCCAGGCCGTCTACCTGCCCACCGCCGCCCCCGGCCTCGGCGACTCCGGCGTGATCATCGGACGCGAGGTCTACAGCGGCAAGGGCTACATCTACGACCCCTTCCAGCTCTACGGCCAGCAGCTCCCCGCCCCCCACTGGCTCGTCCTCGGCGAATCCGGCAACGGCAAGTCCGCGCTGGAGAAGACGTACGTCCTGCGCCAGCTCCGCTTCCGCGACCGCCAGGTCGTCGTCCTCGACGCCCAGGGCGAGGACGGCGTCGGCGAGTGGAACCTCATCGCCCAGCAGCTGGGGATAACCCCCATCCGCCTGGACCCCATCGCCGCCAACGACGACGGGATCCGCCTCAACCCCCTCGACCCGGCGATCACCACGACCGGACAGCTCGCGCTGCTCCGCACCATCATCGAAGTCGCCATGGGCCACGGCCTCGACGAACGGTCCGGCTTCGCCCTCAAGGTCGCCCACGCCTACGTCGTCGACACCATCCGGGACCGCCAGCCCGTCCTCACCGACATCGTGGAACAACTGCGCCACCCCGAAGCCGAATCGGCACAGGCCATGAACGTCGACATAGACGACGTCCGGGCCTGGGGACTCGACGTCGCCCTCGTCCTCGACCGCCTCGTCGACGGCGACCTGCGCGGCATGTTCGACGGCCCCACGACCGTCGGCATCGACCTCGACGCCCCGCTGATCGTCTTCGACCTCTCCCACATCGACCGCAACTCCATCGCCATGCCCATCCTCATGGCGATCGTCGGCGTGTGGCTGGAACACACCTGGATCCGGCCGGACCGCAAGAAGCGCATCTTCCTCGTCGAAGAGGCCTGGCACATCATCAACAGCCCCTTCGTCGCCCAGCTCTTCCAGCGCCTCCTCAAGTTCGGCCGCCGCCTCGGCCTGTCCTTCGTCGCCGTCGTCCACCACCTCTCCGACGTCGTCGACGGCGCCGCCGCGCGCGAGGCCGCCGCCATCCTCAAGATGGCCTCCACCCGCACCATCTACGCCCAGAAGGCCGACGAGGCCCGCGCCACCGGCCGCGTCCTCGGCCTCCCGCGCTGGGCCGTCGAGATCATCCCGACCCTCACCCCCGGCATCGCCGTCTGGGACGTCAACGGCAACGTCCAGGTCGTCAAACACCTGATCACCGAAGCCGAACGCCCCCTCGTCTACACCGACCGCGCGATGACGGAGTCCTCCAGCCCGGAGCACCTCCCCGACGACCTGCTCGCCGCCGAACTCGAAGCGGAGGAACGAGCCCTGTACATCGAACGCCAGCGGGGCTCCGGCCCCGGATCAGCGACAACGGTGGCCTGACCATGCCCGACGCGAGACGTACGGAGCCCCCCGCGCGAGCCGGCGGCGTACCCGACGGGGTACTCGTCGGCCTCCTGGCCTTCCTCCTCGGCCTCGCCGTCCTCGTGTGGTCGGCCACCGGCTTCGCCGCCCTCTTCACGAAGGGCGCCTGGCCGGACACGGTCACCTTCACCCGCACCCCCGGGGCCGTCCGCGCCCTGATAACGCAACCGCACGACATCGCGGCGGCCTGGCCGGACACCGACCCGGGCGCGCTCTCGGGATGGGGCCTGTTCTGGGGCCTGTTCATCAGCCAGCTGCTGGTCGCACTGGTCCTGACGATCTTCACCATGGGCGTCGTGGCCCGCACCAAGGCCCGCCGCACCCGACCCGGCCACCACCGGGACGACCACTCCCCCGACCCGACCCGCACCAACCGGAACGAACGCCACGCCGACCGGGACCACCGGCACGCCGACCGGCACCGGGACCACGGGGACGACCGGCACCGGGACGACCGGGACCGGGACGACCGCCACTCCGCCCACGCGGCCCGTACCGACCGGGGCCAGGGCAACCACCAGGACACCCCCGACCCGGCACCCGCACCGGCACCCGACGACACCCGCCGCGCGGGCCGCGCCCGCACCCCGGGCCGGGGCCCCGGCCCGGCACCGGCATCCACCGCGGACCCGGAGTCCGCCTCGGCGCCGGCGTGGGGCAGCGCCCCGGGCTCCGCGCGACCCCGCCCGGCCAACCCCGCCGCCGGCCGGGCCACGCTCCCCGGCCCGGCCCGGCCGGAACCCCACGCCCCGACAGCGGCAGCGGCCCCGGCAGCCGCCCACGCCCCGGTCTCCGCTCCGGCCCCCGGCACCCCTCCCCGCCGACCCAGCCCAGCCCGCTACACCTTGGCCGGCGACACCCCCGCCCCGGCCAAGGACGCCTACCGCTACGGCTTCGGCTACGCCCCCAGCGCCGCGCGTTCCGCCGCCGCCACCCCGGCCCCCCGCCTGGCCTACGGCAGCCCGGCCGAACGCCACCACCTCGCCGCGCAGGCCCTCGCCGCGGCCGAGGGCGCCGCGCTGGTGGTCACGTCGTCCCCCGCACTGTGGTCGGAAACCAAGGACGCCCGGGCGAAACTCGGGCCGGTGCTCCTCTACGACCCCTCGCACCTGTGCGACACCCCGGCCCGCATGCACTGGAACCCCGCCGACGGCTGTGCCGCCCGCGACACCGCCGCCGCCCGGGCGACCGCCCTGCTGGCCCCCGTACGCCCGCAGGCCCGTCTCGACAGCGCCGTCGCCGACACCGCCGAGACCCTCCTGCGCAGCTGGCTCCAGGCCGCCGCCCTCGACGGCCTCCCCTTCAAGCAGCTGGCCCGCTGGGCCCAGGGCAACGGCGCCCAGGAGCCGGTCCGGACCCTGCGCACCCATCCCCAGGCCGCCCCCGGCGCCGCCGGCGAACTCGAAAGCGCCCTCACGGCCCACCCCGAACGCCGCGACCAGGCCCAGCAGCTGACGGCCCGGGCCCTGTCCTGCCTGACGTCGATCCACATCCGCGAGGCGTGCAACCCGAACCGTACGGATTCCCTCACCCTGGCATCGTTCACCGCCGAAGGGGGCACCCTCTACGTGCTGGGTGAACCCCTGGAAGACCCCCGTACCCACCCGGGTGCGATGCCCCTCCTGACCGCACTCGCCGCAGACGTGGTCGAGCACGGCCGCCGCATGGCCGCACGGTCATCCCACGGCCGGCTCGACCCACCACTGACCCTGGTCCTGGAGGACGTGGCGGCCGTCGCCCCCGTCCCCCAGCTCCCGGACCTCCTCCAGGACGAGACCCTGCCCCTGCTGGCCCTCTGCCGCAGCCGCGAACAGGCCCGCTCCCGCTGGCCGCACGCCCGCTTCGACCCGACCGCATGACCCCCACCCCGCACCCCCTCGTCTCCGAGACGGCCGCACTGGCCCACGCCGGACCCGGCCTGCGCCGCCACACGATGGGCACGGCCCTGATCGGGGCCGGCGCCGACGCCACGGCAGGGGGCGGTGCCGAGGGAGAGGTAGCCCCCGTCCAGCCCTGCTCGCCGCCCCCTACCAGGCCTCGACCTACGTCATGCCGGCCGAGCGCCTCACACCCCTGCTGGACGTGCTGCGCCCGGTGCCGCTGAGCCCGTTCCTGCCGACGTACCAAGCCGCGGCGTTCTTCGTGGCCCCCGGACTCATCGCCCAGGTCAGCGCTGACGAGCACGAAGCACAGGCGAGCTTCGGCGCCCTCCACCGCGCCACCCTGACGCCGCTGCTCGCGCACGGCCTTCCCTGGTCCCGCTTCGACGGCTAGCGGCCGTCCAGCACGTACTCGTGCTCCTCGGCCCCGGACTCCAGCTTCACGGTGCGCCCGCTCGCCACGAACCCGAACCGCCGGTAGAAGGCGGCCGCCCGCAGGTTCTCCTCGTGCACGAAGAGCCGTACGCGCTCCGGCGTCGGCGCCTCCAGCCCCCACGCCCACCCCACCGCGGCCGTGAACAACGCCTCCGCCATCCCCGCGCCACGCCGCTCGGCGCGGACGAACACGCCGACCACGTGCGCCTGCGTCCGCTCCACGGGCTGCCCGAAGAAGTCACTGCTCCCCTGCGCCTCGAACAGCACGCTCACGGAGCCGTACCACTCCCCGTCGGGCCCCTCGGCGACGAACTGCCGTGCGGCCCGCCCCTGCGAGGCACCCAGGGCCCGGTCCTGCCAGAACTCGTCCGGACGCTCCTCGGCCTGCTCCAGCGTCTCCAGGAAGGCGACCGGCGCCGCCGGATCCCTCAGGGCGTCCAGCCGCAAATCCTTGAGCCGCTGCCACTCGTCGGCCCGTACCACGCGCACCACGTACTGATCCATAAACGGGGATCCTAGCCAGCCACTTGTTGCACACTGCACCCATGCATCCGCACGCCCGCGCGCTCGCCCACGTCAGCGCCCTCTCCTCCGGTCCCCCACTGGACCCCGCCCTCCCGATCACGCTCAACTTCCACCCGGACCGCGTCACCGACGGACGCCCCGTCCTCAGCGCCCTCGCCGACGACGGGGTGTACCGGTCGCAGTTCGTCACCGGCACCAGCAACGGCGGCCTCACCGCCCACCCCGGCGGCGCCCGCTGGCAGTGGGAGAGCCGCATCTTCGGCGGCGCCTACGACGACGCCCCCGCCGAGGAACGCCCGGTGTACGGCGCGCTGAACTTCCGCCGCAACCCGGCCGGCGCGGCCCCCCGCTTCGGCTCCGCCCATTTCCGCCTCCGCCCGGAGACCCTGACCCGCACCACGTTCTGCTATCCGGACAGCTACCTGGAGCCCGAGTCGTTCGGGGTCGCCGACCGCATGCCGCTGATCGCCCTGGCCCTGGCCGACGACCAGGACGCCCTGGACGACTACATCGAGGCCCAGGTCCACACCCCGGTACGGCTGGACCACGACGTCGAGGCCCTCGTACTGGACCCCAGCCACCGGGACACGGAGGTGGAGGCCGCCGCCGCGAAGCTCCCCTGCCCCGTCGAGTGGCATCCGGGCTTCCGCCTGACGGTCGCCGAACTCCGCCGGCACCCCGACTACCGCGGCCAGGACTTCGTCGACCTCGGCACCGCCCTGGCCGTCGACGACGTCCTGACCCCGCGCATCCTGGGCGACGCCGCCCGCACGGGCCGCTACGACGAGCAGGCCCTGAAACGCGTCTGGCACTACGTGGCCCGCTTCGGAATGCGCGCTTGACAACCCACAACCCAAATGGCCCGTGAACGCAGAAAAGCCCCGCACCAGAAGGTGCGGGGCTTTCCCACAATGATTGTTCGGCGGCGTCCTACTCTCCCACAGGGTCCCCCCTGCAGTACCATCGGCGCTGAAAGGCTTAGCTTCCGGGTTCGGAATGTAACCGGGC
>NZ_JBWKEE010000029.1:0-98174 GCF_056435605.1 Streptomyces sp. NPDC043896
CCCTCGTACTGGACGTACTCGGGCTTCCGCCCGGTGCGGCGAGAGCGCGTGCCAGGCGTCGCGGGGCAGACGGAAGTTTGACGACAGGCCCTAGGTCCGCGGTCCGAGTGCGATCCGGTCCTGTGGACCGATCTGCCGGGGCCCGTACGGGGGTTAGCGTCCTTCCATGCGCTTAGGAATTCTTGGAACCGGAAACGTCGCACGAGCCCTAGCCCGCGGTTGGAGCGCCGCAGGGCACGAGGTGGTCCTCGGGTCCCGCAGGCCCGGGGAACGGGGGGACCTCGGCTTCCCCGTCACGGGCCTCCACGAGACGGCCGCCCAGGCGGACGTGCTCGTCAACGCCACACCGGGCGACGCCTCCATGGAACTGCTCCGCTCCATCGGGGCCCCGGCCCTGGCCGGCACGCTGCTCATCGACGTCGGGGTCGGTCTCTCCGACGACTACACCGAGCTCTCCCACCCCAACAGCAGCCTGGGCGAGCAGATCCAGGAGGCGTTCCCCCTGACCCCCGTCGTGAAGACGCTGTGCACCATGGACTGCACCGTGATGACCGACCCGGACGTGCTCGGCGACTCGACCACCGTCTTCCTCTCGGGTGACGACGCCGAGGCCAAGCGGACCACCGGCCGACTGCTCTGCGACCTCGGCTGGCCGGAGTCCTCGCAGCTGGACATCGGCGGCATCACCACCGCGCGGGGGCAGGAGCACTTCGCCCTGCTCTTCACGGGCATCGCGCAGGGCCTCGGCGCCCACACCTTCAACATCAAGGTGGTGCCGCGGCCCTCGGCCCCGACCGACTAGAACGGGCAGGGTGTCCGCCTCACGGCCCTCGCCCCTTCGCCGGCAGCCCGCACACCGGTTCCCGCCCGCGAGGGCCGGGTCCTCCCGGCCCTCGGACCAGGTCTGCGGAGTACCGCCGTCCATCTCGTCGCGGCGGCGCGTACGCCGTGAACCGCGGCCCGTTACCTCCAAGGTAATCGCGCACCCGCGAACCCGACCCGCATGGTTGTCAGACGCAAGCGGCAACGGGAAGAAGAGGTACGGGACATGTTCGGGTTGAGGGGTCGGAGTGGTGCGGTCGGTACGGCCGTGTTGGTGCTCGCCGTGGGTATCTCCCCGTCGGTGGCGGCGCTGTCGGGGGCCGGCACGTCCGCCTCGGGCGACTGCCCCGAGGTCCGCGCGAAGGCCGAGCGGCTGGAGGGCCGGATCACCCCGAACGCCTGCGCGTTCATGCGGCGCCAGATCGCCTTCGGTGAGATGCCCACGGGCACCCCGCCCGCCCTGGGCGACCTGACCCACCCGCGCGTGCGGGCATACCTCGACATCTTCGACGAGGACGCTTCGCTCTGGGAGGCCGGTGGTGATGCCCAGCGCGGCCGGAACGCCATCGGCACGTCCATCACCGGGTCGCTCGGCCTCGTCCCGGACCTGCGCTACCGGGGGACCGATGTCGTGGCCGACGGCAGTACGGTGATGTTCGGCCAGTGGAACGAGGTCACCCTCAAGGGCCGTAAGATCGCCTACCCGCAGATCGCCCGCAACCTCCTCGCCGACGACGGCAAGACCCTCCAGGCGCGCCGCTACTACGACCGCCACGCCCTGTTCCGCGACACGGTCCCGACCGCCCCGAAGGCCCTGTTCGACGGTGTGGGCGACCCGGTGGCCGACAGGGCCGCCGACCCCGCCCCGGCGAAGGGGGGCCGGGGCGCCGAGCCGTTCCGTGCCGACGAGATACGGGAGCGGCTGGCCATGTGGAACGGCGAGGACGCGGCTGGGCTCGTGGGGCGCCTGGGCAACGCCAAGCTCTCGGGTCCGGGGCTGGAAGCCCCGCTCCGGACGGGGGCCGGGAAGAAGGCGTACCTGGAGCGCTTCTTCGGCACCGCCGACGTCCGGTTCCGGGCGGGTCAGGTCGCCTTCGGCCGCACCACCACGTACGTCGAATGGCACGGCACCGCCACCACCGCGCAGGGCGGCACCGTACGTTTCGGCATCGTGGAGCGCTTCGGCCCGGGCGGCGAGTGGGAGCTGTACTTCGACACCCTTCCGCTGATCGCCGACCGGGACAGGATCAACCAGCTCTTCCGGGAGCTGGCCCAGCCGTGACGGCGGTGAGCGTGCGGCACGCCGTCCCCGCAGCCCATGGTGATCACCACGTCCGCAGACCGCACCGCCTCGGTGGTGAGGACCTTCGGGCTCTCGGCCGAGATGTCGATGCCGGCCTCCGCATGGCCTCGACCACCGCCGGGTTCACCGTGTCGGCGGGGGCGGACCCGGCCCACGCCGCATCGTCGTCCTGCCCGAGCACCGGCAGCGGCCCCACTTGTTTCGACATCCCTCAATATTGACAGCTGTCGATTCCAGCCGCAGTATCGAATGTATTGACAACTGTCGAAACAGGAAATCCGATGGGAGACCGTCATGTCCCGTGTCCAGCTCGCCCTGCGCGTGGCCGACCTCGAAGCCTCGACCGCCTTCTACGCCAAGCTGTTCGGCACCGAGCCCGCCAAGCGCCGCGACGGCTACGTCAACTTCGCCGTCACCGAGCCCCCGCTCAAGCTCGTCCTCATCGAGGGCGAGGCCGGCGAGGACACCCGCCTCGACCACCTCGGCGTCGAGGTCACCTCCACCGATGAGGTCACCGCGGCCACCGCCCGCCTCAAGGGTGCGGGCTTGGCGACGTTCGAGGAGAACGACACCTCATGCTGCTACGCCCTCCAGGACAAGGTCTGGGTCACCGGCCCGGGCAAGGAGCCGTGGGAGGTCTACGTCGTCAAGGCCGACGCCGACACCCTCGGCAAGAGCGCCGCCGGTGCCCGGGGCGAGTGCTGCGGAACCGCCGACGAGCAGGCCGTGGGCCTGACGCAGGCCCAGGCCGCGGCGAACTCCCCCGCCGGGTGCGTCTGCGGCGGCTGACCCCGGCGGAGCGTGTTTCCGCCGGCCGGTGGCCGCCGTTCCCGGACGGATCTGACCATGGGCTGCGAGGATGCGGGCATGGAGCGGACGTTGAGCGGGCGGGAAGCCTCGGAGGCCGTGCACGACCTCGGCTGGCGCTTCTTGCTGGGCGCGTTGCGGACGTCGGTCCCGGTCGGCTCGCTGGCCCGGGCGATCGCCCTGGCGGCGGACGCCGTCGCGGTGTGCGGCAGCCACGCGGATCGGCACCTCCGGGTCGATGCCCGCCCCGAACGGGTCGTGTTCACCCTGCAGTCGCCCGACCACGCGGCGGTCACCACCCGGGACGTCGAACTCGCGCGCCGGATCTCCGCCGTCGCCGGTGAGACCGGGTCGCCGACGACGGAGCCCGAGGTCGGAACGGGCGCAGCGCGGTCGGTCCAGCTCCTGGAGATCGGGATCGACGCGCTGGACATCGCCGGGATCCGGCCGTTCTGGAAGGCCGTACTGGGTTACGCCGACGAGGCCGGCGCCGAAGGGCCGCAGGATCCGCTCGTCGACCCCGTCGGGCAGGGCCCGGCGATCTGGTTCCAGCAGATGGACCGGCCGCGTCCGCAGCGCAATCGCATCCACTTCGACATCTGCGTTCCCCATGACGAGGCACCCCGGCGGATCGGGGCCGCGCTGGCGGCAGGGGGCCGCCTCGTATCCGCGACCCGTGCCCCCGCGTTCTGGGTGCTCGCCGACGCGGAGGGGAACGAGGCCTGCGTGACCACCTGGCAGGGCCGGGACGACTGACACGCGCTGAGGCTGGCGGCAGGGCGCGCCGCCCTGCCGGCGGGTCAGCGTCTGCGGCCGGCGTGCAGTTCCAGCCGGTCGGCTTCGAAGCGCGCACGGAAGCCGCGGTCGTGCGAGACCGCGACCACGGCACCCGGGTACGCCGCGAGCGCCGCCTGAAGGTCCTCGACCAGGTCGAGTGCGATGTGGTTGGTCGGCTCGTCGAGGACGAGGAGGTCCGCGGGCCGGGTCACCAGGGTCGCGATCTGCAGCCGCCGCCGCTGTCCCACGGACAGTGTGGCAACCGGGACGTGCAGGTCCTGTTCCCGGAACAGGCCCAGGGACAGGAGCTGTTCGGCGTACTCGTCCGGCGTCCCGGGCCGCCCCGTGGCGAACGCGGCGAGCAGCGTCAGCCGCGTGGCGTGCGCGGGCAGCTCCTGCGCGAGGTAGCCGATCCGGGCGGGGCGGCGCACCGTGCCCGCGTCCGGTCGCAGGTCACCCGCCAGGACGCGGAGCAGCGTCGTCTTGCCCGCGCCGTTGCCGCCCGTGACGAGGAGGCGCCCTCCGGGCTCGATCTTCAGGAGCCCGTCCAGGCGCAGCCGTTCCCCGACCCGTACGTCGTCGAGCTCGGCGAGCGCGCCCCGAACCGGGTCCCCGGCCGCCGACGGCGGCACGGTCGTGAACCTGAGCGGTACGGGCGGCTCCGCCACCGGGTTGCGCCGCAGCCAGTGCAGGCGCTCCCGCACCGAGCGCACCCGCCCGCCGAGCTTCGCCTCGCTGGAGCGGCGGTGCTTGCCGAAGCCCTGCTTCGGGTCGCGGCCGGTGGCGGCCAGCCTCCTGCCCGCGGCCTCCAGCAGCTCCTCCGTACGGGCCACCTCCTCGGCCCAGTCCGCGTACCGCTGCTCCGCTCCGCGCCGGGCGGCGGCCTTCGCGGCGCGGTACCCGGCCCAGCCGTCGCCGTACCGGCGCACGGTGCGCTCGTCCCGGTCGACCTCCAGGACCGTGGTGGCGACGCGTTCCAGGAACCCGCGGTCGTGGGTGACCGCGACGACGGTGCCGCGGTGCGCGCGCACGTGTTCCTCCAGCCAGCGCGCGGCCGCCGCGTCGAGGTGGTTCGTCGGCTCGTCCAGGAGCAGCAGTTCGGGGGCGGAGGCCAGGACGCACGCGAGCGCGAGGCGCGCCCGCTCACCGCCGGACAGGGAGCCGAGCAGGCGTTCCCGGGTGATCCGGGCCAGCCCGAGCCCGTACATGGCGGCATCCATACGGGCGTCCGCCTCGTAGCCGCCGCGTTCCTCGTAGGCGGTCAGCAGCTCGCCGTACGCGGCAAGGTCTTCGTCCGGCGCGTCGGCGAGGGACTCCTCCGCGGCACGGAGCCTTCGCTCCATATCGCGCAGTTCGGTCAGAGCGAGGTCCACCGCGTCCTGCACGGTGCGGTCCGGTTCAAGCTCCTGCGTCTGGGCGAGGTGGCCGGTTCCGCCGGGAAAGCGAACGGTGATCTCCCCGGCATCCGGCGCCTCGGCCGTGGCGAGCAGCCGCAGCAAGGTGGACTTGCCGGAGCCGTTCTCACCGATGACGGCGGCCTTCTCACCCGGCCGGACGGTGAAGGACACCTGGTCGAGAACGGTCCGGGTGCCGTAGGACTTGGTGACGGCCTTGACGGACAGCTGCGCCACGGCGGGGACGGCGGCGGACGGGACGGACAGGGCGGTGTGGGCGCGGTCGCGCATGGGACTTTCCCTGGGCATGCGTAGGGTCCACGGGCAGCAGAAACGGCGGCGGGGGCCGTGCCCGGACTCAGACGAAGAAGAGGAAAGCCATGCCCCAACCATAACCAGACGATTCGTCTCGACTCAATGCGTTTTGCGGCGCGAAGCGGGTGATCGGCGGCGGCGCCCGGGAGACGGCACGAGCCGATACCGGCGGCTGCTCAGGGGCCTGGAGAATGGCGCCATGACGATCACCGTGGTGCCCTACTCCGATGACTGGCCCGTCCGCTTCGAGCGGCTCGCGCGTACGCTGCGTGCCGCTCTGGGGTCCGTACCCCAGGCCGTGGTGGAGCACGTCGGGTCGACCTCGGTGCCCGGCCTCGCGGCCAAGCCCGTGCTCGACGTGGACGTGATCGTGCCGCGTGAGCAGGTGCCCGCGGCCGTGCGGGCGCTGGAGGCCATCGGGTACGTCCATCGCGGGGACCTGGGAGTCGCCGGCCGTGAGGCGTTCCGTGCGCCGGACGAGGACCCGGCCCGCCACGTGTACGTGTGCACCCGCGGCACCCTCAACGTCCGCAACCACCTCGCCGTCCGGGAGGTCCTGCGCCGCCGGGCCGATCTGCGCGAGGAGTACGGCGCCGTGAAGCTGGCCCTCGCGGCGGATCCGCGGATGGACATGCCGGCCTACCTGGCGGGCAAGAGCGCCGTGCTGCAGAAGGTCCTCGCCGCGGCCGGACCCGACTTCACCGAGGACGAACTGGCGCAGATCAGGCGGCTGAACGATCCCGAAGCGTGAGCCCGGGGCGCCCGGCGCCACCGGGGTGGGCCGACACGGCGGCACGCGGCCGGAGCAGCCGTGCGGCAGGCGCAGAATGGGGCTCGGGCCAGCTGCCGCCGACCGAGAGCGACTTCGATGAACCGCCTTCCCGCAGACCCGACGGTGCTCCACCCGTTCCCCGACCAGCCGCGGGTGGTCCTGCTCAAGCCGCTCGTGACCTCGCCGCTGATCGAGGTCGGGGAGTACTCCTACTACGACGACCCCGACGACCCGACCGCGTTCGAGACCCGCAACGTCCTCTACCACTACGGTCCCGAGAAACTGGTCATCGGGAAGTTCTGCGCGCTGGGCACCGGGACGCGGTTCATCATGAACGGCGCGAACCACCGGATGGACGGACCCTCGACCTTCCCCTTCCCCATCATGGGCGGCTCCTGGGCCGAGCACTTCGACCTCCTCACCGGGCTGCCGGGCAGGGGCGACACCGTGGTCGGCAACGACGTCTGGTTCGGCTACGACACCATGGTCATGCCCGGGGTCCGCATCGGGCACGGCGCGGTCATCGCCTCCGGAGCCGTAGTCGTGGACGACGTCCCCGACTACGGCATCGTGGGCGGCAACCCGGCCCGGCTCATCCGCACCCGCCACAACGACGACGACATCGCCCGGCTCCTCGCCCTCGCCTGGTGGGACTGGCCCGCGGAGCACCTCACCGCACACATCCGGGCCGTCATGTCCGGCACCGTCGACGACCTCGAGGAGATCGCCCCCCGGACCTGACCCGTCCCCCGCGGGGCCGGGGCCCTTAGGCTTGCCGGATGGAAGCCCGTGACCCGCGTGTCCTTCTCCTGTCCGCGCCCCGCACCTCGACCGCCGAGCTCATCGCGCGGGCGGCGGCCTGGCGCGGCCACGACGTGGTCGAGCGGCCGGCGCTCGCCGTCGGGCACCGGGCGCACTGGTACGGAGGCCCCCTCGCGGCAGCACGCCTCGTGGGCCCCCTGGGCATCGGGTTGCTCGAACCGGCCGACGACTGGCTGACGCACCTGCCGCACTCCCTCCTGCGGCGCTCCGTACGGCTCACCACCCTCGCCGAGGCCAGGGCGCTGCGGGAGCGGGCCTTCGTGAAGCCGCCCTCGGCGAAGATCGACCTGCTGCCCGCCGCCATACACGAGGACGGGACGGCACTGCCGGCCGGGCTCGACGGTTCCACACCGGTGCTGGTGAGCGGGGTCGTGGAGTTCACCGCCGAATACCGGTTGTTCGTCCTCGACGGCGAAGCAGTCACCGGCAGCCGGTACGCCGTCCACGGACGCCTCGACCCGGCGCCGCTGGACGCCGGCGCCCGTGCCTTCGGCCGCACCGTCCTCGAAGCCACGGGCGCCGCTCTGCCCAGCGCGGTGTGCCTGGACATCGGCCGCCTCGCCGACGGGGGCTGGGCGGTCGTCGAGGCCAACATGGCCTGGTTCGCGCACTGCTACGCCGCCGAACCGGACCGCGTCCTCGACGTGGTCCTCCGTGCCGCCGGCCCGATCGGGGAGGTCGCCGCGCGGGACCGGCCGCACCTGAGCGGGTCGTCCGTCCCCGCGGCCCACGCCCCCTCCACTGCTCCGGCGTAGCCGGCCGGTCGCCCGGGCAAGAGGATCACGTCGGTGTGGAGGCGGTGCCGGCCGGGCCGGCGTGAGGAGTAGGACGCAGGGGTGACGGATCCGTCCTTCCCCTGGTTGAGCCGCTCGGCCAGACCGGTGCGACGCGTCACGGCCGGCCCGCCCCCCTCGATCATCGCGGTCACTCGGGGATTGTCCTGAGCATGGGTGCCTCCATTGACCGGGTGACCAGGACGACGAGGCGGCACCGGCCCGGGAAGCTGTCCGTCGGGGGTGGGGTACGCGGAGCCCCGGTGACGGCACGGCCCGCCGGCACCCCCCTTCGGACACGGCCTGGGCTGACACGTGCGGCTGGGACACCGGGCCGGGGGAGCGAAGATGCCACGCCGCGGCCCACGGAGATCTGAGACGCTGGCCGTCATGTCGCACCGCACGCCGCCCGAGCTCCGGCAGATCACCCGGCCCGCCGCCGTGTCCCCGTCCCTCCGGCGCCGGCTGGCCGACTGCTGGGCGGACGTGGCGAACGACGGGGGAGCGGTCATCGCGCCCACCTTCCCCATGCCGCCCCTCCGCCCGCAGGACGTGATGCCCACACTGGACCGCCTCATCGACGGCCTCGATCCGGCGCTGTGCCGCCTGCTCGTCGCCATGTCCGAGGGAACGCTCGCCGGCTGGCTGGTGCTCCGGCGTGATCCGCATCCTCTGATCGCGCACTGCGGCGTCGTCAATCACGTGCAGTCGCATCCGAGCTTCCGCCGGCTCGGCATCGGCACGGCTCTGATGGAGCGGGTCGCGGTCCTCGCCCGTACGGAGATGGGGCTGGAGCGCCTCCAGCTCAGCGTGCGTTCCGGATGCGGACTGGAGAAGTTCTACCTCGGCCTGGGCTGGGTGGAGGTGGGCCGGTGGCCGGGCGCACTGCGGGTCGCGCCCGGTGACGACCGGGACGACGTCCTGATGCAGCTGAGCCTCTGAAGGGTACGGATCCGGCCATCCCCCCGGCAGGCGGCCGACGCACCCTGGAGATGCGGAGCAGAGGGCGCGATGATGGGCAGAGCCGTACGAATGGTCGCGGAGGCGGGTTCGCAGTCCTCGTGGGGAGGGATGGCCAGGATGAGCGATGCCCCCTTGTACCTCACGCCGCGTCTCGCCGAGGCCCCCGCGTCGCTGCTGCGGCAAGAGCGCTTGCTGCACGCCCTCGTCGACGCCCTCGGGTCGCCGCTCAACGTCCTCCTGCCCGAGTCGATCGAGCGGAACGCGCAGGAGTTCCGCGCGGTCCTCACCCGGCACCGGCTCTCCGGCCGGGTGTACTTCGCGCACAAGGCCACCGGCTCCAGCTCTCTGGTCAGGCAGCTGGCCGCCACCGACGCCGGTCTCGACGCCGCGTCCCTGGGAGAGCTGCAGCACGCCCTCGCTTCCGGCTTCGCACCGGAGCGGATCATGGCCACCGGCCCCAAGGACACCTCCTTCCTCTGGCTCGCCGCCCGGTGCGGAGCCGTGCTCAACGCGGACGGCCCCGCCGAGCTGGAGCAGGCGGCGCGGCTGGTGCGTTCCCACGGCCTGCCCCGCCTGCGCGTCGTCCTGCGGCTGTCGGAGTTCGAGACCGCCGGAGCCAGGACCCTTTCGCGCCGCAGCCGCTTCGGCACCTCGGTCAAGGCCCTTTCCCCGCTCCTCGACCTCCTGGAGAAGTGTCAGGACGCCCTGGAGCCGGTCGGCGTGGGCTACCACCTGGACACGACGAGCCTGGACGAGAAGGCGGCGGCCCTGGAGGGCTGCCTGCGGGCAGTGGAGGACATGCGGGTACGGGGCTTCCAGCCCCGCTACATCGACGTAGGCGGCGGCTTCGGTCTCGGCTACCTGGCCCACGCGCAGGAGTGGGAGCTCTACACGACGGCCCTCACGGAGGCCGTACTGGGCCAGCGCGCACCCCTGACCTGGGGCGGGCACGGCTACGGCCTGCGGACGGAGAACGGCACCCTCAAGGGGGCCCTCGCCCTCTACCCCGCGTACAGGGCGGTGGCCGGACCCGGATACCTCGACGCGCTGCTCTCCCGCCCGGCACCCGGCCTGGGCCGCCCGCTGGGCACCCTGCTGCTGGAGAGCCTGTGCGACGTGTACGCCGAACCGGGCCGCGCCCTCACCGACCAGTGCGGGCTCACCCTGGGCCGGGTGCTGGAGGTCCGGGCCGACGGCGGCACGGCGGTACCGCACGTGCGGCTCGCGCTGAACGCCGGCGATGTCGGCCTGGAGGACCACGGAGTCCTGGTGGACCCGGTCCTCGTCCCCCGTGACGGCGGCCGGCCGGGACGTTCCGGTCCGGTCGGCGTCCACCTCATGGGCAACCTGTGCCTGGAGGCCGACCTGGTCACCCGACGGACCGTCTTCCTGCCCCGCCTGCCGAGCCCCGGCGACCTGCTGGCCTTCCCCAACACCGCCGGCTACTGCATGGACTTCACCGCCACCCGGGCCCAACGGCAGCCCGTGGCCCGCAAGATCGCCGTCAGATCCGGGGGAACGGACCGGGGAGAGGAGGGGACGGAAGGCGAAGCCTGGAGCTGGTGCCTCGACGAGCAGTACTGGCCGGTCACATGACGGGGGGACGAAGGGCGTGAGGTACGAGAGCATCACCGAGGCCATCGGCAACACTCCGCTGGTGCGCATCGATCCGGATGTGCACGGACTGAGGAACATCGATCTCTACGCCAAGCTGGAGATGCTCAACCCCTTCGGCTCGCTGAAGGACCGGGCCGCCTGGAACATGGCCCGCCACCGGCTGGCCGGGGCGGCGGCCCGCGGGGAGACGGTGGTCGAGCTCTCCAGCGGGAACACGGCCAAGGCGCTGGCCCTGATCGCGGGCCTGTACGGGCTGCCGTTCAAAAGCGTCACCAACCGCATGCGCGTCCCCGAGATCAAGGACCTGCTGCTCCTGCTGGGCGCGCAGATCGAGGAGCTGCCCGGCCAGAGCGAATGCCTCGACCCCACCGACACGTCCGATCCGCTGACCCTCTTCCACCGGCAGCTGAGCCTCCCCGGCAGCGCCCATCTGCACACCGACCAGTACTTCAACCCGCTGAACGCCGACGCGCACGCCCATGGCACCGGCCCGGAGATCATCGCCGATCTGGACGGCCGCGCCCCGGACTTCTTCATCGCCTGCGTCGGCACCGCCGGCTCCTCCAGCGGCGTCGCCCGCACCCTGCGCGCCCACGACCCCCGGGTGCGGGTCATCGGCCTGGTGGGTGCGAAGTCCGACTTCATCCCCGGGATCCGCACGGCCGACGAGGTACAGGAAGTCGGCCTGTTCGACCCGGCCACGTACGACGCCGTCGAAACGGTCGGCGCGGACGAGGCGATCGACGGGATGCTGGTCCTCCTGCGCCGCTGTGGACTGCTCTCCGGGCCCACCGGCGGGGCCGCCTACCACGGAGCCGTCCGTCATCTGCGCGCCGTGGACGACCAGCTCGAAGAGCGCCGGAGCGCGGTCTTCATCGTGTGCGACCGGACCGAGAGCTACCTGAGCTACGTGCGTCAGCGCCGGCCCGAGCTGCTGGGCCGCCCGGCGGTGCGCAACACCGTGGCCACTGTCAGCGAGGCGGAACTTTCCGCGGCACGGACCATGGACGTGGCCGACGCGCGCACATGGAGCGAGTCGGGGCAGCCGCTGGTGGTGGACCTGCGCGGCCCCTTCGCGTTCGCCGCCCTGCACATCGACGGGTCGGTCAACATCGTGGACGAGATCTTCGCCGAGCTCGTCCGCGGTGGGCTTCCGTTCAGCGCGAGCCGGCCGGTGCTGCTGGCCTGCCCGGTCGGCGAGCAGTCGCTGCGCTACGCGGCCCTGCTCACGCGGATGGGGCACCCGGACGTACGGAGCCTCGCAGGCGGCATCATCGCCTGGCGCGACGCGGGCGCTCCTCTGGTGCGTGACTGACATGACCGACCCCTGGCGGGAACTGCGCGGGCTGTCGGACTGGCAGCCGCCCCTGCGCGCCCAGTTCCCGATCCTCACCGGCCGCGCCGTGCCCGTGTACCTCGACAGTGCCGCCACCGCACAGAAGCCACAGGCCGTACTGGACGCCGTACAGGCCTACCTGACGCGGACGAACGCCAACTCCGGCCGTGGTTCCTACCCCTGGGCCAACGCCACCACGGCCCTGGTGGAGGGCACCCGTGACCGGGTCAAGGCCTTCCTGGGCGACCCCGCGCCCGACACGTCGTCGGTCCACTTCACGAGCGGGGCCTCGGAAGGGCTGCGCACCATCGCCCGGGACTGGCTGCCCGGCCTGCTGGAGGACGGCGACGAGATCATCGTCCCCTTCGGCGACCACCAGGCCAATCTCGCGCCCTGGCTGGAGGCCCGGGACCTGCTGGCCCGCCGGCGGATCCGCATCACGGTGCGCGAACTTCCCTGCCAGGCGGGCTCCGGGGACTACGACCCCCGGGCCCTGGCCCGGCTGGCCGGCCCGCGCACCCGCTTCGTCGCCACCACCCACGTGCACCACGTCTACGGCACCGACATGAACGTGCACCGCGTCCGCGAGGCGGTCGGCGACCACGTGCCCATCTGTCTGGACGCCGCGCAGAGCGTCGGCCACCAGCCGGTGTCACTCGCCGACCTGGACGTGGACTTCCTGGTCTTCTCCGGGCACAAGACGCTCGCCCTGCCCGGTACCGGCGCGGTGTGGGCCCGGGGCGCGCGCGGGCCCGCGTTCGTCCCCGGCGGCTGGCCGGGCACGCCCAACACCGTCGGCATCGCCAGCCTGGGCGCCGCACTCGACTGGCTGGACGCCGCCGATGTCGGCCGCATCGGCCGCTGGACGGCATCCCTGGCGGCCGTGCTGACCGACGGGCTGAGCCGCATGCCGGCGTACGAGGTCCTCGGCTGCCCGACGAGCCTCGCGGCCGGCTCCCCGGTGCAGAAGCGCGGCAGCATCGTCACCTTCCGGCACCACGGCATCCGCCCCCAGGACCTGGGGTTCGTCCTCTTCAGCGAGGGCTTCATGGTGCGCTCGGACGACCACTGCCAGGCCGGGCGGAGGATACCGGAGGCCTCGGTACGTGTGAGCCTGCACGTGTACAACACACTCGAAGAGGTGGAGAAGCTGCTGGAAGCACTCGCCAAACTGCAATGATTTTCACTATGAGTTTGAGTGCAGCGACGGCCGCGCGATGGGTGGAGCGCTGGGAGTGCCAGCAGCAGCGGTACGCGGTCGACCGCGAGGAGCGGTTCACCGTCATCGCGGACGTGGTCGAGCACGTCACGGCGGACCGGCCGGATCGCCTCGTCCTCGATCTGGGCAGCGGGCCGGGCGCCCTCGGAGCGCGCCTGGCCGAGCGGCTGCCCGGCACGGAAGTGGTCGCCGTCGACGCCGATCCGCTGCTGCTGGAGCTCGGCCGGGCCCACTACGGCCCCCGGCTGCGCCACGTCCAGGCCCTGATCGGCGCACCGGGCTGGCTGGAGGCGCTCGGTCTGGACCGGCCGGTGGACGCGGTCGTCTCCGCCACCGCCCTGCACTACCTGTCCCCGGACACCCTGCGAGCCGTTTACGGCGACCTCGCGGAACGGCTCCGACCGGGCGGTGTGCTGGTGAACGGGGACCACATCGGCCCGGACTCCGGACGGATCCGCGCCCTCGCCCTGGACATCGGCCGCCGGCACTCCGAACGGCACCTGGCGTTCGTCCACGAGGACTGGCAGTCCTGGTGGTCCGGAGTGGCCGCCGACCCTGAGCTGGCATCCCTTCTCGGCCGGGAGGACGCCGCCTCCCATCCGCCCTGCGCCGGCAACACACTGCACGTGTCCGGCCACGTCGCCCTGCTGCGGGCGGCCGGCTTCGCCCACGTCGGCACGGTCTGGCAGTACGGCAACAGCCGGGTCCTCGCCGCGCTGCGCTGAGCTGCCGCACGGCTGCGGCGCCCGGCGCCCGTCGCCCGGAGCCTCTGGCCGGCCCGCGCTCGCCGGGCACGCCGGCTCCGGGCCTCGTCACGCCCCGGCGGCGGGGCGCAGTTCGCGTTCGAGGGCGGCCAGGGCGAACGCGTGCGCGGAGGCGTGCTGCCACCGGGACCGTCCGAGCATCACGTCCTCGGAGAGCCCGCTGAGCATGGCAACGGCCCGGATGGTGAACTCGGGAAGATCCACGTCGGCGAACTGTCCCAGGTCCCGGCCCTCGCGCAGGATGGCCTCCAGGCGTTCGTCCCAGCCGTCCAGCAGCCCCGCGAGGACCTGCCGGCCGGCTTCGTCGTGGCGCTGGGCCAGTACCTGCGTCCACAGCGCGTAGCGTTCGTCGCCCTGGTGGCGGGGCAGGTAGAAGCGGACGAACAGGTCCAGCTTCTCGGCCGGGGACCCGGCCCGGTCGGCGGCCTGCTGGAACCGGGTCCAGAGGTCCGCCTGGCTCCATGCGAGGACTTCGAGCAGCAGCCGGTCCTTCTTGCCGAAGTGGTAGAGGATGTGCCCGGTGCTCATGTCCGCCCGCGCCGCGATGTCCGACATCCGCACGGCCGCCGTGCCCTTCTCGGCGATCACGGCGATGGCCGCCCGCATCGCCCGCCCCCGTGCCCCGTCACCGCTCGGCTGACGCTTCCGGTCGACCGGGGCCCGGACCACGGGCCGGGAGGCGGCGCCGGCCCCGTCGCCCGGCGTCCCGGTCACGCCCTCCGGGGGGCGTAGGCGGTCGGACGGGGAGGGCCCGGTCTCTGACGTCGGCATGGGCTCACTTTCGGTTCCGGAAATCCAGGCCACAAGTCTAGGTTCCACAAATTAGAGCGCTGATCTAGACTGAAAATCTAGTCAGGACGATGGGGAGTGTGACGGCCGTCTGTGCGCGGCCGCCCCGACGGCCGGCGGCCCCGCCCGTACGACCCACCCGAGGAGACACCCACATGACGCGCGGATTCGATGTCGTGGAGACCTGTATCGCCGACCTGCGCGCCGCGCTGGAGAAGGGCGAGACCACCGCGGCCGGCCTTCTCGACGCCTACCTCGCGCGGATCGACGCCTACGACCGGCCCGGCACGGCCACCGCCCTGAACGCGATGGTCGTGATGAACCCGCACGCCCGCCGCGAAGCGGAGGCCTCCGACGCGCGCCGCGCCCGCGGCGAGACGCTCGGCCCCCTCGACGGGATCCCGTACACCGCGAAGGACAGCTACCTCGCGAAGGGGCTCACGGCCGCCTCCGGCTCCCCGGCGTTCGAGCACCTCGTCGCCCAGCACGACGCCTTCGCCATCGAGCGGCTGCGCGCGGGCGGGGCGGTCCTCATCGGCCTGACCAACATGCCGCCCATGGCCAACGGCGGCATGCAGCGCGGCGTGTACGGCCGCGCGGAAAGCCCGTACAGCGCCGACTGGCTCACCAGCGCCTACGGATCCGGCTCCTCCAACGGCTCCGGCACGGCGACGGCGGCGTCCTTCGGCGCGTTCGGCCTCGGCGAGGAGACCTGGTCCTCGGGCCGCGCCCCGGCCTCGAACAACGCCCTGTGCGCCTACACCCCCAGCCGCGGCGTGATCTCGGTCCGCGGCAACTGGCCGCTGGTGCCGACCATGGACGTCGTCGTCCCGCACACCCGCACCATGGCCGACCTCCTCGAACTGCTCGACGTCATCGTCGCCGACGACCTCCACACGCGCGGGGACCTGTGGCGTGCGCAGCCCTGGGTGGCGCTGCCCTCCGCGTCGCAGGTACGGCCCGCCTCCTACCCGGCCCTCGCGCCCGCCGACGCTCCGGCCGCCCGCCGGGTCCTCGCCGGCAAGCGCGTCGGCGTGCCCCGGATGTACATCAACGCCGACCCCGGCGCCGGCACGAACCCCGACGGCGGAATCGGCGGTCAGACCGGGCAGCGCATCGACACCAGGCCCTCGGTGATCACGCTGTGGGAAGCCGCGCGCCGCGACCTGGAGGCCGCCGGCGCCGAGGTCGTCGAGGTCGACTTCCCCGTCGTGTCCCACTACGAGTCCGACCGCCCCGGGGCGCCTTCGCTGCTCACCCGGGGACTGGTCAGCCGCGACTTCCTCACCTTCGAGATCGAGGACCTGTCCGCCTGGGCCTGGGACGACTTCCTGCGGGCCAACGGCGACCCGGCGCTCGCCACCCTGGCCGAGGTCGACGGCACCCGCATCTGGCCCAAGCAGGACGGCGAACTGCCCGACCGCTACGACGGCTTCGACGACACGATCGGCGACTACCCGCGCCTCGTGCGCGAGCGCCCGTACGCGTCGCTCACCGACATGCCCCACCTGGAGCAGGGGCTGCGCGGACTCGAGGAGACGCGCCGCGTCGACCTGGAGCTGTGGATGGACGGGCTGGGCCTGGACGCGGTGGTCTTCCCCGCGGTCGCCGACGTGGGCCCCGCGGACATGGACGTGAACGTGGCGTCCGCCGACCTCGGCTGGCGCAACGGCGTCTGGGTCGCCAACGGCAACCTGGTCCCGCGCCACCTCGGCATCCCGACGGTGACCGTGCCGATGGGCACCATGACGGACACCGGCATGCCCGTCGGACTGACCTTCGCAGGCCGCGCCTACGACGACAACGCGCTCCTGACCCTCGCCGCGGCCTTCGAGGCGACGGGCAGCCGGCGCACGGTCCCGCCGCGCACGCCGCGCCTTCCGGAGTGGTGACCTGACGGTCCGGGCCGCACCGGCACGAGGGCGGCCCGCTGCGGAGGCCCGCTGCGGGGAGGGCGTGACAGCCGGCCACGCCCTCCCCGCCCCGGGGGCGGCCGGCATCAGTGATCACCCGGGCTGACCCACGTCGTCACGTACCTCGTGACATGGTGGTGCCATGACCATCGAAGTGCGTCCGGCATCGGTGTTCGAAGACGTGCGGACCCTGGTCGGCCCGAAGTCCGCCGGTGCCAACGTCTGCTGGTGCCTGAGCTACCGGATCCCGTCCAAGCTCAACAACGAGCTCCGCGGGCCGGCCCGTGGCGAGTACGTCGGCGAGCTGTGCCGCGGGCAGATCCCGCCGGGCGTGATCGCCTACGACGGCGACGAGCCGGTCGGCTGGGCCGCCGTGGCGCCCCGATCGGACACCTCCTTCGCCCGCAGCCGCACCATCCCGCACGTCGACGACCTGCCGGTGTGGTCGCTGTGGTGCATCCGCGTAAGGCCCGGTCACCGCAAGCAGGGGATCTCGCACGCCCTGATCGCCGGCGCGGCCGAGTTCGCCCGCTCCCACGGCGCGCCGGCGATCGAGGCGTACCCCCTCGACAACGAGGGCGCCCGCGTGGACACGACGATGGCGTACGCCGGGATCCGGAAGAACTTCGAACGCGCCGGATTCACCCACGCCGCCGACACCACATCGGTGCTGGCCGGGCATCCCCGGGTGCTCATGCGCCTTGACCTGCGCTGACCGGTCGGCGTGCCCGGCGGTTCCGGCTCGTACGGGTGCGCCCAGGGCGGCCCGCTCGCGCCGCAGCCGGAGAAGATCCCGGACGGGATACCCGGTCCGTGCCGATTGCTCCCTTTTTGCACCCGACAGCCGAGGGGCTCCCCATGAGCCGTTGTTGAAAATGAGTGTCATCTTCGTATAGAAGTACGGGGTGCTCATCTCGCAACAGGTGCTGGAGCGCTCGGTGACCGGACTCCGGCCCTTCGCGCTCCCCGCCCTCCGACATCCCACGGTCTCCACGCTCCTGGCGGACCACCGCGCCCTGCTGGCCCAACTCCTGGACGGCCTGGGCTCCCCACTGCACGTCGTGCTGCCCGAGGTCTTCGAGCAGAACGTCCTCTCCCTGAGGCGCGCGTTCGCCGAGGCGGGAGCCACCGCCGACATCCTGTTCGCCAAGAAGGCGAACAAGGCGGCCTGTTACGTCACGTCGGCCGCCGCCCTCGGTGCCGGAATCGACGTCGCCAGCACCCCCGAACTGGTCAAGGCCCTGGCCGGTGGAGTACCCGGACACCGGATCGGGATCTCCGGCCCGGAGAAGGACGACACGCTGCACTCCCTCGCCGTGCAGCACGGCTGCCTGGTCGCCGTCGACTCGGTCAGTGAACTCCGCCGGCTCGCCGCCGCCGCGCGACGCGCACGACGGCAGGCCGGTGTGCTGCTCAGGTCGCGGACGGCGAGTCAGCCGGAGAGCCGGTTCGGGCTGTCCGCCGCCGAACGAGAGGCCGCCGTCGGTCTGTGCGGGGAACTCGCCGACCACATCACCCTGCGCGGGTTCTCGTTCCACCTGAACGGCTACTCCTGCGCGGAACGCGCGCAGGCGGCGAACGAGATGATCGAGCACTGTCTGGACGCGAGACGGCGCGGCTCGCTCTCCGCCGAACTCGTGAACATCGGCGGCGGGCTGCCGACGCGCTACGTCGAGCCGCAACTCTGGAAGGAGTTCCTCCAGCAGAACGAGCCGGCCCACTACCACGCGGCCAAGAGGTTCCAGGACTTCTATCCCTACGGGGGACAGACCGCCGCCCAGGCAGTGCGCGCGATCATGGCGCACCCGGTCGCGGGGGAGCGGAGCCTGTCGGCCAGGGCGCGGCGCCACGGCATCCGGTTCGTCGTCGAGCCCGGCAGGGCCCTGCTGGACCAGGCCGGGTTCACCATGTACCGGGTACAGCAGGTCGACGACCGGCGGGAGAGCGACGGGTACGCGATCGTCACCGTCGCAGGCAGCAGTTTCAGCCTCTCCGAACAGTGGTTCAACAGTGACTACCTGCCCGACCCGCTGCTGGTGTCCGCCCGGCCCATCGCCGACGAGACGTTCCCGGCCTGTGTCGCGGGATCGACCTGCCTGGAAAGCGACTTGATCACCTGGCGGAAGATCGGCTTCCCGCGGCCCGTGCAGCCCGGTGACCACCTGGTCTACCTCAACACCGCCGGGTACCAGATGGACTCCAACGAATCACCGTTCCACGACGCCGCACTGCCCTTGAAGGCCGTGCTCCGGCTCCGCGACGGCGGGGGCCCGCCGAGCTGGCGCCTGGACGGAATCTGACACGCCCTCGAACGAAGGAACCCGTATGACAGAGACATACGCCCCGCCGGGACAGCTGTGGCTGTTGCCGCAGTCGCACCAAGAGGGGCTGGACATCGACCACCGGCAGGTGATCGCGGTCGTCGAACAGGCCTACCGCGCGCTGCGCGAAGGCGGCTCGGACAATCCCGTCAAGACCATCATCGACGGTCCCGGTCACCGCTCCCTGAGCTACTCCATGGTGGCCAGGGACGCCGGCAGCGGCACCGTCTGCTTCAAGGCGGTCTACGAGTTCGACCCGCGCCGCAGCCGGGACGGCTACCGCTTCCACTCGTTCGTCTTCCTCGTCGACGACACGACCGGGGCTCCCATCGCGCTGATGGACGTGGTGAAGCTCGGCCCCCTGCGCTCCTCGGCCACCACCGCGCTGTTCGCCCGCGCGGCCTGCCCCGACGCCCGGAGCGCCCTGGTCGTCGGCACCGGCGTCCAGGGCCGGATGGCGCTGCCGATGCTCGTCGCGGCCATGCCGCGGCTTGAGCGTCTTCAGGTGTTCGGCACCTACCCCGACGGTCTGCGCGCCGTCCAGGACAGCGTCGCGGGCCGCGAGGTGGAGGTCGTGGAAGACCTCCGGGAGGCCGCCGGCGGGGCGGACATCGTGATCGGCGCCGCCGGCCTGTCCGTCACGCGGGAGGTCCGGCGCGAGTGGATGAAGCCGGGTTCGGTCGCCGTGCTGCTCGGGTACGGCGTGCACGCCGACGTGTGCCACGGCGCGGACTACCGGATCGCCACCGACACCGCCCAGATGCATGCCACCTGCGACGACCTGCGGGCCACGGACGGCAGCCTGCCGCGGGTGGACGCCCAGTTGCCGGACATCCTGCTCGGCCGGGCACCCGCCCGACGAGATCCGGACGACGTGGTCTTCGCCTACAACAGCGGCATGGCCGTCACCGACGCCGCGCTGGGCCGGTACATAGCCGATCTCGCGCTGGCGGGCGGGCGCGGGGAAAAGGTCAACTTCTGGTGAGCACCGAAACGACCGGCACGGCGAGGAACGACGCCGCCTGGTGGGCCGGGAACTCGCGGGCGCTGCTGGGGCTCGCGCTTCCCCTGGTCCTGACCAACTTCGCCTACGTCGCGCTGACGACGGTGGACATCGTGATGCTCGGCAGGCTCGGAGCCCTGGAGATCGCCGCCGCCGGTCTGGCCATCGCGCTGTTCAACCAGTTGCGCACCACCGGGACCGGCCTGGTCACGGGCGTCGGCAACCTCGTGGCCGAGGCCCGGGTCCGCGACGACCGGGAACGGATCGGAGCCCTGCTGTTCGCGGGGTTCTTCTGGGCGACCGTGTGCGGTGTGGTGTTCTGCGCGGCACTCCTGCTGATCGGCCCGCTGCTCGTCCTGCTGGGCCAGGACCCGGCGGTGGTGGACAAGGCCGGCGAGTTCCTGATGATCCTGGCGCCGGGCATGCTGCCCTGCCTGTGGTTCCAGAACCTGCGGCACTTCACCACCGGCCTCAGGCGGCCCGGCCCGCTGCTGGCCATCACACTGGCCTCGATCGGCGTGACGATAGGCCTGAACCACATCCTGATGTACGGGAAGTTCGGCCTTCCGGCGTTCGGTTTCGCCGGCGTCGCGATCGCCACCGTCACGGTGTTCCTGCTGTCCTTCCTGGCGTTCGTCGCGGTGATCCTGCGCGACGGCGTCCTGCGCCCGTACCTCACCTCGCCCCACGCGCGTCGCTGGTCGGGGGAGGCCGTGCGGTCCGTCTGGCGCCTCGGCCTGCCGATCTCGGGAACCTACGCCTCGGAAGCCGGATTCTTCAGCGTGCTCACGCTGGTCATCGGTTCCCTGGGCGTCAACGCCCTGGCGGCCCAGACGGTGCTGAACCAGATCGTCTACATCGTCTTCATGATCTCCGCCGGCCTGTCGCACGCGGCGTCGATCCACATCAGCGAGGCCCGCGGCGCCGGTGACTACCGCACGGTGCGCAGAACGGGACTCCTGGGCACGGCCTGGGGCGTGCTCACGACCCTGGTGATCGCCGTCGTGTACCTGGCGATCCCGGAGCCGATCGTGTCGCTCTTCGTCTCGGCCGAGCACGCCGGCAACGCGGACGTCATCGCGCTGACCGTGACCGGACTGCTGATCGCCGCCCTCATGCAGGTATTCGACGCCACGCAGAACATCGGCAACGGCATCCTGCGCGGCATCGGCGACACCGCCGGACCGTTCCGGATCTCCCTCGTCGGGTACTGGCTGATCGGGCTGCCCGCGGGCTATCTGCTCGGGGTGACCGCCGGCCAGGGCGTCGTGGGCGTCTGGACCGGCCAGACCATCGGCCTCGCGGCCACCGCAGCCCTCCTGCTGATCGCCTTCCTGCGCGGCGTCGGCCGGCTCCAACGGCCGGCGGCAGGCACACCCGTCCCCGAAAAGGAGCCGTCATGAACCCCGTCCTCGCACCGGTCGCCTCGGCATCCCTGATCCGTGGGGAAGTCGCGGGCCTGCCCGGCTACGATCCCGGCGCCGACCCCGACGAGGTGGCCGCCCTCAGCGGCGGCCGTCCCGTGATCAAACTCTCCAACAGCGAGAGCCCGTACGGCATCTCTCCCGCGGTCGCCGAAGCCCTGCGGCTGGCCCTGGCCGGTGGTGTCGCCCGCTATCCC
Organism: Streptomyces sp. NPDC043896; assembly: GCF_056435605.1. NCBI lineage: Bacteria > Bacillati > Actinomycetota > Actinomycetes > Kitasatosporales > Streptomycetaceae > Streptomyces > Streptomyces sp. NPDC043896. The sequence goes on from NZ_JBWKEE010000029.1 coordinate 21,332, forward strand.
GACCCCACGGGCAAGCGGCTGACCGAGGCCATCGGCAGGAGGCTGGACGTGCCCGCCGAACGCGTCGTGCTCGGCAACGGTTCGGAGAACATCCTGGAGCTGCTGTGCCATGCCGTACTCGGGCCCGGTGACCTGGTGGTCACCCAGGCACCCGGGTTCAGCCTGCACGAGATCTTCCCCCGTGCCATGGGTGCCGAGGTGCGCAAGGTGCCGGTCACCGCCGAGTTCGCCTTCGACGAGGCTGCCTGGCGTGCCGCGCTGGCCGCGGGACCGAAGCTCGTCTTCCTCGCCAACCCCTGCAACCCCACCGGCGCGGTGCTCGACGCCGGCCAACTGCGGCGCGTCGTGGCCGGCACCCCGGAGTCGGCCCTGCTGGTGCTCGACGAGGCGTACGGCGAGTTCGCCCGCACCGACCCGGAGTACCCCGACGGGCTGGAGGCCCTGCGCGGGCTGGACCGGCCGTGGATCGTGCTGCGGACCTTCTCCAAGGCCTACGGCCTGGCCGGCCTCCGGGTCGGATACGGCATCGCCTCCGACGCCGCACTGGTCCGGGCACTGGACCGGGTCCGTACCCCGTACAACGTCAACGGGCCGGCGCAGGACGCCGCCGTCGCCGCCCTGGGCGACCACGCGCACCTGGCCGACACGGTCCGCCGGACCGGCCTGGAGATCGCCAGGGTCGCCGGCCGGTTGCGAGGCGCGGGACTGCGCGTCGCCCCGTCCTCGACCAACTTCCTCTTCATCGACACCGGTCACCCCTCCGACCGGGTCGCCCAGGAGCTGCACCGCGCCGGAATCATCGTCAAGGCGTGGCGCGAGCCGGGATACGAGACCTACATCCGAGCCTCTCTGTCGACCCCCGAAGACAATGACGTCTTCGTCCGGTGCCTGACGGAGATCTGCGCGAAGGGCAAGCCGTGATCAAGAGCAAGATGTCCGAGCTCATCGGGCGCACGCCCCTGCTGAAGCTGTCGGTCGCGGACGGTTCGGCGACCGTCCTGCTGAAGCTGGAGCAGTTCAACCCCACCGGAACGGCCAAGATCCGGATGGCCCGGAACATGGTGGACGAGGCGGAGGAAGCGGGGCTGCTCTCCCCGGGCGGGTGGCTGGTCGAGTCCACCTCCGGCAACACCGGGCTCGGCCTGGCGCTGATAGCCGCCGAACGCGGCTACAAGTTCACCGCCGTGGTGGACAACCATTCCAGTGCGGACAAGCTGCGCGGCATGCGCGCCTACGGCGCCGAGATCCTCAACGTCGCCGGCGAGGCGGAGGGCCTGGCCACCGCCGAACGCGACACCGTGGCCGAGCGGCTCGCCGCCGAACAGGGCGCGTACTGGACCGCGCAGCACCGCAACGAGGGGAACCCCAACGGCTACCGGCCCCTCGCCCGCGAACTCCACGACGACCTGGGCGACGGCATCGACTACCTGTACGGGGCCGTCGGCACCGGTGGTTCGCTCTGCGGCACCGGCCGTGTCCTGCGGGAACGCATCCCGGACCTGAAGATCATCGGCGTCGAGCCGGTGGGGTCCGTCGTCTTCGGCGGGCAGGGCGCGCCGTACCACCAGTCGGGCACCGGTACGCCCGAAGGCTCGGAGATCGGCGGGGTCGTCGACTACGCGCTGTTCGACCAGGGGGTGAAGGTGGGCGACTCGGAAGCCTTCGAGACCTGCCGCTACCTGGCCAGGCACTTCGGCATCCTGATCGGCGGTTCGGCGGGCGGAGTGGTCTACAAGGCCTTGGAACGGGCGCGGGAGACCGGGCCCGGGGCCACCATCGTCGTGCTGGTCTGCGACGGCGGCGACAAGTACCTGGACACCGTGTTCAACGACGACTGGATGGCGGCCAACGCGCTGTACGACGAGCAGGTCGTCCACCGGCTGGCCGCGATGCTGCGGTAGCCCACGCCGCCGCCCCCGCGCGGAGCCTGCCCCTCCCGGCTGTCACGCCCGACTGCCCTTCCCCTGTGCGGCGTTCGCCGCCAGGCCCTTCTGCCCTCTCCTCCGAAAGTGATATCGTCCACTTAATGAAAACGAAAATGATTACCACAATCTTCACGGCTCTGGCGGCGCTCGCCGCCGCGGGGTGCGCCGGCGGCGGTTCGCCCGATGCCGACGGGAAGAGCGGGGAGAAGCCGAAGGCGAAGCACGCGACCGCCTACCCGTTCACCCTCGAGAACTGTGGAACCGACGTGACCTACAAGGCCGCGCCGAAGAAGGTCGTCACGCTGAACCAGACCGCCGCCGAGATCCTCATCCACCTGGGGGTGGGGGACCGGATCGCCGGAACGGGCTACGAGGTCGAGAAGACGCCGGCCGCGATCGCCGAGCGGTACGGGAAGATCCCGCTCCTGTCCGCGCGCGGGCAGGAGATCAAGTACGAGAAGCTGCTGGAAGCGCAGCCGGACTTCGTCTACGGCTCCTTCGCGAGCATGTTCACCGCGGAACAGTCCGGTGACCGCAAGCAGCTGCACGGCCTGGGCGTGCCGACCTATCTGACCGAGTTCGACTGCTCGTTCCACGAAAGCGTGGCCGGTGCGAACTTCACGATGATGTTCGACGAGTACCGCAGGCTCGCCAGGATCATGGACGTGCCCGAGGCCGGCGAGAAGCTGGCGGCCGAACAGCAGGCCGTGGTGGACAAGGCGGTGGCCTCGGTCAGGAAGCGGGACACCCCGCTGAAGGTCATGTGGTTCTACTCCACCTACGAAGGCACTCCCTGGGCGGCGGGCCCCGGTGGCCTGCCGCAGCACATCTCGGAACTCGTCGGCGTCCGGAACGTCTTCGCCGACGCCAAGACCAAGTGGGCGGAGGTGAGCTGGGACGAGGTCGCCGCCCGCGATCCCGACGTCATCATCCTGGCCGACCTGACCCGGGGCGAACCCAACGACACCGCCAAGGAGAAGATCGACCTCCTCAAGAAGGACCCCCTCACCGCGAAGCTCGCCGCCGTCCGGAACGACCGGTTCATCACCATCCCCGGCAGTCACATGGACCCCGGCTACGGCAGCGCGTCCGCCGTACCCGCGCTGGTCGACGGCCTGAACAAGCTCGGGTGAACCGGCCACCACCATGACGACGAGTTCTCACAGGACCGCCGCGCGCACCGGAAGCCCGATCACCGGCGGTGAGAAGGTTCCGGTGCGCCGGCGGCGCCCCTCGACGATGGCGCTCTTCCTCCTGGCCGTGGCCGCGCTCCTGGTGTCGGTCGTCGCCGCGACGCTCTTCGGGAGCGCCGGCATCCGGCCCATGGACGTCGTGTCGACGATCCTGCGGCACACCGGTCTGGGCGGCCTCGCCCCCACCCCGCCCCTGCCGGGGCTGCTGGACGCCTTGATCTGGGAGTCCCGCTTCCCGCGGGTGCTGCTGGCCGCCGCCGTCGGCACGGCCCTGGCGGTCTCCGGCACGGTCCTGCAAGCGGTCACCAGGAACCCCCTGGCCGACCCCTACCTCCTGGGAGTCTCCTCCGGCGCGTCCACCGGTGCGGTCGCCGTGCTCCTGCTGGGCATCGGCGGCAGCGTCAGCCTCTCGACCGGAGCCTTCACCGGCGGCCTGGTCTCCTTCGGCCTGCTGCTGCTCCTGCTCGGCGGGGGGCGCGTCGCCAGCCCTTCCCGCGTCGTGCTCACCGGCGTACTCGTGTCCCAGTTCTTCGCCGCGGTCACCTCGGTCATCCTCATGGTCAGCGGAGACGCGAACTCCACCCGCGGCTTCACCTACTGGCTGCTCGGCACCCTCGGGGGTGCCCGGTGGGAGGGGGTGACCGTCACCGTCGTGATCATCCTGATCGGGGTGGCGGCCGTGCAGTTCTTCGCGCCCGCCCTGGACGCCTTCACCTTCGGGTGGGACTCCGCCGCCGCCCTGGGGATCAACGTCACCGCGGCCCGCGTCTGGCTGATGGTGCTCACCTCGGTCATCACGGCCGCGGCCGTGGCGGCCTCCGGCGCGATCGGCTTCATCGGGCTGCTCGTCCCCCACGCCGTCCGCGTCCTGACCGGGCCCGTGCACCGCGCCCTGCTCCCCCTGTCCGCGATCGCCGGCGCGGTGTTCCTCATCTGGGTGGACGTGTTCGCGCGCACGGCGTTCTCCCCGCACGAACTGCCGGCCGGCGTCATCACCGCCCTCCTCGGCGCACCCGCCTTCGCCCTGGTCCTGAAGCGTCTGGAGTCCTGATGGGCCGCATCACCACCACCCGGCTCTCCTGGTCCGTGAAGGGCCACCGGCTGCTCGACGACATCGAGATGGCGGCCCCCGACGGAAAGATCGTCGGCCTCCTCGGCCCCAACGGCTCCGGCAAGTCGACCCTGCTGCGCCTCCTCGCCGGACTGCGCCGCCCCGACACCGGAACCGTCCGCTACGACGGCACGGACCTGGACACGCTCGGCCGCCGGCTGCTGGCCCGACGGCTCGCCGTCGTCGAACAGGACGTGTCCGCGCACCACCAGGTCAACGTCCGCCAGGTGGTCGAACTCGGCCGCACACCGTTCCGCGGCCGGTTCGACGCGCTCACCCGGCACGACCGGCACGTCGTCGACGCGGCGCTGGAACGGACCGACCTCACCCACAAGCAGCACCGGAGCTGGCACACCCTCTCCGGAGGGGAGAAACAGCGCACCCAACTCGCCCGTGCCCTCGCACAGGAGCCCCAGGAGATCCTCCTCGACGAACCCACCAACCACCTCGACATCCGCCACCAGCTCGAACTCCTCGACCTGCTGACATCGCTGGACGTCACCTGCGTGATCGCCCTGCACGACCTCAACCTCGCCGCCCGCTACTGCGACCACGTCGTCGTTCTCGACCACGGAGAGCTGGCCGCCGCCGGAACGCCGGAATCCGTGCTGACCCCGCCCCTCATCGAGTCGGTCTACGGCGTCGAGACGCTCGTCGACCGCGAACCCGCCACCGGCACCCTCCGCATCACCTACCTCGCTGCCACAGCCACCCCATCCGCGGAAGGAGTGCTCTCCGTGCCGTGAACCCGGCCGTGAGGAGTACGCCGGGCACACCCGGGGCCGATACCCCCGCGTTCCGGGCGGCGAGACGGCCCGCGCCCGCCGGCGCCCGGAAGCCGGTCCGACGCCACGGAGCAGAGGGTGGGTGGGGCGGGCGCGGGCCGGCGAAGCGGAGGCCGTACCCTGCGACCATGACCGACACCCAGCCCCTTACGCCCTCCGAGGCCTTCGACATGCTGCTTGCCGGCAACCTGCGGTTCGTCGCCGGTACGGTGGAGCACCCCAACCAGGACGCCGCGCGCCGCACCGAGGTCGCGCCGGCACAGAACCCCTTCGCCGTGGTCTTCGGCTGCGCCGACTCCCGGCTGGCAGCCGAGATCATCTTCGACCGCGGTCTGGGCGACCTGTTCGTGGTCCGTACCGCCGGGCACGTCATGGGCCCCGAGGTCCTCGGCAGCATCGAGTACGGCGCCAGCGTGCTCGGGGCCCCGCTGGTCGTCGTGCTCGGCCACGACGCCTGCGGCGCCGTCGCGGCCACCCGCTCCGCCGTCCAGGACGGCGCCACCGCACCCGGGTACGTACGCGATGTGATCGAGCGCGTCACCCCCAGCGTGCTCGCCGCCCAGGCGGCCGGGCACACCGACGACTCCGACTTCATCCGCGAGCACATCCGGCACACCGTCGACCTCCTCGTGGAGCGCTCCCGCACCCTGGCCGAGGCCGTGGAAGAGGGCCGGACGGCCGTGGTGGGCCTGTCCTACCGGCTGGCCGACGGTACCGCGCACGTGGTCACCGCCCGCGGCCTCGACGTATCGGCCCACGCCGCGGCCTGACACCCCCCGGCCCGCGTTCCCGTAGCCGGGGCACGACCCCGAGAGCCGGCCGGCGCTGACCACACCGGCGGCATCGTCGAACAGGCGTGCCGCCTCAAGGAGCGGCCGGGCGGCGAACTCCAGGTCCACCGGCGCCGGCGGCGCCGTGTCCCGGTCCCGGTCCTGCGGAGGGGGCGCGGTAGCGGCCCCGCCCGGGAGGGCGGGGCCCGATCCGGAACGGATCGGTGAAGTGCCGCCCGCTGACCGGGCACCGGCCGGAGTGCCCGGCGGAAATGGCTGGCAGGTGCATGACGGGTTGGTGGAGCGCGGGGCTACCTTCTTAGGGCTCGGGAGGGGCGGCCGTCCGAACGTCTGGGCCACAGACGGGCGGTGGCCGCCTCTCCAGTGCCCCGGCTCCGCCGAGGGGCCGGGTCCCCCACACACGAAGGCAGACGACCATGTCCCTGGGCACCTGGCTGAAAGCCGCAACCTCCGCCGCCGCGCTGGTCCTCGTGACGGCGACCGCCGCGACCGCGGCCCCCGCGCCCCTGCCGGACGCCGCAGCAGCGGTAGTGACGCTCCGTTATGACGACAGCCGGGCCGGCGGCTGGGAAGCCGCCATCGCCGCGGGGGTCGCTTCCTGGAACGCGAGCGTCAGCAACGTACGGCTGGTGGAGGCCGCGCCCGGGGTCCGGGCCGAGATCGTCATCGTGGCCACCACCGGCTGGCCGCAGGCCACCCTCGGCCCGGTCCGCCCGGGACGCCAGGTGCGAGTAGAACTCGGCGCGCAGGCCGTGAGCCAGGGGTACGACAAGACGCGCATCGCCGCGCACGAGCTGGGCCACAGCCTGGGCCTCCCGGACACCAAGCCGGGGCCGTGCTCCCAGTTGATGTCCGGGTCCAGCGCGGGGACGGCCTGCACCAACGCCGTTCCCAACGCGACCGAGCGGTCCCGCGTGCAGAACGCGTACGCGAACGGACTCGCGGCAGCCGTACCGACCGACGGCCGGGTCCTCGTCGACGCCCCCTGACGAGCGGCGCCGGCGGGTGGACCGGTGCGGGTGCCCGGCCGGGGCGGCACTCCCGGAGGGCGGCCGTGCCGGTCCGTCCGTCCAGCCCCGGCCGCGACCGACACCCCCACTGTCCCAGGGGAGTTCCGGGAACCGCCGCGACAGCCGGTCCCTCAGCCGCCCGCGGGCGCGGCGGCCCGCTCCAGGGCTTCGAGGACCGTGTCCCGGAACAGCGTGGCCTTGTAGCCGGTCAGCGGCAGGGGCCTGCACCGGTCGAGCACCGTCGCGGCAGCCGCGGCGAGGACCTCGGGGCGGGCGTCCCGGCCGAGCAGACGGGCCTCCACCTCGGGCAGCCGCAGCGGTACGCGCGCCACCCCGCCCGCCGCGACGGCGGTGTGCGTGACCGTGCCGCCGTCGAGCACCAGTCGTACCGACGCCTCGACCAGGGGCCACTCGGCGTGGGCCCGGCTGATGGCCCGGTGGTAGCCGGCGCGCTCGCCCGGCCACGGGGCGGGCAGACGGACCGCCGTCAGGATCTGCCCCGGGGCGAGCAGATGGTCGGAGCGGAAGAGGCGGTCGCCGTCCCCGTACAGCGCGGCCACGTCGCGCGGCGATTCGCCGTGGACCTCGGCCTGCGCGTCATAGGCGAGCAGGGCCACCGCCAGGGTCGACGGGTGCGGGGTGACGCACGGGCCGTCCCCGCACACCACCCCGAAATGGTGGTCGCCCCGGCGCGCGGGGCAGTCGTTCCCGCCCTTCTGGAAGCAGCCGACGTGCGGATTGCGGTAGTACCAGCAGCGGTTGCGCTGGAGGAGGTTGCCCCCCAGCGTTCCGGCGGCGCGGATCTGCGGGGTGGCCGCGGTCCCGGCCGCGGGCGCCAGCGCCGGCCAGCCGTCGCGCACGCGCGGATCGGCGGCCAGCGCGGCGAGGGTGGTCAGGGCGCCGATCCGCAGCCCGCCCCCGGGCAGCGGCGTGATGCCGTGCATCTCCCCGGCTCCGCCGAGGTCGGTGAACGGCCCGGGGGAGATGCCGGTGCGCTGCCGGGCGGTGGTGTCGGTGCCGCCGGCGCGCAGCTCCCCGCCACGCGCCAGGACGGCGGCCGAAAGGTCGGACAGGGCGGATCCGCTGCTCATGAGACCGGTCCTTCCAGGATCCGGTCGGGCCGGATGGGCATGTCGTACGGGCGCCGGCCGGTCGCGTCGTGGACCGCGTTGGCCAGGCACGCCGCGGTGGGCAGGGTCGCGATCTCGCCGAGACCGACACCGCCGCCGGGGACGTGGTCGAAGCCCTCCTGGTGGAAGTGGACGGTGATCTCGGGGGTGTCTCCGATACCGGGCACGCGGTAGTCCTCCAGGTTCTCCGTCAGCACCCGGCCGGTGACCGGGTCGGTGCGCCGTTCCTCGTACAGGGCGTAACCGATGCCCTGGACGACGGCGCCCTCGCACTGGCTGCGGGCCAGCCGCTCTTCGTGGACGCGGCCCGCGGCGATGCCGCTCCACACCCGCAGCGGACGGATCCGGCCGAGGCGCGTGTCCACCTCGACCTCGGCGACCTGCACCGATCCGGTGAAGCCACGGCCGATCGCCACGCCGCCCGTGGTGAGCCCGAAGGGGGTCACGAAGCCCCGGCGGTCGCGGGGGCGGCGGCCGGTCACCCGCTGGCCGTGCGCCGTGTCCAGGCGGGCGGTGACGTCACCGCCGCCGAGCGCCTCGCGCAGCCGCCGGGCGGCGTCCGCGGCGGCGGGCACGAGGGAAGGCGTCGTACGGCTGCCGCCGGAGGTCGGGCCGTGGACGGCGTCGCTGCGGCCGACCTCCGCGCGCACCCGGTCCTCCGGAACGCCGAGACCCTCGGCGACGGCCCGGTGCAGCACGGTCCGCGATCCCGTGCCCATGTCCTGCACCGCGCAGCGGGCGACGACGACCCCGTCCTCGACGGTGAGTTCGACCTCGGTGGCGGGATCGAGGAAGTAGAGCCAGTTGGCCGCCGCTACGCCGACACCCCGGCGGAACCGCCCGGTGCCGCCGCGCGGCCCCGACGTCCAGACGGGCAGGGCGGCGGCCCAGTCGTACAGGGCGTGCCGCTTGGGATTGCCGTCCCAGCGGCGCCGCAGGGCGATCGGGTCCTCGCCGAGCCGGTGGGCCATCTCGTCGACGGCCTGCTCCAGGGCCCAGCACATCGTGGGTCCGCCCGGGCCGCGGAACGGAGCGCCCGGGGGCCGGTGGGTGACCGTGTCGAAGTCGCGCAGCCGGCGTGGGGCCTTGCCGTACACGAACCGGGCCAGGGCGGCCACGGTGCCCCCGACCGCGATCCCGCCGTCGGTGTCCGCGTCCATCGCCAGCGCGCTCAGCCTGCCGCCGGCGTCCGCGGCCATCGCCAGCCGGATCCGGGTGCCGGGCCGGTACCCGCCGTCGGTCATCTCCTCGTCCCGGTCCAGCACCACCCGGACGGGCGCGTCGTGCAGCCGGGCCAGCCCGACCGCGGCGACGATGTCGGACGTCAGCCCCATCTTGCAGCCGAAGCCGCCACCCACGTGGACGGCCTTCGCCACCACCCGGTCGGCGGGCAAGCCGAACCGCTCGGCGGCGAGCACCGCCACCTGCTTCACCGACTGCGTGGACACCTCCAGATGGAGGGTCCCGTCCACCCACCGGGCCAGGCAGGCGTGCGGCTCCAGCGGGGTGTGCGTCTGCGCGGCGGTCGTGAACACCGCCTCCACCAGCCGCTCGGGGCTGCGGGTGCGGGCCTCCAGGATGCGGCGTACGGCCGTGGCGGGACGCCTGCTCATGGCCGACGGGCCCCGCAGGTTGCCCCGCCAGCGGGCGGGAACCAGCTGGGGGGTCTCACCCGATCCTGGGGCCCGGCCGCGCGCCGCCTTGTCCTCGTAGACGAGCGGGCCCTCGCCCGCCCGGACCTGCCGGACGTCCAGGGCCGCGGGCAGCACCTCGTAGTCCACCCGCACCCGCGCGGCCGCCGCCAGAGCGCCGGCCCGGTCCGGTCCGGCGACGGCGGCCACGGGCTGGCCCACGTAGCGCACGATGCCGTCGGGCGGCAGCATCGGCACCACCGGCACGTCACCGGCCTCCAGGGACCGCACGTGCGCGTGCGCGTGCGGGGAACGGATGATCACCCCCTCCAGCAGTCCCCCGGGGCGGTGGTCCGTGGTGTAGCGGGCCGATCCGTTCGCCTTCTCCGGGGCCTCGACGCGCGGGACCGCGGGCTCCGGCCCGGCGGCCGGCTCCGCGTCGTAGTCGCCCGCGCAGGCCGCGGCCACCGCGCCGATGATCGCCTCGTACGCGCCGCAGCGGCACAGGTGGCCCGACAGCGCCGCGGAGATCCGCTCCCGCCCCGGGCGGACGCGTCCGTGCTCCGCCCGCCACCGCTCGAAGAACGCCGCCGCCTCGACGACGAACCCCGGGGTGCAGTAGCCGCACTGGAGGGCGTCCTCGCCGGCGAAGGCACGGGCCACCGGATGGCCGGACAGGCCCTCCACCGTGGTCACCCGCCGGCCGGACAGCAGGACGGCCGGCGTCAGGCAGGACACCCGGGGGTCACCGTCGACCTGGATCGTGCACGCCCCGCACACCCCGCCCCCGCAGACCAGCTTGGTGCCGGTCATCCCGAGCCGGTCGCGCAGCACCTCCACGGCGGCCGGGTCGTCGTCCACGTCCACCACGCGCCGGGCGCCATTGACCTCGAACTCCACGAGACGTACTCCTCGGCTGTGCGGGGGGCGAACGCCGGTTCTCACGCTCACCTTCACGCTCCTTGATATCCCGCTTACGGGCCCGGCGCAGTTCGGAGAGGATGCCGGGAGGACGGTACGACGACCGCTCGGGAGGTACCGCCTCCCGTCTACCGGGCGCCCGCCGCACCGCCGCGACGCCGGCGGAACGCGCTCCGGTAGGCGCTCGGGCGGTGGCCGGTGTGACGGGCGAAGAGCGCGGCGAAGGTGCCCGGGTCCTGGTATCCGACGGCCGCCGCGACCGCGGCGACGGTGCGGTCGGTGGACTCCAGCAGGTGGCGGGCCCGGCGGACCCGGGCGGCCTGGAGATGGGCCAGCGGGCTGTGCCCGGTCTCCTCGGCGAAGCGGCGCAGCAGCGTGCGGGTGCTGACCTGGAAGGCGTCCGCGAGGGCGGCGAGGTCGTAGCGCTCGGCGAGGTTCTGGTCGAGCCGCCGCATGACCCGCTGCGAGAACTCCCGGCCGGGCTGCGGCAGGAGCCGGGTATCGACGTACGGGGTCTGGGAGGCCCGCACGTCGTCGAGGAGCGCGACGCGGGCTGTGGTCCGGGCCACGCGGGCGCCCTGGTGCCGCCGGACCAGGTCCAGCGCGAAGTCGTACATCGCGCTGAAGGCGGCCGTGGTCGTCACGCCCGTGTCGGTGACGACCAGCTCCTGGGGCCGCACGTCCGCTCCGGGACAGCGCCGGGCCAGTTCCCCGGCGTGCAGCCAGGAGGTGGTGGCCCGGCGCCGGTCCAGGAGGCCCGCCTCGGCGAGCAGGAACGCGCCGACGCACAGGGAGACGACCGCGGTGCCGGAGGCGGCCTGAGCCCGGATCGCCGCGGTCTCCGGCGTCAGCCGGCCGAGCAGGGCGTCGAGATCGGTGCCCGCGGGCAGCTCGAACCCGGGGACCACGAGGACGTCGACCTCGCGCAGGGGCCGTACGTCCAGACTCGCGCCGCCCGAGGCCGTGACCCGGCGGCGGGGCGAGACGACCGACACCCGGTAGCCGGGCGCGCCCGGCCCGGCGACGTGCCCGGCCATCGTCAACAGGTCCGGCACGCCGAACACTTCGGACGCGAAGCAGCCCGGGTACGCCAGGACCCCGACCCGCAGTTCCCCCGTCCCGTCCCCGCCCGCCGCAGGCTGCCCGTGTTCCGCGTTCACCCGTACCGCCCGCCGCCCCTCGCCCCGTCCCACCTCCCCACAGGGTATGGCGAGATCGCCTCCGATCCCGGCGATCGGGCCCCTCACCCGGCGGCCGGTTCCGCGTCAGGCTGGCCCCATGACCGCAGACGATCCCCTCGCCGACTTCACCCGCCGGACCGTGGCCGTGGAGGGGGTGGAGAAGGCGGTGTACGTGGCCGGGTCCGGTCCGGCGGTCGTGGTGCTGCCCGAGATGCCGGGCATCAGCCCCGACGTGCTGCGGCTGGCGCGGTGGGTGAGGGACGCGGGCTTCACCGTCCACGTGCCCTCCCTGTTCGGGAGGGACGGCGCCTTCCCCACGGTCGAGGGCGGCCGGGAGGTCGTCCGCCGCGCATGCGTCAGCGCGGAGTTCCGCGCCTTCGCCGGCGGCGGCACCAGCCCGGTGACGCTCTGGCTGCGCGGCCTGGCACGCCAGGCCCACTCGGAGTGCGGCGGGCCGGGCGTGGGGGCGATCGGCCTGTGCTTCACGGGGAACTTCGCCCTCACCATGGCCTTGGAGCCCGCCGTCATCGCCCCGGTGGTCAACCACCCGTCGCTGCCGCTCGACGACCCCGGCGGGATCGAACTCGACCCGGCGGACGCCCGAGCGGTGCGCGACCGCCTCGACCGCGACGAACTCACCGTCCTCGCCTACCGCTTCGAGGGCGACCGCTGGTGCACGGGGCAGCGCTTCGCCGCCTACCGGGCCCTGCTCGGCGAAGCCTTCGACGGCCGCGTCCTCCCGGACACCGCCGCCAACCCGGCGCCGCCGCCCTTCTTCGCCGGCCTGGTCGGCACGCCGCACAGCGTCGTCACCGCCCATCTCGTCGACGAGGCGGGCCACCCCACGGTCCGAGCACGCGACGAGATCCTCACCTTCCTCACCGACCGCCTGCACCCGCACGGGGCCCGTCCCCTTCCATGACCGGGGCGAAGTGTCCCCGGATGGCCCCGAAGCCGGGCGAGGGCTCGCCGTAACTCCATGCCACCACCGCACGCCGCACGGCGATCAGGCGGAACGCGCCTGCGGCCGTGCGTCACGCCGGCTTGAGAACGGTGTCGATGATGTTGACCGTGGCGTTGGCGGTCGGGACGTCGCCGCAGACGATCTTCGCCTCGCCGTTCACGGTGACGTCCTCCCCGGATCCGGCCGTGGTCAGATCGCTGCCTTCGAGCGTCTTGAAGGTGCCGCCGTCGAGTTGGGCCGGAGTGATCTTCTCACCCACCGCGTGGTAGGTGAGGAGCTTCGTGAGCTCGGCCTTGTCCGCGAGGATCTTGTCCAGGTCGGCCTTGGGGATCTTCGCGAACGCCTCGTTGGTGGGCGCGAAGACCGTGATGTCCTCGGCGTTGTTCAGGGTGTCGACCAGGCCGGCCTTCTTGACGGCCGCGACGAGCGTCGACAGGGCCGGGTTGTGCGAGGCCGCGGTGGCGACGGGCTCCTCGGCCATGGCGGCGAGGCTGCCGGGGCCTTCTGCCGGGAGCGACGCGCAGGCCGGCCCGAAGGGGTCGGCCGGCAGGGCACCGGCGAACGCCGGACCGGCGGCACCCAGTGCGAGGGGCAGTGCGCATGCGACGGCCGCGAGTTCGAAGCGGCGGGGGCGGCGATGGACGGTCATGACTTCCTCCTCATGGAGACAGGCCCTGCGGGACTCGTCCCTGGCGGGCCTTTCCCTTCCCTCCTTGCTTCTCTTTCACATGCCGGGCCGGTTGCCGTCAGAACACACGAAACGTGCCGGGAGACACCGGTGCCGGTGGATCACTCCGCCCGGCCGCTCCCCGCAGCCCCGTCCGGGACGCGGGTCAGCCGGCCCGGCCACCACGCGTTCGGGCCGATGTCGTGGACCAGTGCCGGGACCAGCAGGGAGCGCACGACGAGGGTGTCGAGGAGGACTCCGAAGGAGACGATGAAGGCGATCTGGAGCATGAAGGCCAGCGGGATGACACCCAGCGCCGCGAAGGTCGCGGCGAGGACGACTCCCGCGGAGGTGATGACGCCGCCCGTGGCGACCAAGCCCCGCAGTACTCCCTGGCGGGTGCCGTACCGCAGCGATTCCTCTCTCACACGGGACATCAGGAAGATGTTGTAGTCGACACCGAGGGCCACGAGGAAGACGAAACCGTAGAGGGGCACCGAGGAATCGGTTCCGCTGAATCCGAGGAACTGCTGGAACACCACCGCGGAGATCCCCAGGGTGGCCAGGAAGCTCAGGGCGACCGTGGCGACGAGGATCAGGGGCATCAGTACCGAGCGCAGCAGCCCGACGAGAATGACCAGGATGATGGCGAGGACGACCGGGATGATGACGACGAGGTCCCGTTCGGCGGTGCGCTGGGTGTCGTACAGCTGGGCGGTGTAGCCGCCGACGATCGCGTCGGCGCCGGGGACGGAGTGGACGGCCTGCCGGAGCCGGACGACGGTCTCCCGCGCGGCGGCGCTGTCGGCCGGCGCTTCCAGGGTGACGCGGAGGAGGGCCTTGTCGTCCGCGACCAGAGGGGCTGCCCCGGGCGCTCCAGATGTGCTTGCCGGGATCACGGTGGCGATGCCCGCGGTGCCCTCGGCCGCCCGTCGGACCTGGCCGAGCCGATCGGCCTTGGCGATCACGACGGCCGGGTTGCCGGACCCGCCGGGGAAGTGCCGGCCGAGGGTCTGCTGGGCGGCCACCGAGGGAGCGTCGTTGACGAAGATCTCGTCCAGGGGGACACCCTTGGCGTTCAGCGTGGGGGCGAAGGCGGCGCAGGCCACGAGCGCGGCCAGGCTGAGAGCCCACGTTCTGCGCGCCGCGCGGTCCACCAGGCGCGCCACCTTCTCCCAGATGCCCTGACCGGCAGCCTTCTCGCCCGTGGGACGGATCTTGGCGGGCCAGTAGGCGGCGCGCCCGAGGAGGACGAGGACGGCGGGAAGGAAGGTGAGGGTGCTCAGCACGGCGCACAGGATGCCGATGGCGCCGACGGGGCCGAGGGCGCGGTTGTTGGTGAGGTCGCTCAGCAGGAGGGCGAGCAGGCCCAGCGCGACGGTGGCCGCGCTGGCGGTGATGGGACCGACGGACCTGCGCAGGGCCGTGCGCACCGCGGCGAAGCGGTCCCCGCGCACGCGCAGTTCCTCGCGATACCGGGCGGTGAGCAGCAGCGCGTAGTCGGTGGCCGCGCCGATCACGAGGATGGACAGGATGCCCTGGACCTGGCCGTCGACCCGGACGATGCCCCGATCGGCCAGTGCGTAGACGATGGCGCAGGCCAGGCCGAGGGAGAACACGGCTCCCGTGATGATCACGAAGGGGAGCAGGAGGCTGCGGTAGACCAGGAGGAGAATGATCAGGACGGCGGCCAGGGCGACCGCGAGCAGCAGTCCGTCGATGCCGGCGAAGGCGTCGGAAAGGTCGGCCTGTGTCGCTGCCGGCCCGCCCACCCGGACGGCGGTGCCGGGAACCTGTTCGGCCGCTGCCGTGATCCGCTCCAGCGTCCGCGGCAGCTGGTCGCCGAGGTCGGGCTTGAGCTGGACCACCGCCTGCAGCGCTTCGCCGTCCGCCGACGGCACGGCGGGCGAGGGCGCAGCTGCCATGGCACCGGAGTCCGCGAGGCCTGCGAGAGCCCTGGTGGCGTCGGCCTGCTGCGCGGGTACCAGCCGGCCGCCGGAGGTCGTGGAGGTCCACACGATGACAGCCGGCAGGCTTTCCCGTTGCCGAAACGCCTCCTGGGCCCGGATGACGTGAGTGGACTCGGCACTGCGGGGCAGGAAGGCGGCCTGGTCGTTGGTGGCCACCTCGCCCAGCTTGCCCGCGTACGGGCCCAGCCCGCCTCCGACGAGCAGCCAGACGAGGGCGAGGGCGATGGGGACGAGCCATCGGATGAGCCGTGATGCGCGCGTGGGCATGACACTCCCGTCGGTCCAGCATCTTTCACTGGTGAAGAATCTCAATGATTGAAATAAATTTAGACCATGCCGACCCGGGTGCTCTGCGCGAGGGGTCCCCGGGTGCTCTGCGCGAGGGGTCACCGCCGACGTCCATGCTTCGCCCAGCGGGTGCGCTTCGGATGCACCCGGGGCGCTCAGCGCCCGGGCGGCTTGATCTCGCCGAGCTCCTGGTTGACGGCTGTCAGGAAGCGGAGCACGACGGCGAGTTCCGCGGTGGTGAACTGCCCACGGGCCGTCTCGGTGGCGGCCGCCAGGGGCCTGAAGTAGGAACGGGCGGCCGCCCTGGCCCCTTCGGCGTAGCGCACGTGCACCACGCGCCGGTCACTGCTGGCCCGGGAGCGGGTGATGTGGCCGGCGCGCTCCAGCCGGTCGAGACAGGCGGTGATCGCGCCCGAGGTCAGGCCGAGGTGTTCACGAAGGCGCCCGGGGGTGAGCGGCTCGGAACTGTCCAAGATCACCGAGAGGGCCTGGACGTCCGTGGGATGCAGGTCGTGGCCCTGTGCGAAACCGTGAACCAGCCGGTTGGTCTCCCCGTTCAGCCGCCGAAGCTGCACGGCGAAAGCCTGCAGGCTCACATCGACTTCGCCCTCCGGGACTCCGTCCCCCGTGTGCTCACCCTCGCCCGCCATCCGGCCAGCGTATCGGGGGCATGCCACGGCTTCCCCCTCTGCCCCCGCCCGCCGCGTTCAATGGGTGTTCACGACGGGCTCCCTCCCGCCCGCCAGGATTCGGAAGCGGGGAGCAGGTACACCTCGTCGGCGTAACACCACGCCCACGGCTGCTCCGCGGCGACCGCGACGGGATGGCCCGTCGCGGCGGCGTGCTCGTGGGCGTGCGCTCCGGGGGAGCTGTCACAGCAGCCGTTGTGCCCGCACCGCAGGCAGATGCGCAGGTGGACCCAGTCCCGGCGGCCCGCGGCCAGGCACGCCGCACAGCCCGTCACCGCCAGGGGCACGGCTGGGGGCCAGGACTCGTCGATGTGGCCGCACCGGCGCGCACGCACCTGCCCGCCATCCGGAGCGACCCGCCACTGGCGTCCCGCGTCCGGCACGGGCCCGGACCCGGTCACGGGCGGGCCTCGCCGAGCAGATCGGCCAGGACCTCGCGGGCGGCTCTGGCACCGGAAGCCAGCGCGCCCTGGAGCGAGCCGGTGGCCCTGTGGTCCCCGCACACGTACCTGCCCGGTCCGAACCGGCTGGTCCTGATCAGCGGCAAGGGCGGTGGCATGGCGGGAAGCGCGTCGGGGACGGTGCATCGGTGCACCGGCTCCCAGGTGTCGGCTCTGGCGCCGTATGCCTCGGCGAGAGCGGCCCGGAGCGATCCCTCCCGGGCAGGGTCGAGGGTGCCCAGGACCGATGTGCTGATCAGCGCCCGGCCGTCGGGGGAGTAGCCGGCATGGACCTCGGTGAGCACGCAGGTGTTGAGGAACCGGCGCCGCGCGTCCAGGAGCAGGGTCGGTTCGCGCAGGGGCGACTCGGCGGCGGCGTGATAGACGGTGGTGACGGTCCGTCCGTCGGGGATCGCCAGCCCGGGCAGCAGCCCGGCCGCCGCCCGCTGGCCGGTGGCGACGACGACGGCCCGGGCCTCTCGCGGCGTGCCGTCGGCCAGGACCACACCGCCGTCGATGACGCGGGCCACCGGTGTTCCCAACTCCAGCACACCGGCGGGGAGGCGCCCGGCGAGCTGAGCGGGAACGGCGCCGATACCGTCCGCCGGCAGACACAGAGTGCTCCGGAGCATGCTGCGCCAGACGAAGTGGAAGAACCGCGAGGAGGTCTCCAGCGCGTCCTCCAGGAACACCCCGGCCAGGAAGGGCCGCAGAAAGGCCTCGACCAGATCACCGGAGATTCCCGCGCCGGCCAGTGCCGTGAGCGTGGTCTGCTCCGGGACCGCTCGCAGCCGGCGGGGCGGCACGAGTACGTCTCGCGCCGTCAGACGGGCGAGCGCGGTCAGGTCACGGGCCGAGGCAAGCCCGCCCGGCAGGAGGTGCAGGCTCTGGAAGGGCTGCCGCGTGGGGTCGGTGAACCGGCGCAGCCGACCACCCTCGGTACGCACGAGGACGCCGGGCGTGAAAGGCCTCAGGCGCAGGGCTCTGAGCCCGATCCGCCGTTTCACCTGGGGGTAGGAGGTGCTCAGCACCTGGAACCCGCGGTCTGCGACGAAGCCGGAGACGCGGTCGGTGCGCATACGGCCGCCGACCGCGTCCTGGGCTTCCAGCAAGGTGACATCGACGCCCGCGGCCAGCAGATCGGCGGTGCAGGCGAGCCCTGACGCGCCCGCTCCGACCACGATCACCCCGGTCCTGCCGGGGCGCAGTCCCTCCCGCCTCATGACCCATCTCCCTCATGTGGACGACTCCGGGCGGTGCCACCCCGCCTCGGGCGGCCGGCGATGCCACCGGTCATACGGGCTTGGCGTCTCCGGCTGCCCACAGGGCCGGGCGTCGCCCACACCGTCGGAACCACCGCCGCCACCGGGCAGGAGCCACGGCCTGTCTCACCTCTACTTCCTCCTGGGCCGGCCGTGCGGATGCACGTGTTCCGCCGGCCGCCCCCATGGTGTCCACACGCACCCCGCACCACGGCGATCCGGACCCGATCGGGTTGCCGCGGTGCGGGGCGCCGTCACGCCGCCGCCCCGTCGCGGCGACGGTCCCCGGTCAGGGCCGCCGACCGGTGGCGGAGGCGAAGCCCAGCCAGGTGTGGCGGTTGTTCCACCAGCACCAGCCGACCTTGGGGGCGTCGCGCCGCTCGCGGCCGTCCCTTCCGGTGCCGTTGCTGATCCAGATCGCCGGGGTGCGGGCGTCGAAGGTGCCGTTGGCCTTGCGCAGCCGTGAGCCGATGGTCATGAAGCAGCGGTTGCGCTCCAGCGCGGCGGGCTGCTGGAGCACCCAGTGGATGCCCTCGGTGAGCAGGAGCGGGGTGCGGCCCTCCTCGCTGAGGGCCGGCAGTGCCTCCTCCGGGCTCCAGTTGGCCATGCGGTCCCCCCGGTCGGGCGCGCTGACGAGGTAGAGGGGCGCGTCGGGCAGCCGCACTTCGTGGGGGGTGAACCGGTCGACGTCATGCATGTCGGAGACGACGAAGCCGGGCTTGTCCCGGCGCCGGAGCAGCGGAGCGAGGGCGGACGCGGGGGCCCGGTCCGGGTGGACGGCGAGCAGGACGTCCTCTCCGCCGCGCTGGGCGAAGGCCCGCACCTCGGCGGCGGAGATCCCGGCGATCTGGGGTACCCCGAGCTCGATCAGGCGCTCGGCCTGGACGGCGAGCGGCGGAAGCGGGGGCACGGCGTCACCGGAAGCGGAAGCGGATTCGGTCGCGGGGGTGGGCATGGGCTCGGTCACGGTACTCCCTCGGTTCGTGGACGAAGCGGTGGACGGTTCGGGGCGGTTCGCGTGGAGGGTCAGCGGCTCAGGTCCCGGAAGCGGTTGACCGCCAGCGGGAAGAACACCGCGATCAGGGTTGCCGGCCAGGCGATCGCGAGGAGTTCCGCGTGGGTGGCGGCCCAGGAACCGCCGCCTGAGGCACCCGGGTTGCCGAACAGGGCGCGCACTGCCGTGCACGTCGCCGACAGCGGGTTCCATTCCACGATCGCGCCCAGCCAGGCGGGCATCGACTGGGGCGCGGCGATGGCGTTGGACAGGAAGGTGACCGGCCAGACGAGGATCTGCACGGCCTGCACCAGTTCTGGCCTGCCCGCGACCAGCGCCAGGTGGATGCCGACCCAGAGCATCGCGAACCGGAGCAGCAGCAGGAGCCCCACCGCCGCCAGGAACGAGGCGAATCCGTGGTGCCAGCGCCATCCGATCGCGTAGCCGACCGCGATCATCACACCGAGGCCGACCGTCGACTGGAGCATGTCGGCGGCGCTCCGGCCGACCAGGACCGCGCCGGAGTACATCGGCATGGACCGGAACCGGTCGATGACCCCCTTGCCCAGGTCCTGGGTGACCGAGAGCATCGTCGCGTCAAGGCCGAAGGCCATCGTCATGGCGAGCATGCCCGGCACCAGGTAGGAGGTGAAGTCCCCGTCCAGGCCGCGTCCGCCGCCGATCAGATAGCCGAACATCATCAGCATCATCACCGGGAAGACCAGCCCGACCGCCACCTGACCCGGCCGGCGCGCCCAGTGGGCCAGCTCCCGCCTGGTCATCGTCCACGAGTCGGCGGCCGCCCAGCGCAGCCTGGATCCGGCGCTGCCGTACGCCGTGCCCACAGCGGACGTCGCACTCATGCGGCCTCCTCTCCGGTCAGGTGGATGAAGACCTCGTCGAGCGTCGGCCGGCGCACCGCGACGTCCTGCGCCTCGATGCCGGCCGCCTCCAGGGCCCGTACGGTCTCGCTCAGGGCGCGCATCCGGTCGGTGACCGGGGCACTGGCCAGCCGCCGGTCCTCGTCCACCACCGCGTCACCGGGCAGCAGCGCAGCCGCGAGCGCCAGCTGGGCCGCGTCACGCAGGACCACGTCGATGCGGTCGCCGCCCGTCATGGACTTGAGCTCGTCCGCCGTGCCCTGCGCGATGACCTTCCCGTGGTCGATCACCGCGATCCGGTCGGCCAGTTGGTCGGCCTCCTCCAGGTACTGGGTGGTCAGCAGGACGGTCGTGCCGCCGTCCACCAGTGAGCGGACGGCGTTCCACACCTCCGTGCGGCCGCGGGGGTCGAGTCCGGTCGTCGGCTCGTCCAGGAAGAGCACCTGCGGCCGGGAGATCAGGGACGCCGCGAGGTCGAGCCGGCGCCGCATGCCGCCGCTGTAGTGCCCGACTGCCTTGCCGCCGGTGCCGGCGAGCCCGAACCGGGCGAGGAGCTCATCGGCGCGGTCGCCGGCGCGACGCGCGCCGAGGTGGTGGAGGCGGCCGAACATCTCCAGGTTCTGGCGGCCGCTGAGTTCCTCGTCCACCGCGGCGTTCTGGCCGAGCAGCCCGATGCGCGAGCGCACCTCGCCGGGCCGGGCCAACGCGTCCACGCCCGCCACCTCGACGCGTCCCTCGTCGGGGCGCAGCAGCGTGGACATGATGCGCACCGCTGTGGTCTTGCCGGCGCCGTTCGGGCCCAGGATCCCCTGGACGGTCCCGGTCCCGACGGTGAGATCGAGGCCGTCGACGGCCTGTTTGTCCCCGAACTTCTTCCGCAGGCCTTCGACCATGATCGCCGGATCCCGTTCGGACACGCCACTCCCCCCATCTGGTCAAACTTGACTACTTGCTCCACGGTAAGGCCTCCGAGGCAATTGGTCAAACTTGATTACGTAAGAGGGTGCGTCCGGCGCCGGGCCCGCCGCACTCGTAGGGCACTAGGCTAGTCAAAGTTGTCTTGAAGGGAGACGCCCATGTCAGCGATCCGGCTGCTGGTCCTCGGCGCGGTCCGCCAGCACGGACGGGCACACGGCTACCAGGTGCGCAACGACCTGGAGTTCTGGGGCGCCCACGAATGGTCCAACGCCAAGCCGGGCTCGATCTACCACGCGCTCAAGCAGATGGCGAAACAAGGACTCCTCCTCGCCCACGAGGTCGCGCCCAGCACCGCCGGCGGCCCCCCGCGCGTCGAGTACGAGATCACCGACCAGGGGACCGAGGAGTACCTCACCCTGCTGCGCCAGGCACTGACCTCGTACGACCAGAAGATGGACGTACTCTCGGCCGGCGTCGGGTTCATCGTCGACCTGCCCCGGGACGAGGCCGTCGCGCTCCTCAGGGAACGGATCGAGCGGCTTCGGCAGTGGCGGTCCTCGGTCACCGAGTACTACACGCCGGAGGACGGGCCGTGGCAGCTCGGCCACATCGGCGAGATCATGAACATGTGGCTCCACTCGGCCGACAGCGAAGCGGCGTGGACCCAGGGCCTGATCGGGCGCATCGAGGGCGGCGCGTACACCTTCGCGGGGGAGGGCGAGCCGTTCGTGGCCGTGCTCGCGGAGGGAGAGCCGAACCCGTACGCCACGGAGCCCCACCCGGAGGACCTCCGCTAGCCGTCCGCCCGGGCGGGGGACGGCCCACGGCTCCGGCGTCCGCGAGGGCCGGACGCTTCCCGGTGGGCTGAACGTTACGGACCTCCGTACCGATGAGTAGGGAGGTGCCCGATGAGCTGATCGCCGAACGGGGGCTGGAGGGGCTCAGCCACAGGGCCGTCGCCGAGCGCGCCGAGGTGTCACTCAGCTCGACGACGTACCACTTCAAGGACCGCGAAGCGCTGATCAGGGTCGCGCTGGAGCGTGGCGCCGACCGTTTCGCCGCCACCATGGCCGCCTGGTCCGCCGAGCACGCGCAGGACGGTCCCGAGCAGCTGGCCGAGACGCTCGCCGACGGCGTCATGGCCTGCCTGGGCGAGGGGCGCACCCAGGCGGTGGTGGAGTTCGAGCTCTACCTGGCCGCCCCGCGCCGCCCGGAGCTGCGGGACGTCGCCGCGCGCCTGACGCGGCACAGCGTCGAGGCGATGGCCCCGCACGTGGGGGCGGCGGCCGGGGCCGTGATACCGCCACTGATGAACGGGCTGTGCCTTCAGGTGATGACCGCGCCCGTGCCGCCGGGCCGGCCCTACGTCCTGGGGGTTCTCACGAGCGTCGACGCCACCCTCGCCGCCGTGGAGAGGGACGGCGGCACCGTCGCCGCTCCCGCGCGCCAGACCGGCCCGGTCAAGGTCGCGGTCTTCGAGGACCCCTGGGGCAACACCTGGTTCCTCCACCAGTACGTCGGCGTCTGACCACCGCCCGGCGGGTCCGGTTCCGGGAGCCCGGAACGGCGGGCCGCACAGCCGCCCGAGCCGGCGCAGGGCTTCGGTCCGCGCAGACCGAGCACGACTCCGGTCGTTGCCGCGCGGGTGGGGACCGGGACACCATGGAGCCCTGCGTCCGAGGGAGGGCTCCATGCTGATCGATTTCATTCCCGACGGGAACTTATACCCCTTCACGTCGCGTTGGTTCGACTCGTCGGCCGGCCGCGTCCACTACGTCGACGAAGGGAGCGGGCCAACCATCCTGTTCTGCCACGGCGCCCCGGCGTGGAGCTTCCTCTACCGCCACATCGTGAAGGACCTGCGCGGCCGGTACCGGTGTGTCGCCGTCGACCACCTGGGCTTCGGGCTGTCCGAACGCCCTGCGGGTTTCGGCTACACCGTCGCGGAGCACACCGCGGTGCTCGGCGAGCTGATCGATCACCTGCGGCTCGACGACTTCGTCGTGATGGGCCACGACTGGGGCGGACCCATCGGGCTGGGCGCGGTCACCACCCGCGCGGACCGGGTGCGGGGGATCGTGCTGGGCAACACCGCGTTCTGGCCGATCGAAGCGATGGCGAACCGGGCGTTCAGCGCGATCATGGGCAGCCGTCCGATGCAGCGGCGCATACTCGACCGGAACCTCCTCGTCGAGCGCGTTCTGCTCGCAGAGCTGGGGCGCAAGCTCACCAAGGCCGAGGCCGACCACTACCGCGCGGTCCAGCCCACCGCGGAAGCCCGGCGCGGACTCGCCGCGACGCCCGGGCAGATCCGTGCCGCACGCCCGCTGCTGGAGCGGCTCGCCCGGGACGTGCCCGCCCTGCTCGGCGACAAGCCGGCCCTGCTGGTCTGGGGAATGCGGGACATGGCGTTCCGTCCGAGGGCCTCCATCCCGCGGATGCGTGCCGCCTTCACCGATCTGGAGGTGGTCGAGCTGCCCCACGCACGCCACTTCATCCAGGAGCACGCACCGGACGCGATCACGGCCGCGATGGCGAAGCGCTTCCCGTCGTGACCGGTGGGACCCGCCCGTTGGGCGGGCCCGCGCTCAGACCCGCCCGCTCTTCTTGACCCGCGCGTCGGCGACGGCGTACGGCAGTCCGGGCAGCAGCAGGACCGGTGCCGCCCACAGGGGCAGCTCGAACAGCACGGCGTCCCCGGCAAGCCGGTCGGTGAGGAACGCCGCGGGCAGCGCGGCGGCGAGGCCGACCGCCCAGCTCCGGCGTATGCCGAGGCTGCCGCGCCGCAGCTCCCAGGCGACGGTGGCCGTGCCGAGCACCGTCCAGAAGGCGAGGTAGCCGGGGGTCAGGTCCAGGCTGGTGGTCCAGCGGGGCAGGTACGAGAGCAGCAGGACGCAGCCGAGGGCGAAGCACCCCAGGGACGCGGTGCGCAGCACCCGGCGCGGGAGCGGGGCGCGGGCCCGCGCCCATGCGGCGGCGAACGTACGGACGTCGTGGCCGACGACGTCCTGCGGCGTGCGGCCGGCCGCCCGCGCGTCCTCCAGGTGCGCGGAGAGCTCGTCGAGCATCTCCCTCACCGAGGCGTCGTCGATGCCCCGGTACTCCCAGTTGCTGCGGCAGGCGGCGAGGATCTGCGTGTTCGTCATGGCGCGGTTTCCCCCGTGGTTTCCGTGGCGGTCAGGATGCGGCCCACCTGCCCCGCGAACGCGAGCCAGTCGGCGCGGCCGCCGCTCAGCTCGGCGTGCCCGGCCTCGGTCAGGCGGTAGTACTTGCGCGGAGCGCCGCCGCTCGGGGACGGAGCCCGGTAGGAGGAGATGAGCCCGGCCCGCTCCATCCGTGCGAGCAGCGGATAGATGCTGCCTTCGCTGACCAGCTCCAGCCCGCCGGCGGCGAGCGCCTCGGCGAACTCGAAGCCGTACCTGGGCCGTTCGGCGATCAGCGAGAGCAGGCACAGGTCCAGCACGCCGCGCAGGAGCTGACTGCGCCGCTGGTCGCCGGCCGCGGACAGTTCCTTTGTCATGCGGTACAAGATAGTCGGCGAGTACCTTGCACCGCAAGAAACCTGGCGGCGCGCGTTCCCGGCCCCGTGCGGTGCGGCGGACCCCGCACGTTCCGCGACGACTCCGGCACCGGCCACGCGCCCGTCCGGCCGAACCGGCTCGAACCCGGGGGCGGTTGCCCGCCCCCGGGCCTCACCGGGTTCGAACGCCGCGGCCGCTAACCGGGGTTGACCGCGAAGCGCACGGACCGGACCAGGAGGTCGTCGCGCGCCGGGTTGCCGTGCGCGCGCAGCTTCCACTCCGGGCCCTCGCAGTTGGCGCCGGCGTAGACGACCACGGCGGAGTCCGTGTCGTTGTGGGGGCCGTAGCCGGGCTGCTCGTCGTCGTCGCTGACGGCGTGGAGGTTGACGCACTTGCCGCTGTGCGGATCGTGCAGGGTGACGTGCTGCTCCTGCCCGTACCCGTCGACGTACTTGTAGTGGAAGTAGCCCACGGCGGCGAGGGCCGAACCGGGCAGCGACAGGACCAGGGCGAAGGCGGTCAGGGCGGCTGCGGCGGTGGTGCGGAGCTTCATGGGGGAGGGGGCCCCTTTCCGGGAAGGCGGGTCGGGCGTTGCGGGCACGACCCTAGGGGGGCTCCGGCCGGCGAATCGATCCTCCGTGATTCCTCGGCGCGGCGGGCCCTGTGCCGCCGGACCCTTCCGGGCGCGGCCCTCTCCTCCCAGGCCCTCGGCCTGGAACCGCGTAGGGCTGGGTGCCCCGTCGTCAGGCGAGGTAGTCGAGCTGGAGGACGGTGACGGTCCGGGTGTTGTGTCCTACGAGGAGGATCGCCCGGACTTCGGGTGTGATGATCTGCCGGACGACTTTGTCGTCAACGCCGTAAGGGTGTGTCGCGTCGTGGGGCCGTTCGCAGGCGAGCGCCAGGGCTCTGCCGAGGTTGTCGCCGGCCTGCGGCGGGAGGGCGTCCCAGACGGCCTCTGCGGCGAGATCCACTTTCAGTGCGTACACACCTGAATACTGTCAGCTCAGGCGGCGCCGCGCGCGGCCCCGGTCTCGTCGAGAACCCGGGCGGTGGCGTCGGTCCACTCGCCCGGGAGACCTTCGCCGCGCTCGTCGAACTGGGCCAGTTCGTGAGCGCGTTCGACGGCGAGCAAGGTGTTCTTGGCGATGCGCTCCCACTTGGCGAAGACACCGAGGAGTTCGTGTGCGGGCGCCCGGTTGATCTCAGTGAGGAACCGCTGGGCGAGGGCGGGGCTGCCGAGTGCGTCGCGGATCCGTTCGATGGTCCACGGTGACTCGCTCACGACTGCCTCCACGGTGGAATCACGACTGGTGAATCCACCGTAGCGCACCCCTCGACGTTGAGGGGTGCCCCCGAATCGCCTGCCTCGAAGTGGACGCGAGGCGCGGCCCCGTCAGGACCGGAACGATCACGCGGTCCTTTACGGGCACCGCTCCGGGCGCGGGCCCGCGAGGCCCGCGCCCGGGTGGGAATGACTGCCCTGCGAATCCGCCATCAGGCGAAACGGCCGCTGCGCACCGGGCCCGAGGAGGGGATCCGCTCCCGAGGGCCGTCCGCCCAGAGCGCTGCCGCGCGAGTGGCGAACGCGGCCAGTGCCGTATCCGGGTCGTCCGGTGTCCGCCCGTCACCCTCGGACGGGGCGGGATCGGCCGCCAGGATCGCGTCGGCCAGCTCCTCGGCCGTCCGGCCGTCGGGCTCCGCTCGCTCCGCCCGGCCGTCATCGCCGAGCCGCAGGCCGGGTTCCCAGGGAGGGATCACGCGCTGCACCAGCAAGGTGCAGACGTCAGCCGTCGCGTCGGGCGTTTCGGTCCAGCAGGTGGCGTGCTCGAAGAGCAGCTCGCCCGCCGCCCGCTCGGACAGCGCGGCGACGCTGTCGGGATCGCACGCGGTCAGGTCGTACGCGACCACCAGCACGTCAGGAGTGCCGGGCCGGTAAGGGGAGGCCGGCACGCCGAGCAAGCGGGCCGCCGCCAGGCCGAGCGCCCGGCTGCCGCGGTCTGGCAGCAGGCCGACCGACGCGGGCTTGCGGCCGGTCGCGTCCAGGACCGTCCGCAGCCGCTCCAGGCCGTGCCGGCAGGAATCGAAGTCGTCCTGCAGGTACGCCCAGCGGCCGGTCATGCCCTGGTCGAAACCGTGGGGGGAGAGGGTGAGGAGCAGCCCGCCCGTCAGCACGTAGTGCCAGCCGCGCAAGTCCTGGAAGCCCGCCGGCGGCAGGATCGCGGCACGGTCGAGCATCCGGCCGACCCGTCGGCCCGGCCCCGCCCAGACGCCCTCGGGCGTCGAAAGGCCGTCGAACACCTGCCTCGCCACGTCGGTCTGACCGGCCATCAGCGCGTTGTAGACCGTCAGGTAGCGGTCCGGCCAGTCGTCCATGAGGGAGTCGTGCTCGCGCAGCAGCGCCACTGCTTCGGCGTGCCGCTCGACCCGTTCCAGTGACGTCACCAGCTCCAGCAGCACCCGCCGGGGCGCGAGCCGCGCCTCGGACCGAGCCCCGGACCTGCGGCGGAACAACCCGGTGCGCTCGGGCGCGGCGGCCGGCGCCAAGCTCAGGCGCAGGGCCTCTCTCAGCGCGGGAACGGCCAGGGCGGGGACCCCGCGCTCCACGCAGGCGTAGCCGAACCGGTACAGCCGCTCGGCGTCCGCGGGCCGAGCCGCCAGTTCTGCCGAGGCCTCGGCGAGGTCCGTGAACCCGGCGCCTTCGGCCAGCTCGGCCACCAGCGGGGCGATCTCCGCGGACGCCAGCTCTTCGGAGGCGATCCGCAGCGTTCGCATCGCTTCTCGGGGGTCGCCGGACTCGAAGAGTTCCCAGGCCTTGGACAGTTCGGTGGTCATGTGTCTCCGGTGATCGGGGGCAAACCCCAGGATGATCGCCGTCCCGCGGGTGAGCCGGCAACCCGTTTTGGACGCGAACCGACTTGCCTCGCGCGGTGTACTCCGCCGGGCATCCGGCCGCCTGGCCGCTCACCCACACCACGCTCCCACGAGCCGCAGTTCGGAGGCGCAGTTCCGGGGCGCCGTTCCTTCGCGCTCGCGGATGCCGCGTTGCCCTCCGGGCCGCGGGCCCCCGGGGGCACTCTCCGGCGGGGCGGCTGAGAGGGTGGCGGCATGAGCGAGGATTCCGGGGCACCCGTCCGCCACCGCGACCGGCACGTCTGGCTGGTGCGGTTCACCGACCGCATCCTCGTGGTCTGTCCGCGATGCGGCGGCCGCGCCAGTGTCGTGCCGCGGCCGGACCTCGCCGCGCCGCGCTGGTTCAGCGAGCTGCTGGTCATGCCGCGCCGGATGGCGTGCGCGGGGTGCGGGGCGGTGCGGGAGTGGACCGCCGAGCTCCGCGGCAAGGGTCTGGCCGGGGCGGTGATCGGCGGCACCGAGGACCCCTTCTTCCGGCTTCCGCTGTGGCTGCAGGCCCGGTGCGCCGGGCGGGTACTGTGGGCGTACAACGAGGCCCATGTCGAGGAGCTGTCCGGCTACGTGGGGGCCCGGCTGCGCGAGCGCGGCAACCTCAGCCCGACCCTGGCGATGATCCCGCGGCTGCCGGCCTGGATGAAGCGGGCCGGCAACCGGTCGGCCGTGCTGGCGGCCCTGAACGTGCTGCGCACCCTGGCGGACGCGGAGCACGCCACCGCGGCCCACCGCTCGGACGCGGCCCATCCGCGGGGCGATCGTCCTCGTCACCAGGGCAGCCTGTTCTTCCGCGGTGGCGCGTACTAGTGGTGTTCTGTCAGCTGGTGCCGTAGGGCTGCGGTGGGCGGCCCGCCGCGCGGCGTGGGCCGACTTCGCGGGCACCGCTCCTGGTGCGGGTGGGGTGTTCGCCGGCCCGCCGTACGTCCCTGACCCGCGGCTGATCGTGGCCGAGCCCGAGCCCTACGGCGGCCGCGACCGTTGTGCAAGTGGGCGGGGGCCGGTTGCGGCGACTCGCCCGCCGGCCGTGTTCCAGAGGGTGGTGTGAGCGGGCCGGGCAGGGGCAGGCGCGGCGGCGGGGAAGGCATCAGGAGTCTTCTCCACCGCCTGCCCGGCCCGGGCGGGCTCCACCCACCCACGGAGGTTCGGTCATGTCGCAGGTCAGGGAATCGATCGAGGTCAACGTCCCGGTCACCACCGCCTACAACCAGTGGACGCAGTTCGAGTCGTTCCCCGAGTTCATGGACGGGGTCGAGCACATCGAGCAGCGTACGGACACGCTCACCCACTGGGTGACGAAGATCGGCGGGGTGCAGCGCGAGTTCGACGCGGAGATCACCGAGCAGGTCCCCGACAACAAGGTCGCCTGGGTCACCGTCGGGGGTGAGACGGAGCAGTCGGGTCTGGTCACCTTCCGCCCGATCGACCCCTCCCATACCGAGGTCACCCTGATGATGGACTTCGACCCCGAGGGGATGGCGGAGAACATCGGCGACAAGCTCGGCTTCGTCGACCGTCAGGTCAAGGGCGACCTCAAGCGGTTCAAGCACTTCATCGAGGACCGTGGCAACGCGACAGGTGGCTGGCGCGGCAGCGTCTGACCCCACAACTCCCGCCCGCGGCCGGGCGCGAGCCGTGTCGCGGGGACGGGGTTTGGAGCCATGGATCGGGGACACACGCGCTGGTGACGGCGGCACGCCTCACCGGCTGGCGGACTCTTCGCGACTGGTGACCGCAGGCGGCACCCCTTCCCCCTGGGGCGGCCGCCTGCGGGCCGCCGTCACGGCACCGCTCCGTCGTCCCGCCGCAGGCACGGCCGGGCCGGGTGCATGCCTCCCCGTGCACCCCGGCCTGCCGTATCCCCCGGCGCCCGCTGACCACAGCGGCCCCCGGGCCCGTCGGCGGGGCGACGACCGGCCCTCATACGGCCTCGGCGCGGCCGCGGTCGCAGCGGCCGCACTCGCCCGCGCTCTCCTGGGGCGGAGGTCGCGAGCGCAGGCTGCGAAGTCGCACTGGCCGTGCCCCGCTCGATGTGATCTGTGGCTGCGGCTGCGGCTGCGGCTGCGGCTGAGGGCTGTGCTGCGGGGCGGGGGCTATGGGCCGGCTGTGAGGTGGGTGTGGATGGTTTTGCCGCCTCCTCGGGCGGGCCGGATGCCCACCTCCGTGGCGAGCCGCTGGATCGCCGGCCACCCGTGCCCGCCGCCGCCGGCCGGGTCGGCGTCGCGCCGCCTGGGAGGGGCGGGGCTGGTGTCGGTGACGTCGATGTCGATGCCGTCGCCGGCCCAGGCGAGGTCGAGGGTGCAGGGGCCGTCGGTGTGGCGCAGGGCGTTGGTCACGAGCTCGGTGGCGACCAGGAGGGCCGCGTCCTGGACCGGCTGGGGTATCGGGTGTCCGTGCGCCGTGGCTTCGTCCATGAAGCTCCGGAGTTCGTCGCGGGCGCGGGCCGCCGCCCCGGTGCCTTGATACCGGTGGTGACGTGGCTGGGGGTCGTCCATGGTCCCCTCCGGGTCCTGTGCGCGCTTGCGGCTGGACACGGCGCCTGCCCGGACCGGGCGCCGGTCATGCCCGGCCTGCGCCGGAGTACGGAGGCCCGGTCCGGGTCCGGGTCCCCGAGCGGCCGCCATCGGCGTCCGACACCCCCGGCGCGGGACGGGGACGGGAGGGCAGGCGGTGCGGGGGACGGCGCCGGCTCGTAGGCTGCCGACCATGACAGAGATCAAGACTCCGACGCCCCGGGACGCGTTCGACCTGCTGCTGTCGGGGAACCAGCGCTTCGTGGCGGGTACGCCGGAGCACCCGAACCAGGACGCCGTCCGCCGTACCGAGACCGCGCCGTCTCAGCGCCCGTTCGCCGTGCTGTTCGGCTGCTCCGACTCCCGCCTGGCCGCCGAGATCATCTTCGACCGCGGTCTGGGCGATCTGTTCGTGGTCCGGACCGCCGGGCACGTCGCCGGTACCGAGGTCCTGGGTTCGATCGAGTTCGGCGTCAGCGTGCTGAACGCGCCGCTGGTCGTGGTCCTGGGCCACGACTCGTGCGGCGCGGTCGCCGCGGCCTGCTCAGCCCTCGAAGACGGCCGGACGCCGGGCGGCTTCGTCCGGGACGTGGTCGAGCGCGTGACCCCGAGCGTGCTGGCCGCCCGCGCCGCCGGACGCGAGAGTGCCGAGGAGATCCTGGCCGAGCACATCGAGCACACCGTGGACCTGCTGCTGGAACGCTCCCGACTCCTGGCAGAGGCCGTGGCCGCCGGCCGGCTCGGTGTGGTGGGGATGTCCTACCGCCTGGCCGACGGCAGCGCGCAGCTCGTCACCACCCGCGGCCTGGAAGCGGCGGACAGCGCGTCCTGACCACCACGGCCGGCGCCGAGGCGGGATCACACGGCGCCGGGCCGCCTTCACACGGCGGGACGCGGACCCGCGGCACGCCGGAGCCGGTTGGCGATGGCCAGCCCCAGCCCTTCCTCTGCCGGCAGCGAGGCGATGATGAGGTCGCAGCCCTGATGGTCGAGCCGGCGCAGGAAACCGTACAAACCGCGACCGTAGGCGGCGGTCGAGGCGGGCAGTGCCACCACCGCGTGCGCCCTCACCGAGCTGTCGGCGGCGGAGGGCGGGAGGAGGACGCCGACCCGGTGCCCCAGCTCCTGCGCGAGCTCGGCTTCCGCGACGACCTTCTCCGGTTCGACGAGGACGACGCGGGCACGGGGGGCGTAGTGGGACGGATGCTGGCCGGGCACCCGGACACGGCTGGTGGAAGGGACCGCCGGCGGGTACCCGAGCACCGCTTCGAGATCCTCGCGGGTGACCCCTCCGGGCCGCAGGATGACCGGGACATCCCCCGTGACGTCGACGATGGTCGACTCGAGGCCGACCGTGCAGGCACCGCCGTCCAGGACGAAGTCGACCTTGTCACCCAGCTCGGCACGGACGTGATCGGCCGTGGTGGGGCTGACCGAGCCGAAGCGGTTGGCGGACGGCGCCGTGACGCCGCCACCGAACGCCGCCAGCAGCGCGAGCGCCACGGGATGGTCGGGCACCCGTACCGCCACCGTCTCCAGCCCACCCGTCGCCTCCAGCGGCACCCGGTGGCCACGCCGCAGGACCAGCGTCAACGGCCCGGGCCACAGGCGTGCCGCCAGCAACCGCGCCGGCGCGGGCACCTCCTTCACCCAGTCGTCCAGCTGGTCCGCGCCGCCGAGGTGGACGATCAGCGGATGCGTGGGCGGACGCCCCTTGGCCTGGAAGATCCGCGAGATGGCAGCGGGATCCTCGGCGTTGGCGCCCAGACCGTAGACGGTCTCGGTCGGGAGGGCCACCAGGCCCCCGGCGCGCAGGACGCCGGCCGCGTTCTCGATGTCACTGGTTGTTGCCGTCACCTCGCCATCTTCCCACCGCCGCGACGTCCTTCCCGCCGCTGCCCCGGCCGGGCCGCCCGGCGGCGCGTTCCCGGCGGGCCCAGGCCATGCCCGGTCGCGGGGCTGAGAGCCCGTGTGGACGGGACGCGTGGCCCGGGGCGCTCCGGAGTGGCCGCGCGGGGGTGGTGGGCCGGATGCTGGAAGGGAGTGCGGCGCTGCCGGTGGAGGAGGTGGCCGAGTGGAGGCGGAGCGCCTGCTGGGAGTACTGACCGGCCTGCTCGGTGACAGCCGTCTGGTCGGCTTCGACGAACTGCCGCCTCTGGTCGCCCGGCGGGCCGGGCAGGCCGGGATGGGGGATGCGCGGATCTACCTGGCCGATCTGCGACAGCAGGTCCTGAGGGAGTTCACCGGGCGTGGACCCGACGCCGCCGAAGGCGGTGAAACGCTCGCGGTGGAGGGCACCCTGCCCGGCCGCGCCTTCGCCTCCGTACGCCCGTCGCACGGCGGGGACGGGGAGCGGGGCCGCTGGTGGGTGCCGCTGCTGAACGGCACCGAGCGCCTCGGTGTCCTGCACGCCGACCTGGGCGACGGGGCCTCGGTGGAGGACTTGAGCGTGGTGGCCTCGCTGGTGGGCATGCTGGTGGCCGGCAAGAGCCTCGGCAGCGACGCCGCCGCCCGCCTGTCGCGCACCGAGGCGATGAACGTGGCCGCCGAGCTGCAGTGGAACCTGATGCCGCCGCGGGCCTTCGCCAACCAGGACGTGGTGGTGTCCGCCGTGATGGAGCCGGCCTACAAGGTCGGCGGAGACGCCTTCGACTACGCCGTCGCCGCGGACCACGTCCACCTGGCGGTATTCGACGCCATGGGCCACGACAGCCACGCCGCACTGGCCGCGAACCTCGCCGTGACCGCCTGCCGCAACCACCGCCGCCAGGGCACCGGCCTGGTGGCCACCACCGAAAGCGTCGAGCACACCCTGGTCGACCACTTCCACCACGACACCTTCGTCACCGCGGTCCTGGCCGATCTCGACACGGCCACCGGCGAGCTGCGCTGGATCAACCGAGGCCACCTGCCCCCGGTCCTGATCCGCGGCGGCCGCTGGGTCACCGCCCTGGACTGCCCGCCGGCGCACCCGCTGGGCACCGAGCTCGGCCTGCCCGTCACCCTGTGCCGCGAACAGCTCGAACCCGGCGACCGTCTCGTCCTCTACACCGACGGCGTCACCGAAGCCCGCGATGCCGGCGGCCTGCAGTTCGGACTGAACCACTTCACCGACTTCCTCATCCGCCACCACGCGGACGGCCTCCCCGTCCCCGAGACGCTGCGCCGCCTCATGCGCGCCGTCCTGGACCACCACGGCGACAGGCTCACCGACGACGCCACCGTCGTGGTCCTGGAATGGCACGGCCCCGGCCACGGCCCCAGCCCCGGCCCCGGCCCCGGCCCCGGCCACGACCCCGCCCTGCGCCCCGTCACCCCGGCCGGCGGTACCGCGGCGGAGCCTCCGCGGACCACGGCCCCGTCCAGGCCGTCCTTCCCGTCGGCCTGACCCCGCCGCTTCACGTGCCGCGCCGGTCGCGGCTGTCCTGGCGGAGCCGGTCGGTGTGCCGGGTCATGTCGTCGACGCGTTCGGCGAGCGCGGCGTCCTCGGACCTCAGGTGGCTCCGGGTCTCGGCCAGCGGGCCGACGAGCCGGGCGGCGTCGTTGTCGGCGAGGGCCAGGTTCAGGTCGCCGATCGCGCTCTCGGCGCCGGCCGGGAGGCCGGTGAGGGCGGTGATCTGTCCGGCCAGGCGGCGCAGGTCGGCGGCGTTGTCGCGGGCCCAGGCGTTCACGCTGCGGTCGGCGGCGCGCGTGTCGCGGGTGGCCTGGACGCGTTCCTCGCCGGTGCTGCCGGCCTTGCCGGGGCGCAGCCGCAGGTAGCGGCGTTCGGCGGCCTGGCGGCTGGCGACCCCGAGGGGCCCTGCCAGGTCGGCCCAGCTGGCGCCCTGACCACGGGCGGTCTCGATCAGGCCGGTTTCCCAGCCGGCGAGCTGCTCGCGTACCTCGCGCAGCGTCAGCAGTGCGGCCAAGGCCGGGTGCGGGCCCCTGTCCCCGGTCGTCGCGGGCGCGCCCGCCGACGGTCGCTGCGCGTCTTTGACGGCCTGGCTTATGGCCTCCAGCGCCGCGGCGGCGGCGAGGAAGGTGACGGGCGGGTTCGGTTCTGCGGCCTCGTTCACGACGGTCTCCGTTCGCGTCATCCTCTAGGCGACATCCTGCTTGTCATCGTTTCGATGACATGTTACAACAGTGGCACGTTGAAGCGCATTGGCAGTTCCTGCCTGAACCAACTGGAGGTGTTTCGCGATGTTGATGCGCACTGACCCGTTCCGCGAGATGGACCGGATCGTTCAGCAGCTCTCCGGCGCGTCCGGGACGTGGTCGAAGCCGTCCGTGATGCCGATGGACGCCTACCGCCAGGGTGACGTCTACGTGATCGCCTTCGACCTTCCCGGTGTCAGCACCGAGGCGATCGACATCGACGTCGAGCGGAACATGCTGACGGTCAAGGCCGAGCGCCGGCCCGCGGAGAAGGCCGACGGCGTGCAGATGGAGCTCTCCGAGCGGCCCCTGGGTGTCTTCTCCCGCCAGATCATGCTGGCCGACACCCTCGACACCGAGCGCATCGAAGCCGATTACGACGCGGGTGTCCTCACCCTGCGGATCCCGATCGCCGAACGCGCCAAGCCGCGGAAGATCAGCATCGGCGGCGATTCCGGCCGCCGGCAGATCTCGGGCTGAGCAGCCCGCCACCGGCGGCGGAGGGCGGGGAACCCCGATTCCCCCTCCGGCACCCCGCCCTCCGCGCCCGCCCCTCGCCCCTCCCCGGAGGTGGCGCCGAGATGCCGATGCGCCAGGAGGCGTTCCTGGAGCGCGTCGAGGAACACGGCGAGCACCGAACCCGGGAGGAAGCCGAACGCACGGCCGGCGTCGTCCGGCCCTGCCGGGCGCACACCCGGCCGGCACCGTACGGGCCGAGCTCGCCGCCCGCCCCCCGAGACCTACGCCGAGAAAGGACCGCAGCACCATGTACGACCAGCCTCGATCGAACCGGGCCCAGCCCGCCATGACGTTCGAGCAGATGCTGGAACGCGTGCGCTACGAAGGCGCCTACCCCACCCGCGAACGCGCCGAGGAAGCCGTCCGCACCGTCCTCGCCGCCCTCGGCCGGCAGCTCGTCGGCGACGAACGCGTCGACCTCGCACAATGCCTGCCCGTCGAAGCCGCCCTCGCCCTGACCGCCCAGATCCCCGCAACCGAACAGCTCACCGGCTGGGGCTTCGTCAAAGACCTGGCCGCGCGCAGCGACACCACCCCGGCCATGGCCCGCTGGGACACCGGCGCCGTACTCGCGGTCGTCACCCGCCTCACCGGCCCCGGCCTCCTCGCCCGCATCCTCCGCCGGCTCCCCGACGGCTACGCACTTCTGTTCGGCCAGGCGGAACTGCGGCAACAGCCCGCCAGGGAACCTCAGATGGAGCTTTCGGTCAGTGACCCGATCGGGGCTGCCCCGTAGCTGACCCCCGAGTCGCCTCGGACACGGTCGTCTCCGGCGCGGGCCCCAGCCGGCGGGCCGGTAATGAGAAACGAACAGCGGCCAGGCGCATGGGTGGCCAGTGGCAGGGCATGCGCTGCTGCGGAGGTTGATGACCATGGTTCCCCTGCTTCTCGTTCTCCTGCTCGTACTGCTCCTGTTCGGTGCCGGTTTCGCCGTGAAGATCCTCTGGTGGATCGCGATCGCGGTGCTGGTGCTGTGGCTGATCGGGTTCGTCGCCCGCCCGAAGGGCGGCAGCGGCCGCTGGTATCGCTGGTAGTGCGGCAGGCCTCGTTCCGCGTACGGGTGGCCCACTCCCACGGAGGGAGCGGGCCACCCGCACGTTCGGGATGTTCAGGGGCTCGTGGCGACGAAGGTGTGGGTGATGCCGGTCTGCCAGCCCGGCTGGGGCAGCACGCGGACGTCGGTGAATCCGGCGCGGCGCAGCCGGCGGGCGAACACGTCGGCCGTGTCGAAGTCGAGCACGCTGCGCCACAGGTGGCGATAGAGCGCCGCGTCGCCGTGGCGCCGGCCCCACGGCAGCACCACGGTGGCCATGACCGCCGACCACACGGCGCGGTCGACGGCCCGCCCGCTGAGCGCGTACTCGTGGACGGCGAGCCGGCCGCCCGGGCGCAGCACCTCACGCGTCCGGCGGAGCACGGCGTCGGGATCCGCGACGTTGCGGAAGAGGTACGCCGCGAAGACCGCGTCGTAGGGCCCGGTGACTCCGGCCTCGGCCATGCCCTCGACAGCGGCGTGGACGAAGGACACCCGGCCGGGCCAGGACTTGCCGCGGGCCCGGGCGAGCATGCCGGCGGAGGCGTCGACCCCGGTCACGGCCGCCAGGGGCGCGGCGCGCAGCAGCGCCGCGGTGGAGGCGCCGGTGCCGCAGCCGAGGTCCAGGACCGTACGGCCCGCGCCGCGCCCGGGGAGGGCGAGCCGGCGCGCGGAACGCCGCAGGTGCCGGTGGTAGCCGGGGCTCGCCGCGACCATACGGTCATAGGAGCCGGACGCGTGGTCGAAGGCCCCCGCCAGCTCGGCATCTCTCAGCACGGCCATGACCTGTACCTCCCGCCGGGTGACGACTTCCTCCCTCAGCTTCGCCCCCGCACCGGCGGAAGCGGCTCGGCGCGGCCGGTTCCTCCCGCCCTTCCGGACGGCCTGTGGGCCGCATGGCCCAAGAAATGGTGCATCCGGAGACGCGGGCGGTACGGAATCTCCCATGAGCCACTACGGCCGTACCGCCGGCAAGGGGAGATGCGATGCGCCCACCTGATCCGCTCGACGTCGACCAGGACGTGCCCGCGGCCGTCGGCGCGCACCTCGGCGGGGTGCTGGAGCGGCGCCTCGCGGAGGCGGCGACGACGGATGCCGTCTTCGCCGCGGACATCGCACGCAGGGTGGCGGACTTCGCCCAGGGAGGCAGCAGGCTCCGCTCGGAATTCGTGTGGTGGGCCCTGCGCGGTTGCGGCGGTGGGGCCCGCCAGACGCAGCAGGCCCTGGGGGTCGCGGCGGCGCTCGAACTGCTCCAGAGCTGCGCGCTGATCCACGACGACGTCATGGACGGCTCCCCCCTGCGCCGCGGCCGCCCCGCCCTGCACGTCCGGCTGGACGGCCAGTACGGGACGGGCGGACGCGACCTGCCGTGCGGCACGTTCGGCGGGGCGGCCGCCGTGCTCGCCGGCGACCTGGCCCTGGCCTGGTCGGACGACGCGTTCCGGCAGGCCGTCCGAGGCGCGCCGGCCGAGGTACGCGCCTCCGAGGTGTGGCGGGTGATGCGTACGGAGATGGTGGCGGGCCAGTACCTCGACCTGCGGGCCCAGGCCACACTCGCCAGGTCGACGACCCTCGCCGTGCGCACGGCCGTCCTGAAGACGGCGCTGTACACGGTGGGGCACCCCCTCGCGCTGGGTGCGGTGCTCGCGGGCGCTCCCGAGCCGACGGCGCAGGGGCTTCGGGAGGCGGGACGGTCGGCGGGCCTGGCGTTCCAGCTGTACGACGACGCGCGGGGGGCCTTCGGCGATCCCGCGGCCACCGGGAAGCCGGTCGGCGAGGACATCCTCGAAGGGAAGGCGACCTTCCTGCTCACCGTCGCACGGGAACGGTGCGTGCGCGCCGGCGACCATGCGGGGGTGCGCCTGCTGGACGAGGTGACGGGCGCGCCGGCCGCCACACCGGCCGACCTCGACCGGGTACTGGACCTCCTCGTCTCGTGCGGGGCGCGCGACGAGGCCGCACGGCGCGTCGAGGAACTCTGCGCCCGCGCCACCGCCGCCGTCGCCGGAGCCGGGCTGACGCCGCGGGCGGCGGACCGGATCGGCCACCTGATGCGCGCTGCCTGCGGTCTCGAAACCGCCCCCGGGAGGCCGTCGGCACCGGGGACCGCGACGGAAAGCGGCGATGCCGTCCTGACAGGGGAGAAGCGTTGAAGACCGTGACCGGTCCCACGGACCACGTCGTCGTCGTGGGCGCGGGCCTCGCGGGCCTGGCCGCCGCACTGCACCTGGCCGGCCGGGGCCGGCGGGTGACGGTCGTCGAGCGCGACCCGGAGCCCGGCGGACGCGCCGGCCGACTCGCGCTCGGCGGCTACCGGGTGGACACCGGCCCCACCGTCCTGACCATGCCGGACATCCTCGACGAGGCCTTCCGGGCCGTCGGCAGCTCGCTGTACGACCACGTCGAGCTGGTTCCCCTGCACCCCGCCTACCGGGCGCTGTTCGCCGATGGCACCCGCCTGGACGTCCACACCGACGGCGACGCCATGGAGGCCGAGATCGCCTCCTTCGCGGGAGCCCGGGAAGCCCTCGGGTACCGGAGGCTGCGCAGGTGGATGACGGAGCTGTACGACGTACAGATCCGCCGGTTCATCGACGCCAACTTCGACTCGCCCGTCCGGCTCCTCCACCCGGACCTGGCACGGCTGGCGGCGCTCGGCGGCTTCGGACGCCTGGACCGGGCCGTCGGCCGGTTCCTGTCGGACGAGCGGCTGCGCCGCGTCTTCTCCTTCCAGGCCCTGTACGCCGGCCTCTCCCCGTCGCGCGCGCTGGCCGCCTACGCGGTGATCGCCTACATGGACACGGTCGCCGGGGTGTACTTCCCGCGCGGCGGGATGCACGCCGTCCCCGTGGCCATGGCCGCGGCGGCGGCCCGGGCGGGCGTGGTGTTCCGCCACGGGGAGGCCGTCACCCGGCTGGAGCGCGGCGGGGGCCGCGTCACCGCCGTGGTCACCGCACACGACCGCATTCCGTGCGACGCGGTCGTCCTGACGCCGGACCTGCCGGTCTCCTACGCGCTGCTGGGCAGGACGCCCCGCCGGCCGCTGCGGCTGCGACACGCTCCCAGCGCGGTGGTGCTGCACGCGGGAACCGACCGCACCTGGCCCCAACTGGCCCACCACACCCTGTCGTTCGGCCGGGCCTGGGGTGCCGTCTTCGAAGAACTGACCAGCAGCGGGCGGCTGATGAGCGACCCCTCGCTCCTGATCACCCGGCCCACCACCACCGATCCCTCGCTCGCACCCCCGGGCCGCCACCTGCACTACGTCCTCGCCCCGTGTCCCAACACACGGACCGGTCCCACGGCGGCCCACTGGGGCGAACTCGGTTCCCGCTACCGCGACGACCTGCTGCGGGAACTCGAACGCCGGGGACTTGCCGGACTGGGAGCGTCGATCGAGCGGGAGAGCCTGGTCACCCCGGCCGACTGGACGGCGATGGGACACGCCGCCGGAACCCCCTTCTCCGTCGCCCACACCCTCGCCCAGACCGGCCCCTTCCGGCCGCGGAACCTCGTCAGCGGCACGGAGAACGCCGTCCTCGCCGGATGCGGGACCACCCCCGGCGTCGGCGTCCCCACGGTGCTGCTCTCCGGGAAACTCGCGGCCGCCCGCGTGGCCGGCACCGGACCGGCCCGATGACGGCACGCGAGCTGGACGCGGCGGGCATCACCGACCCCTCGCTCCGCGCCGCCTACACGGCCAGCCGGCGGCTGAACGCCCGGCACGGCAAGACGTACTTCCTCGCCACACGGCTGCTCCCGGTGGACCGGCGCGCCGCCGTGCACGCCCTCTACGGCTTCGCCCGCCACGCCGACGACATCGTCGACGACCTGGGGACGACGGCCCCCGCGAGCGCGCGGCGCGCCGCCCTGGACGCGCTGGAGCGGCAATGGCTGCGCGCCGTCCGGGGGGAAGACCCCGGCGAACCGGTCGTCCGGGCGGCGGCCGACACCCGCGCCCGGTACGGCATCGAAGCCCGCCACTTCTCCGACTTCCTCGCCTCGATGCGCAGCGACCTGTCCGTCGGCGAGTACCCGGCCTACGCCGACCTGCGGGCCTACATGCACGGATCGGCCGCCGTCATCGGGCTGCAGATGACGCCGGTGCTCGGCACCGTCGTACCGCGCGCCGAAGCCGAACCGTACGCCGCCGAGCTCGGAGTGGCCTTCCAGCTGACGAACTTCATCCGGGACGTGGGCGAGGACCTCGACCGGGGACGGGTCTACCTGCCCCAGGACCTGCTCTCCGCACACGGGGTCGACCGGGACCTGCTGACATGGAGCAGGCGGACCGGGCACCGGGACCCGCGGATCACCTCGGCGCTGCGGTCCGCCGCGGCTCTGACGAGAGAGGTCTACCGTGCGGCCGAACCCGGGATCGACAGGCTCGATCCGCTGACCGCGCCGTGCGTGCGCACCGCGTTCGTGCTCTACCGCGACATCCTGGATGCCGTCGAGAAGGACGGCTACGCGGTCGTCCACCGCCGCAGCGTGGTGGGCCGGCGCAGAAGGACGGCCGTCGCCCTGCGCGGACTGGCCGCCGCCCTCACCGCGCGCACCCGCGCGCGTACACGTACACGTACGCCGGCCGGCGGACCTGCGCCGACGAGGGATCCCAGATGACAGCAGACCCGCATCACGGCGCGCGGGAGACGGGAGCCGGAATGACCCCCGACGACAGGACGGCTGACGCGGAGCGCGGACGCGCCGGACGCAGGAAGGCCGTTCCGCTGCGGCTGCGCCGCGACCCCGTTCCCTGGGAGCGCCAGCGCCCGACGTGGCGCGATGCGAAGCCGGCCCTGATCGCCGGGGCGCTCGAACGCGCCCTGGCCCGCCCCTCGGGGAACTGGTTCGTCGTCGGGGCCAGCACCGAGCTGACCACCCGGCGTCCCCTCGGACGGACCGTCGCCGGGACGGAGGTCGTGCTCTGGCGCGACGCGGACCGCGTGCCCCACGCCGGGCCCGGGGAATGCCCCCACCTCGGGGCTCCGCTCAAGGACAGCGCCGTACGGTGCGGCCGGATCGTCTGCCACTGGCACGGCCTGGCCCTGGACGGCCGCCCCTTCGCCGGATGGTCGCCGTGGCCGGTGCACGACGACGGCGTGCTGCTGTGGGTCCGCCTGGACCTCGCGGGCGGCGAGCCTCCCACCGAACACCCGCCCGTCCCGCCCCGGCCCCCGCTGGAGGCGGCGGTGACGGCGGTGTACACGGGAGCGGGGGCGTGCGAGCCGCAGGACGTGGTGGCCAACCGCCTCGACCCCTGGCACGGCGGCTGGCTCCACCCCTACTCCTTCGTGGACCTGACCGTCCTGGAGCCTCCCGGCGACGGCCCGGCAGGCCCGGACGACGCCCTGGTCGCCGACGTGTCGTTCAAACTGGCCGGCCGGGTCGTGATCCCGGTCCGGGCGGCGTTCAGCGCGCCGGACCCGCGGACCGTCGTCATGCGGATCATCGCCGGGGAAGGGGAGGGGTCCGTGGTGGAGACACACGCGACACCCCTGACCGAACCGGGCACGCCACGGCCACGGACCGCCGTGGTCGAGGCCGTCGTAGCCGCCTCGGACCGGCGGGGATTCGCGGCGGCGCGGGTTCTGGCACCGCTGCTGCGCCCCGCCGTGCGTACGGCCGCCGGGCGCTTGTGGCGCGACGACCTGGCGTACGCCGAACGCCGCTTCACCCTGCGCAGCAGCGGCCGCTTCCCCGGCTGAGGAGACGGCCTAGTCCGCGCCGAGCCGACGGGCCAGCAGCCGCAGCGGGGCGGACCGGCCCCGGTCCGGGACGCTCCACAGGGTCTGCCCGCGCAGGCCCCACCGCCGCAGGTGGACGTTGGCCGCGAGGAACCCGGTGGTCGCGGCCCGCTCCATGAGCGCCACCGGCAGGGCGGTGGCCACGAGGTCCCCGGCGACGGTGACGGTCGGGTCGGTGGTCTCCACCGTGGGCCGGTCCGCATGGCCGCCGACGGCGAAGAGCGGGCAGTCCTGCCGCCACAGGTCCCGCCGGTCGACGATCCGCGCGGCCGAGGTCTCCGGGTAGACGCGGTGCAGCTGCTCGACGAGGGCGCGCGCGAGCCGCTGCGGCTCGGCCGCCGGATCCGCCGCGTAGGCGTGGAGTTCGACCACGCAGCCACCGCTCTTCGCGGCCCAGCGCGCCGCCTCGCCCTCCCAGGAGTTCAGCACGCTGACGTTGTCCAGGGGCCCGTAGCCGCTGGTGCCGAGGAAACCGGGACGGCCCGCGGCGACGGGACGGTCGAGCCAGAGCCGGGACACGAGGAAGGGCGGGGAGGTGCGGAGCCGGCCGACCCGGGCGCGCCACGCCCCGTCGCACAGACCGGGCGAGGCGGCTGCCAGGTCCCGCAGACCCGCGGTGTCCAGCGCCAGCACCACCGCGTCGGCGTGCTCGCTCCCGTGCCCCGTGCACACCAGGTGCCCCCCGTGCGGGGCGGGCTCGACGGCGGACACGGACGTGGCGGTACGGATGTCCGCACCGTGGCCCTCCAGGTACCGGGCCAGTGGATCCCACAGGGCCTGCGGGTAGGGCTCGTCGGGCACGTCGAAGAGGAGGCCCTCGGACGAACCGAGGAAGTAGATGTGGAACATCAGGGCGAGTTCGGCGGCCGACAGCTCCGCCGGATCGGCGAAGAAGCTGCGGGAGAACACCTCGAAGGCGAGGTGCCGGGCCGCGGCGGGAAAGCGGATGCGGTCCAGGAGTCCGAGCGCGCTGACGCCCTCGTACCGCCGGTGGACCTCCGCCGCCCGCACGTCGAACAGGGGAAGGGCCGCCCGGGGGTTCATCCCGAGCATCTCCCGCGGCTTGAAGCTGGGGCTGAGGGCGGCGAAGGCCACGGCGCTCCACGGAGGTGTCCGCGGGACCCGGGCGAAGCCGTCCCGCAGCCCCGAGCCGTGCACCAGCGGGTAGTCGGCCAGGGGGCGCAGCCGGTCGAGAGCGGGATCGACCCGCCTGAGCAGCCCCCGCAGGTTGTAGTACTGGCGGAAGAAGGCGTGGAAGCCGCGGCTCATGGTGACGGACGACCCGTCCGCGAGTTCCGTGGGCCACCCGGCCAGTCGCCCGCCGAGGGCCGCCTCGCGCTCGTAGAGGGTGACGTGGACCCCTCGCTCGGCCAGCACGGTGGCGGCGGCGATACCCGCGATGCCCCCGCCGACGACCGCGCACCGGGGCCGCCGCCCCACGGCCCTGGCAGCGCCGGGGTGCCCGTGCAAAACGACGGCCCGGCGATCGCGGCCGCGGCGGGCGGAAGCCGCACGGTCATCGGGGCTCATGGGCTCTCCTCAAGGTCGCGTTCGGGACGCCGGGCGAGCAGGGGCAGCTCGACGGCGGTGCGGAGCATGGCGAGGACCGGGGTGCGTACGCCGATGGAGAGCTCCTCGACCGGACGGGTCGTGCCGTCGAGGAACCGGAGCAGCCGCTCGGCGGGCACGCGGCGGAAGAGGCGGGTGAAGAAGTCGGGCCCGTCGACCCGGCCGGTGTCCAGAGCACGGAGCAGGACGGCGTCCATGGCGAGGGCCCTGGCCGGATGGGCCGGCGGCGGAACGGGAGTCCGGCCGGCGTGCACGGCGTCGGCCACGGCGCGGGCCTGCCGCTGGATGGCGGCGAAGGCGTAGCCGGTGGAGGGGCGGACGGCTCCCCCCGCCGCACCGATGCGGAAGACGTGCCGCCCGGGCCGCCGCTCGTACCGGCCGTCGCTCATCGGGATGGCACCCTGTTCCGTGCCGAGCACCCGGAAGGCACCCAGCCCCAGCACCCGGCCGGTGTAGTCGCGCAGCGCCCTCTCGTACGCGTCCACGGTCAGGGTCGAGCGGCTGAACTCGGTGTACTCGACCAGCGCCGCGTGGCGACTGGTGGGCAGTACGTACCCGAAGGACAGCCCCCGCTCCGGCTGCGGTGTGCGGAAGT
The DNA here is from genome assembly GCF_056435605.1 of Streptomyces sp. NPDC043896. Lineage (NCBI taxonomy): Bacteria > Bacillati > Actinomycetota > Actinomycetes > Kitasatosporales > Streptomycetaceae > Streptomyces > Streptomyces sp. NPDC043896. Next base: position 64,618 of record NZ_JBWKEE010000029.1, read on the forward strand.
CCATCAACTCGACCGTGCCGGCGTCGAAGGAGGGCCGTTCGCAGTGCACGAACCACCCCCGGAAGTGCTGCAACAGCGCGCTGCGCGCGGCGGGCGCGGCCGCCGGGGGCCGGGAGTCGTGGATCCAGCGGGCCCTGAGCGTGCGCACGCCACCGCGGTCGGTGGTGTACGTCAGGACCGCGCCGTCCGGCCCGTCGTCGATGCGCTCGGCCACTCCCGCCACCCGGCGCAACCCGGCCAGCCGCGGCCCGATGCCCTGCTCGAAATCGCCCGAGCGCAGCATCTTGTACCGCAGCTCGCCGAGGTCGCGGGCGGCCTCGCCGCCGTCGGGAGCGCGTACGCGCAGCCGCCGCCAGCTGGCGGTGAGCAGCGGCTCGTAGTCACCCGCGCCGGCCTCCCAGTAGCACCAGGTGCGTTCGGGAGGGCGGAGCGGCCCGGGCGGAGCGTCGACGAGGACGACGTCGGGAGGCCGGACACCCGGCGGCGGGTCGAGCAGCCGCCAGGCCAGCGAGAGCCCGGCCGCGCCGGCACCGACGATGACGATGTCGCAGCTGTCCGTCGTGGTCCGCACCGGGCTCCGTTCTCCGCACCAGCTGATCGCCGTCGCGTGGTCCGGAGACGGAAGTCTCCGCGCGGGGCCGAGCAGGTCGAGCGTGGACGAAGCTATCGCGACGGACGCCCTCACAGCGGCTCATCGGACGATCGCGTCGTGAGCGCGGCCGGGGGACGCCGGCCCCGCCGGCTCGCCGGGTGCCCCCTGCGGCCCCCTCTCCGGGCCAGGCTCGGTCCCGGACCATGCCGGGCCACCCGCGCCCCGGCCGTCTGAGCACCCCGTAACGGGGCAGGCGGCAGGAGGACGGAGGACGGAGGACGGAGGGAGGCCGGATGCCCGGGATCCGTGACGCGTTCGGCCGCGCGAGAGCCGCTGCCACGGCGCTGGGTGAACGCCGGGCGCGGGAACTGGCCCGTCGTGACGCCGAAGAGGCGGCCGAGCGGGAGCGCGCGGCACGGGGCCGCCTCGCCCGCTCCCGCGCGCCGGATCCGGCCCGTGCGGTGCCCTGGGGCATGCGGGTCGCGGCCGAGGCCGCCTGGCGGTTCCTGGTGCTCGCCGCCGCCCTGTGGGTGGTGATGCGGGTGATCGGTTCCGTCCGGCTGGTCGCGCTGGCCTTCGCCGCCGGCCTGCTGATCACCGCGCTGCTCCAGCCGACGGTCGCCCGGCTGCACCACTGGGGCCTGCCCCGGGGGCCCGCCACCGTCGTCACGGCCCTCTGGGGGTTCCTCGTACTCGGGCTCATGGGCTGGTTCGTCGTATGGCAGGTGCTCGACAATCTGGACAGCCTGTCCGAACGGCTCCAGGAGGGCATCGCGGAGCTGAAACGGTGGCTCCTCGACAGCCCGTTCCACGTGACCGAGCAGCAGATCAGCGACATCACCGAACGTCTCAGCGACGCGATCGGCAGCAGCACCAGCGAGATCACCTCCACCGGCCTGCAGGGGGTGACCGTGCTGGTCGAGGTCATCGCCGGCATGCTCCTGGCGATGTTCGTCACGCTGTTCCTGCTCTACGACGGCAGGCGCGTCTGGGAGTGGACCCTGAGGCTGGTGCCGGTCGCGGTGCGGCCCGCGGTCGCCGGAGCCGGCCCGCCGGCCTGGCGGACGCTCACCGCCTACATCCGCGGGACGCTGGTCGTCGCCCTGATCGACGCGGTGTTCATCGGCGTCGGAATCCACTTCCTCGGAGTTCCGCTCGCCGTCCCCATCGCCGTGGTGATCTTCCTGGCCTCGTTCGTCCCACTGATCGGCGCCATAGCCTCCGGCGCGCTCGCCGTGATCGTCGCGCTGGTGACCCAAGGCGTCTTCACCGCGCTGATGACGCTGCTGGTGGTGCTCCTCGTCCAGCAGATAGAGGGGCACATCCTCCAGCCGTTCATCCTGGGGCGGGCCGTCCGGATCCACCCCCTGGCCGTGGCGCTGTCCGTGGCGTGCGGCGGGCTGATCGCCGGTATCGGCGGAGCCGTCGTCGCCGTCCCGCTGGTGGCCGTCGCGAACACGATGGTCGTGCACCTCCGCGCCCACCCGGCCGACGCAGCGCCCGCGCCGGGGTCGGACGCCGGCGCGACCGCGACCGCGACACCGGCCCCGGACCCGGACCCCACGGCTCCTGCGACACCGCCGGGTCCCGGCGCTCCCGCGGAGTCCGTGAAGCCCTCGCGGCCCGACTCCCCGGGACCCGGGCCGCCGGACCGCCCGCCCGGCGCCACGGGGTGAGCCGTCCGCCGTCACCGCCCCGATGTAGCTTTCCCGCATGATCGGAGACGGCAGTGAGGCACGCGAGTGGATCGGTTCCGGGGGAGGGCCGCTCATCCTGGTACCCGAACTGGTCCTGCCGTCCTGGCAGGGATGCGACTTCGAGTCGGCCACCGGCGATGACGACTACGCCAGGGCCTGCGAGGTAGAGGGCTACCTCGGCGTGATCCCCGTCGGGCACGCGGAGGCCCTGGTCCTCGGGGAACCGTGGTCCACCACCTACGCGCCGGAGCACGGCTGCCTCGTGTCCTGGATCGGCGCCGACTCGGAGGCAGCAGTCCTCGACGGCGTCGCACCGGCGCTTGAGGCCGGGGCGTGGGAGTCGGAGCTGCTCTGGCAGGTTCCAGGGCCCGTGGTCCTCCTGGACTCCCCTCAGCCCGGCGTTCCAGAGCCCGATGCCGATCTCGGCGGCCCCGACCGGCTGCGCATCGACCTGGAACCGGGACGCTATCTGGTCCGCGCCGCCCATGCCCGGCCGTCACCCGGGACGACCATGGTCCTCGTCGGACTCACACGGCTCTCACCTGCCATGCCGGCTGGACGTCACCGAGGACGACGACGTCCGCGCCCTCACCCGTAGCGTCGAAGCGCAGTCCGGGCGCCTCGACGTCCTCGTCAACAACGCCGCCGTCAACTACGACACCTCCCGGCGGGCCGTCTCCGTCGACCTCGACGAGGTCGACAGCACCCTGCGGACCAACCCCTCTTCCACCTCGCGCGGTGCCGGACGGTCGTGCGGAGGGCCAGAATTTCGGTGCGTGTCGGGGGCAGGTCGGTCAGACTTGCGGCATGACAGCGAGGATCAGCCGTATCAACCCCGATCAGTTGCACGAGACGCCGGGCTACCACCACATCACCGTGGTGGAGGCCGGCCGAACGGCCTATCTGGCGGGGCAGTGTCCCCTCGACCAGGGCGGTTCTCTCGTCGGCGCGGGCTCCCTCGTCGAGCAGATCGATCAGGTCGTCGTGAACGGGCTCGCTGCCCTCGCGGCGGTGGATGCTCAGCCCCAGTACGTGGTGCGTTCGGTGATCTACGTGCGGAGCGATGACCGGGAGGACCTGGGCCTTGCCTGGCACCGGCTTACCGCTTCCGCCCTCGGTCCTGCCTTCACGTCCGCCAGCACGCTGTTGGGGGTTGCGCAGCTGGGCTTCGCAGGGCAGCTCGTCGAAGTGGACTTGACCGTCGCGCTGCCCGACTGAGCGGCCCTTGCACCTCGGCCGCGAGCTTCGCCGAGGCCCGCTCGGCCCGCGGCAGCGTCCCGGGACCGTGCCGGAGACCCGGCTCGGCAAGGCCACCGACTCGTGACGGCGACCGCGTGCCGGTCGGTTCACCGTGGACGCGCCGGACCGGCCGGTGGGCGCCTTCTCATTCCACCCGCTGCGCCCGCCCAGTGCGGTCAGCCGTTCCTCGCGTTGCCGGGCATGTATCGCGGAGGCTCGTTGGCACTGCGCGAGCTGACTTCCCGATCCGCGGACCGGGTCACGGACATTGCCGAGCAGCCGCATCGCGGCGATGGACCTCGTCCTTCCGTCCTCCCACTCAGTGGACCGGCTGAGCCGATGCCCTCCACCCGGACGGACTGCCGGGCCCTGGGACTCAGGCCGGCGGCCGGCGCTACCGGGATGGGGTGAAACCGGGCTCGGCCGGTCCCGCTCATGAGGACGGCGTCCGGCCCCCTCAACCGCTCCCGGCTGCCGGTTCCTTGAGGGTGATCGCCCCGGAGGGGCACATGCCGACAGCCATCCGTACGGCCGGTGGCACGTCGGCGTCCGGCCGGTCGTGCTCGGCCCGCAGCAGGACCACCAGCCCGTCATCGGCGTCCTGGTCGAACACTTCCGGGGCGGTCATGGCGCACATCCCGGCGCCGATGCAGCGCTCGCGGTCGATGCTCAGGCGGGTCGTGCTCACTTCTCGTCCCAGGTGACCGGGAGGCTCTTGACCCCGTAGATGTCGGCGGTCTCCGGGCGCAGACGGACTTCGCCGGCCGGTACGGCCAGGCGCAGCGTGGGGAAGCGTTCGATCAGGGCGCGGAAGGCCACTCGCATCTCGACGCGGGCCAGTTGCTGGCCCAGGCACTGGTGGATTCCGTGGCTGAAGGCCAGGTGCCCGTCGTACGGCCGCCGGATGTCGAGCGCGTCGGCGCCGGCGAAGCGTTCGGCGTCGCGGTTGGCGGTGTTGATCGACAGGACGACCGTCGTGCCGGCCTCGACGATCTGGCCGCCGACCTCGACGTCCTCCAGCGCCGTCCGGTGGAAGGTCTTGGCGACGCTGAGGTAGCGCAGCAGCTCCTCGACCGCCCCGTCGGTGAGCGAGGGGTCCTCGCGCAGCGCGGCCAGTTGCGCCGGGTTCTGCAGCAGCGCGAAGGTGCCGAGGGACAGCATGTTGGCGGTGGTGTCGAAGCCTGCCGCCAGCAGGATGAGGCTGATCCCCTTCAGCTCCTCATCGGTCAGGTCGCTGTCCGTAAGCTCGCTGAGCACGTCGTCGGTGGGGTTCGCGCGTTTGGCCGCCACCAGCTGTGCGAGGTACTCCTGGGTCGCGGTGTATGCGGCGATCAGCTCCTCGTCGCTCACCTCCCCGCCCATGAACGCGTCGATCTGCTCCTGGAAGGAGGCGCGGTCCGCGTACGGCACGCCCAGGATCTCGCAGATCACGATGGTGGGGATGGGCTTGGCGAACGCGGTCACCAGGTCCGCCGACGGCCCGGACTTCTCCATGGCGTCCAGGCACTCGGTGGTGATCTGCTCGATGCGCTCGGTGAGCAGCCGCATGCGTCGTACGGTGAACTTGCCCACCAGCGGCTTCCGGTAGCGGCTGTGCTGCGGATCGTCCATCAGGAGGAACTCGCCGGGCGGTGCCGGGGGAAGCTCGAAGTCGACCACGTTCATCAGCTCCTTGCGCGAGCTGAACCGGGGGTCGGCCAGGACCGATCGGACCAGGTCGTATCCGGTGATCAGCCAGCCGGGCTTCCCGCCGGGGTGGGTGAAGCGGCTGATGGGGCCGTGCCGCTGGGCATCGGTCAGCTCTGCCGGAGGATCGAAGGGGCAGCCCGCCCCGCGTGCTGCCGGCATCGCCGCGACCGTGTGGACGGACTCGCTCATGACCCACTCCTCATCTCGCGATATGACGCGTTTGACGACTCTTGAAAGCTACGTTGCATTCATGGCTGGGTCAATCAACTGAATCCATAACAGCAGGTAAATGGCGGCAAATTGATGCAATGGTCTGCTCTCGAATGCAACGCGGCATTGCAATGAATGGGAGCGAAGGCAATACTGGCGCCATGCCAGGAGGACGGTTGACCCAGCAGGAGCGCCAGCGCATCGCGGCCGGACTCGCCGACGGCCTGTCCTATGCGGAGATCGCCAGGCGGCTCGAACGTCCGACCTCGACGATCAGCCGGGAGGTCTCACGCAACGGCGGACCGGCCGGCTACCGGCCCCAACAGGCCCATCAGGCAACGGTCCAGCGGGCGCGGCGGGCCGCACCGGCACCCCCAACCGCGGACCGGTCGTCCGGCGGCGCGGCGGAGGACGAGATCGTCGAGCTGGCGGTCAGGTCCGGGATGCCGAGGATGACCGCGCGCGTGCACGTCGACCTGCTGCTCTCCGAGGACGGCAGGCGCACCGCGGCGGAGCTGACCAGCAGACTGCAGGTCAGTCCGGCTTCCGTCTCCGTGGCCGTGAACCTCCTGGTCCAGTACGGGTACGTCAGGCGTGAGCGCGATCCGCAGCGGCGTCGCGATGTCTACGTGGTCGACGACGAGGCCTGGTACAACTCGATCGTGATCAGCGCGCGGCAGACGCTCGAAGCGGCACACGCCTCGATGGCGGCGGCGGAGGCGTTCGGGCCGGACAGCCCCGTGGGGCAGCGGCTGGTCAGGGGCGGATCGTTCCTGGAACGGGTCATCGGTGACATGACGGAGTCGGCCGACCGCTGGCGTCCCCTGCTGACGTGACGGAGGCCTCTTGGTCTCCCTGTGGAGCCAACGTGCGCCCTCAGCCCGCGATCGCCGCCGAAGGCGTCGCATCAGACGCGTCTTCCGGTCTCTGGGGCCCATGAGAGGCGTACGCGCGTGCGCGGCGGCTGCGCGGGCTGCTGGGCCGGGAGTACCGGGAGGTGTACGTGGGGGCGGAGCCGCGCACGGTCGCGGACGTGCGCCGGATGCTGGCGCTGCTCCCCGGCGTCATCCTCGACCACGCGGAGGCGCGCAAGGACCCGGAGAGGGGAGAGTTCCTCCACGTCGACCTGGACCCACGAACGGCCACCGACGCGGAACTCGCGGCGGAGGTACCGCTCGACCTCGTCCACACGAAGCTCCCGCCGGGTGTCCGCGAGGAGGAGTTCGTCCGGGCCGTGGGTGCCGGCCCGGCATCCGTCGCCTGGGAGGGTTGCCGGCCACCATGCGGTCATCCTGCCGGCACGGGCAGGGGCCCCGCCGCCGGCGGGGCCCCTGTCGTGGTGACGGCGTCGGCCGTAGTGCTCGGATCAGGTGTCGGACCCCGGGAGGGGCCGGGGATCGGTCGTTCCGTCGGGACCCGGGGCGGGCGGAAGCGGACGGCGGGAGTTCTCGTCCTGTTCGACGGCGCGGGCGATCTCGTCGAGCAGCTCCCGCGCCGACTCGGCCCCCGAGGCGTTCGTACCGTCCACCGTGATCACGGTGCGCCCGCCCTCGCGGTCCTTCTCCCAGGACACCGAGAAGCGCGTTGCCCGCAGCCCGATCCAGGACTGCACCACGGCGCCGAGCGCGAGCAGCCCCGCCGCGCCCACCTCGGCGATCAGCCCGTACAGGTCTCCGCCCAGGGTGCCCGGCCGGATCGGTACGTGCAGTTCCTCGACGCGTCCCAGGGTCGGCTCGGCGTCGAGCATGGCCGCGAGATCGCGCCAGTCGTCGGCCTCCACCGAGTCGGCGGGCGCGTCCGAGGTGAAGCTGATCCTCATGTCGATCCTCCGGTGTCGTGTGTGTGTCGTGGTACGTGTGCGTTCGCGAGGTCTGGCTACCCTGTGGGGCCGCAGGCGGAGCCCAAGGTGCCGCGGCCCCCGTAGCCGAGCCAGCGGGCCTCGGCCTCGTCCCCCGTCGGGACCGGTGTGGCGCACAGGGCCGTGACGAGGGCCCTGCGGGACAGGTCGGAGACGAGCACCGGTCCGTCCGCGACGCCGACCGCGAGCCCGTCCGACGCGGACAGCGCGAGGGCCGTCACCCGGCCGGTCCGCCGGGGCAGTTCCGCCAGCGCCCGCCACTGCCCGCCGTCGGAGCGTCGCCACAGCCGGACGGTGCCCTCGTCGTCGCCGGTCGCGGCCAGGGCGCCGTCGGGGGAGAGGGCGAGCGCCGTCGGGACGAGGGCGGGGATCCCGGGACCGGTCCAGGTCTCCTTGCCCGCCCGGGGGAACACGGCGACCCGCGCGAGGTCGCCGCCGACGGCCAACGCGCCGTCGGGGCCGGCCACCAGGACGGAGTCCGCCGGCGGCGACGACCCGTTCTTGTCGGGGGCACGGGGTGACGTGGGGTCGGTGAGATCCCACCAGGTGCCGGTGAACCCCGTACGACCGTCGGGAACGAGGGCCACCGGAGCATCGCGCGCCCCCGTGTCCGGAGCCGACGACAGCAGCACGGGACGGGCGGGCGCGCGGATGTCCCACCACTCGACGGTCTCCTTCCCGGTCCGTACGGACAGGCGCGCGGCGCCGAAGGCGACGGCCGCGCGCCCCCCCGGCAACACGGCCACCGGTCCTGCGGCCCCCGCGTCGAGGGAGTCCCACAACTCGACCCCCCGCCCCCGGACCACCATCAGGGTGCGCCCGTCCGCAGCGAAGGCCAGGTCCCGCACCCGCTGTCCGTACGCCGCCGCGAGACCGGCGGGAAGCGGCACGGCCTCGCCGGTCACCGTCCGCACCGAGACCGCCCCGTCCCCGCCGCCCACGGCCAGGGCCTGCCCGTCCGGCCGGTACGCCACCGCGGCCGCGGACTCCACCGGAGCCGCGCCGACGGCGCCCGGCTGACGCAGGGCCCGAGTGTCCCACAGCCGCGCCGAGGCCGCGTCCGAGACCAGGAACCGGTCCCCGTCCCGCAGGAAGGTGATCAGCCGCGCCGCGCCCTGCCCGGCGGTCTGACCCAGCAGCGTCGGGGCGGGCTCGTGGACGTCCCAGACCTGGACTCCCTCGGTACGGGCCACGGCCAGCAGCCGGCCGTCGGGCGACAGCGCGGGCGAGGCGGGTCCGGGACCCGCGGAGACGGTCCGCGTGCGGCGCGGTTCCCCCGACAACGACCACACCTCGGTCGTGCCGTCCTTCCGTGCCGCGGCCAGGTTGTTCCCGTCGGGCGTGACGCCGGGCAGGCCCACGTACGGGCCCGACGAGCCCGGCAGCACCTGGACGGCGCCCTCCGTGCCGTCCTGGGCCACCCGGCGCACCACCAACCGCCCCTGCCCGTCCTGACCGGCGAGCACCCTGCCGCCGGCGCCGTAGCCGACCCTCTCGCCGGTGAGCGTCCGTACCCGGTCCGGCCGCGCCGGGTCGACGGACACCAGACGGGTGGAGCCCTCGCCGGTGAGGGCGACGGTGGCGGAATCGTGGGAGAAGCTGATGCCGCCCCCGACTCCGCCGGGCACCTCCAGCCGACGGACGGGGTCCGGACCGGGCCGTGCGGCGTCCCAGAACAACAGGGCGCCGGCGGCCACGACGATCCAACGCCCGTCGGGGGAGAAGGCCACGTCCGCGATGGGACTCCGGGGACTCAGCGCGGCGACGGACCTGCCGGCGTCGATGTCCCACACCTGGGCCCGGTCATCCGAGGCCAGGACCACCAGGGGGCGGTCGGGCGCCACGGCGAGCGAGGTCGCGGCCGGCAGGTCCGGCCCGTCGCCGGCGGAACGCGTCGGCCGCAGGCCGGAGTTCGCGATCAGCGCCGCCCACGACTCGTCGGTGTGGGCGCTGCCCTCCGCCTCCACGGCCAGCCGTCCCGCCAGCAGCGGATCGACATGGCGCAGCGCCAGCGCCGACGCGGCCAACTGCCTGGACCGTCCGGCCCCCGCGTCGGCCGTGGCCCGCTCCTGTGCCCGGTGGGCCACCCAGCCCAGCACGGACGCCGCCGCGAGCACGACGGCGGACGTCGTCGCTCCGAGCAGCAGCAGACGGCGTCCGGTGCGGGCACGGCGGGTGGCCGAGCGCTGGCTGCGCACCGAGGCGTCGAGGAACCGCAGGGCCTCCGCACCGACCTCCAGCCGTGTCCGGTCCGCGGTCAGCTCCAGGGCCCGGGCGAGTGTGTGGCCCCGGTAGAGGTCCGCCTCGTGCTCGCCGGCGGCCCGCCAGGCCGCCGCCGCGTCCGTCAACTGGGCGTGCCGCGAACGCCATTCGGGGTCGTCGGCCAGCCACCTGCGCATGAGGGGCCAGCTCTGGAGCAGGGCCTCGTGGGCGGGTTGCACGGCTTGCCCGTGCTGGGTGAGGAGGCCGGCGCGCAGCAGCAGGTCCAGGAGGGGCGGTGTGTGGCTGTCGCCCAGTTCCCGTACGAGCGTGTCGCGGTCCACGGCCTGGCGGAAGGGCGGCACGCCCTCCAGGGGGCGGCCCGGACGGATCGTGCGCAGCAGCAGTTGCTGGGCGACGAGCCGTTGGTTCGGATCGAGGCCGCGCAGGACCTCGTCGGCGGATTGGGTGACGGCGCCGGCGATGCCGCCCGAGGCCCGGTAGCCCCCGACGGTCAGCACGCCGTCGACGCGTCGCTCCCAGGTCGCCGTGAGGGCCTGGGCGAGGTGGACGAGGCCGGTGCCGACGGTGGCGGTGCGCTCCGGGCCCGCGGGGTCGAGGCCGTGGCCGAGGTCGGTGAGGATGAGGTCGACCAGGCCCGGTTCGATACGCAGGTTCTCCTGCCGGGCGGGTTCGGTGACGGCGGCCCGGATCTCGCGGGGTGACAGGGGCGGCACGACGAACTGGCGCTCCGTCACCGCCCGCACGAGTTCGGGCCGTTCGGCGCAGGCGGCGAAGGAGTGTGCGGTGAGGGCGAGCAGGACGGTCAGGGGGGTCCGCGTCCCCGGTGAGCCGCCGACGGCGGCGAGCGCGGTGAGCGCGCGGATGAACGCGGTGCGCTCCTGTTCGTCCTCGCAGAGGTTGAACGTCTCCTCGAACTGGTCCACGATGAGGGCGAGTCCGGCTCCGGGGCGGCTCGACAGGTCGGCCACCGCGTGGGGTTCGTCCACGAGCAGCCTTCCGAGGGGCCCGACGGGCAGCCGCGTCGGGCCGGTCAGGGCCTGCGCCAGCGCGTCGAGGGGGTGGGCCGTCGGGGCGAGGAGTACGGGCTCCCAGCCGAGGGGCGTGTCGGCGTCGCGGGCGTCGCGGGCGTCGCGGCGCAGGGCGGGCAGGAGGCCGGCGCGCAGGAGCGAGGACTTGCCGACGCCGGAGACGCCGAGCAGGATCAACGGCAGGCCGGGCCGGTCGGGGGCGGTGAGGGCCGTCACGAGGTCCGCGCTCACCTGTTCGCGGCCGTGGAACCAGCGCCGGTTCGACTCGTGGAACGCGGCGAGACCGGGGTAGGGGCAGATCCCCGTGTCCGGCGGCCGGGGCGCGCTCTCGTGTCCGGGCACGAAGGCCCTGTTGCGGGCCAGCGCGAACCAGCCGGTGGTGCTGTCCTGCTGGACGCGGGGCTCCAGCCCGCGCCCGGCCAGTCGGCGCCGCACGTCCTCCAGGGTGAGATGGGCCGAGGCCCCCGGATCGCCCTCGTCGAGCAGGGCGAGCAGTTCACCGGTGAACGTGGTGTGCGCGGCGTGCGGCGGTGCGAGGGCCACCTCGTCGCGGGCGGCGGCGGGCAGCAGGTAGTGGCGGTTCAGCCCGGTGAAGGGGACGTCCGCGGCGCGACCGCCGTGGCAGCAGTCCAGGACGGTGATGAGCCGCCCCGGCTTGTGCCTGCGGACCAGGTCCAGGACCTGGCCGAAGGAGAGCGTGTTGTACGGGAGGGTGTCGTGGTCCCCCGTGGTGGCGCGGGTGCACAGGCGCAGCTCGTTGCGACGGCCGACCAGGCCGTGGCCCACGTAGTACAGCAGCAGGGTGTCGTGGGCGGCGCGGGCGGCCTCCAGCACCGCGCGGGCGAAGGTCTCCGGGTCCGGCGGGTCCTCCAGCACCGTCATCCGCCCGGGCGCGACCCCGCAGTGTTCGCGCAGGGCGGCGGCCAGGTCGGTCAGGGTCCGGTGCACGGCGGGGACGGGCGGCAGGGCGTCCGGGGCGGGGCTGAACCCGCTGCCGATCAGCAGGACGTGGCAGCCCTCGGCGGCCAGCCCGAGGTCAACGGTGCTCAACGCGTTCCTCCTCGGTTCGGGGACGGACGGCCCGCGCCGGTGCGGCCGGCGCCCGTGCGGGCAGCGCCCGTGCGGGCAGGGCCCGGGCCGACAGGTTCCTCGGCAGCAGGACGCGGGTGGCCGAGACCAGCAGCCACAGCAGGCGTCCGGGGCGCAGCGCGTCGCGTATCGACTCGGCCGACAGCCAGGCCAGTTCGGCGTCCTGCGGCCCCATCGCCTCGAACGGGGCCCCGGCCGTCGTCTCGGCGGCGGTCGGCTCGCAGAACCGGGCGCGGGTGGCGAGCCGGGCCAGGGAGGCGGCGGAGGCGCGGACGGCGGCCACCGGCTCGGCGCTCGACAGCAGCCGGGCGGATTCCACCAGGGTGTGGGAGGGGACGGGTGGCGCGGCGCCCGCCGTGTCGAAGGCGTGCAGGGCGTCCTGCCAGGCGGCGAGCACCCGCTGCGCGGGCGTGCCCGTACGGCGTCCGGCGCGACGGCGCAGCACCGGCTGTACCAGGACCCACCAGATCCGGCCCGCCACCCCGCCCGCGACGAGTGCCGCCGCGGCCACCATCACCCACGTGCCCCAGGTGGCGTCGGACGCCGGGCCGAGCCCCCGAGCCGCCCCGGGCGGTGTCACCGCGGGGGAAGGGGCCGTGCCCGACGGGCCGGGCGCGGGCGAGAGCGACGGCGAGGGCACCGGTCGGGGCGCGACCGGACTCGGTTCGGGGCGTACGTCCTCCTCGGCGAGCGGGGTCGTCGCGGCCACGGGCTCGAACGGCAGCCAGCCGACGCCCTCGAAGGCGACCTCGGTCCACAGGACCGCGTCCCGGCCGTGCACGGTGTGCGGACCCGCTCCGCCCTGGACGCGGAACCCGACGACGATCCGGCAGGGCAGGCCTTCGAGGCGGGCGGCGAGGGCGTAGGCGGCCGCGAAGTCCACGGCCGACCCCCGACGGTCGGTCAGGAACCGGGTGAGGGAGGCGATCGGCTGGTTCAACGGGGCCTTCGCCACCCGCCGGTACTCGCGCGACAGTTCGGAGGCGAGGGCCTGGGCCCGCCCGTACGGGGTGCTCGCCGCGCCTCGGGCCCGATCGGCCAGCTCGCGCAGTGCCGGGGGGACGGATCCCGGTACGTCCAGGGCCTGCGGCGGGCCGGACGCGGGGGCCAGCCCGGCCGCGTCGGCGGGGGTGACCGCGGGGGCCGCGGCCCCGGTGGTGCGGTAGCGGACGTCGGGCGCGAGGGCCGTAGCGGCGAGCGCCGTGCGCTCGAACCGGTTGAACAGCAGGCGGTCGCCGTCCGGGCGCACGGTCAGCGCGGCGTCGGGCACGGGCAGCAGCCGACCCGTCAGGTTCCGGATCACGGTCGAGGCGGGCCGGCCGCCCTCGCCCCGCCCCGAGGCGCCCTCCGCCAGGGCCGGATCGGCGGGCAGGGGGCCGAAGACAGGGGTGAAGACGTCGTGCGGGCTCCACCGGCGGCCGTCGTAGTCGGTGAGAGAGGCCAGCCGCCAGCGCTCCATGCCGTCGGCCGGGCCGGCGGACGAGGGGCCTGCGGGGCCGCGTTCCACGGTGAACAGCGCTTCGTCCGGCCGCTGTTCCCACTGCGTGTACTGGGCCAACGGACTGCTGACGGCCTCCGACTCCTCGACGGTCGGCCGGTGCTCGCGCGGATCGTACGGGGGCCGGCCGCCCGGCCACAGCGCCGACAGGGCGACGGCGGCAGCGGCGGTGACGGCCACCGGCCCCAGGACGATCCACGCCGTACGGGGGGTCACGAGCCGGCGGGGCAACGTGCCGGCGACCACCGCGCCGATCGCGACGACCTGCCCGGACAGCGATCCGCGTCCGGGCAGGCACATCGCGGCCGCCACCACGAGCAGCGCGAGCCCCGGCACCGTCGAGGCGGGGACCCGCCGGGCGCGGACGGCCAGCTCCGCCCCCGAGGCCGCGGCCGTCCACGTCGCGGTGAACGGCACGGTCAGCAGCACCGGGTCGGCCGGGGCCGGCAGCGGTACGTCGAGGAAGACGGCCCACCCCTCGACGGCCGTACGCGGCATCGCGCCGAGTGAGGACCACACCCCGTCCGGCAGGGCGAAACCGTGCAGCGTCACGGAGCCCGCCACCAGGCACAGCCCCGCCGACAGCGGCAGCGAGACCTCCACCGGCAGTCGCCCGCGCCCCCCGGCGGCCAGCACCACCAGCGCGACGGGCAGCACGGCCGCCACCGCCAACGGCAGCGCGAGGGCCTCGTACCCGAACGCCCGGTGAAAGACGGAGCCGGCGACGACCGCCGCCGCACAGGCGGGCAGCCCCCGACCCGCAGCGCGCGCGCACGTCCCGCTCACACACGACTCCGGGAAGTGCGCGCCGCAGCGGCCCACAGCAGCAGGGCCTGCTCCGCGTCCCGCGCGTGCCGGTGACGCACCGGCGCGGCCCCCGGCACCGGTCCGGCACCGGACGGGTCGGAGCCCGGAGCGGCGGCGCCCAGGTGCAGCGCGAGGACCGCGCAGCCGCGCCGCGTCGGTGTGGGCAGCGGATGACCGGACGCGGACTCGCCCGTCACCACCGTCAACAGGCCCTGGGCGGGGACCCGGTAGGGGCCGCGGGACAGGCCGGTCGGCAGGGCCGCGCCGGCGCCGGCCTCGGGGCCGTCCCGCCCGGGGAAGCCCCCGGTCGGGGTCACCTCGGTCAGGAACTCCAGCGGACGGGCCGGGCCGGAGGGGCCGGGGGCGGCGTCCAGCACCGCCCCGTCACTCGTCCACAGCCGCAGGGCGTGCCCCCGGCGGCCGGCGTCGACGGCGAGCGAGGCCGCCGTGTCCACGGCCTCCTCGAACGCCGCCCGGTCCGGATAGCAGCCGGCCCGGGTGTCGAGCCACAGGTAACGGGTGGGTTCCTCGACGGAGGTGTCCTGGCGCACCAGCAGCGTCGCGGTGCGCGCGCTGCTCGCCCAGTGCACGCGCCGTACGTCGTCCCCCGGGCGGTACTCGCGCAGCGCGTGGAACTCCGAGCCCTCGCGCGGCGCGAGCGCCCGCCCCGTGACCTGGGCGCTGCGGGTGTGCCCCGCCCCCGGACCGGGCACGGGCAGGATCCGCGGCAGCACCCGCAGGGTCCGCGTGCCGCCGGCCCGACTGTCGCGGCCGAACAGGGCCAGCGGGTCGCGGACGCGCAGCACCGAGGGCCCGAGCACGAGGACCCCGTGGTGCTCCGTGGCCAACCGGACGGCGAGCGCCCCGTCGTCGCCGCTCGTCGGCCCCGGACCGGACTCCGCCGAGGTACCCGGCCCGGCCAGGAGCTCGCAGGTCAGCGGGATCCAGCGGGGGACCGCCGGCCGGTCCACCGTCAGCGTGGCCCGCTCCCCGCGTGTCACGGTCGCCCTGTCCAGCCTGGCCGGGCCGCCGTTCGCGGCGGCGGCGCGCACCAGCAGGGCGGCGGCGCCGAGGGTGAGCAGCCCGCCGACCGCCGGGGCCGCCAGCGCGGGCGTGTCCAGCAGCCACGCGCAGGCCGGCAGGAGGAGGCAGACGCCGAGGACCCCCGCGCCACGGGCGGTGATCACCGGGGTACCGCCACGGTGGCCAGGGCGCGGCGCAGGACGTCCTCGCCGGTGAGGCCGTCCAGGAGGGCCCGGTCGGTCAGCACCAGCCGGTGGGCCAGTACGGGCCCGGCGAGCGCCTTCACGTCGTCCGGTGTCACCCCCTGCCGGCCCTGGGCGAGGGCATGGACCCGCGCGGCCCGCAGCAGGGCGAGCCCGCCCCGGGTGCTGGCACCGAGCCGCACGTCCGCGGCGTGGGCGTCCGAGCGGGTCTCGCGCAGCAGGAGGGCCACGTAGCGGTGCACGGCGGGGTCCACCCGCACCCGGCGCGCGGTCTCCACCATGGAGGTCAGCACCCGGTCGTCGAAGACGGGCTCCGGACCCCCTGTCGTGCGCGTCGTCCGGTCGTCGCGGGCGAGGATCGCGCTCTCCGCGTCCAGATCGGGTCGGCCGATGCGCAGCCGCATCATGAAGCGGTCCAGCTGGGCCTCGGGCAGCGGGTAGGTGCCCTCGAAATCGATCGGGTTCTGCGTGGCCACCACCATGAAGGGACGCGGTACGGGGCGGGCCTGCCCGGCCACCGAGACCTGCTGTTCCTGCATCACCTCCAGCAGCGCCGCCTGTGCCTTGGGCGAGGCCCGGTTGATCTCGTCGCAGACCACGACGTGGGCGAAGACCGGGCCGGGACGGAACACGAAGCTGCCGCCGCCCTGGTGGACCTCGACGCCCGTGACGTCGGACGGCATCAGGTCCGGTGTGAACTGGATCCTGCTGCTGGACACGCCGAACGCCGTCGCGAGGGCTCGCGCGAGCGAGGTCTTTCCCACGCCGGGCACGTCCTCGATCAGCAGGTGGCCCTCGGCCAGCAGGCAGGCCAGCGCCAGCCGGACGACCTCGCGCTTCCCGCTCAGTGTCTGGTCCACGGCCTGCGCGACGAGCTCGAAGCGGCCCCGGAACCCCCGGAAGTCCTCGGCGCCGCCACCCGGCACCGACCCGGTCAACCGATCCTCCACAGTTGCACGTTCCCCTCTTCGCGTACGGCCAGGGTCCGCCCGTCCGGGCCGAATCCGAGCAGGGTGACGTCGTCGCCCGGCAGGGAGCCGACCTTGCGCGTGCCGGTGGATTCGTCGAGCCGCCACAGGGTGACGGAACCGTTCGACGACACGGCCACCGTGTGCCCGTCGGGGGACAGGGCGGCGGCCGAGACGGGCGTGATCTCGGGCAGTGCCCGTTCCTTCGGATGGGCCGGGTCGCGCACGTCCCACAGGGACAGGGACGTACGCGTGCCCGCCGCCAGGACGCGCGTCCCGTCGGCGGTGAACTGCGGGGACGGGGTCCTCGTCACGGGAATGCTGACCACGCGCGCGTTGCGCCGATCGGTGAGGTCCACGAACCGCAGCGACCAGGAATCGGACGCCAACTGCCAGGTGGGTACGAGGAGCAGGGGCGCCCTCGGGCTGAAGACCACCGAGCCCAGGGCGATGTCCTTGCCGCCGAGGTCCTGGCCGTGTTCGATGTAGCGCGCGGTGCCGGGATCGCTCACGTCGAACAGCCTCAGATCGCTGCCCTCGCGGGTGAAGGAGTTCCAGGTGGCGACCGCCCACAGGGTCCCGGTGGAGTCCAGACTGCTGGAGGACGGCACGTCGGCCGCGCCGTTGAGGTACGAGTACCAGGCGCGCCGGGGCTTCGTGGGGTCCGTGAGGTCGTAGCGGGACATGCCGATCGAGCTCAGGACGTGCACGGAGCGGAAGTCCCGGGAGAAGTCCATGCCGTAGGTCTCGCCCGCCGTCGCGTCCGGTGACGAAGGCCGGAAGCTGCTCAGCAGGCGGTACGTGTCGCCCTGCCTGCGCCACAGGCCGATCTGGGTTCCGTCGGAGACGGCGAGCGTGTTGCCGTCGGAGGAGAACCGGACTGTCCGGGCCCGGGTCTTCAGGGTGGTGAGCAGACTCGGCCGCAGGACGTCGCCCTCGGGAGTCGCACTCGGGCTCGGGCTCGGCGGAATGCTGGGGGTGGGCTTCGGCGTGGGGCGGGGCGTGGGGCTGGGGCTGGGTGTGGGTGTGGGCGACGGCTCCGGCGTGGTCCGCTCCGGCTCCGGTTCCGGGAACTTGCGGAAGACGCGGGTGGTGCCCGCGTACGACACCACGGCCTGCGGCCCGCCCGGATCGTCGGCCCACACCCGGTCGCCCTGGACGAAGACCGTCAGGTCCGGTGCGGGGGAGCGGGAGAGGCGGGCCTCGACCGAGGTGCGCCCCGACGCGGGATCGTGGGCCAGCACCTGTGCGCCGTCCCGGTCGGGAACCCACACGGTTCCGCCCTGCTCGACCGGGGGACCCCAGCGGCGGGCCGCGCCGTCGAGGAGCCGGACCCGGTGCAGGGACCGCCCGGTCCCGGGGTCCAGGGTCAGCAGGGTGTTCGTCGGCGAGAGCACCAGGTGCAGCCGGCCGTCCGCACCGAGACCCGCCTCCGCGACGGCCTCTCCGGCCTCGACGGGGACGGGCACCTCCCGAGCCCCGCCCGCGTCGGACAGGACGACGAAGGACGGCGCGGAGCGGTTGACGGCGACGGCCCGCCCCTCGCGCGCCACCACCGTGACGTCCTCGGCGGTGCCCGGCACGCCGATGCGCCGCACGGTGCGCCCGGCCCGGTCGACGTGCAGCACCTCGTGGCCGTCGGGCAGGTGGAGCCAGGCCCCGCCCCGCCCGTCCGGCGCCGCTTGCCCGATCGGGCCCCCGGGGTTCAGGGCGCCCTCGCGCGCCGGTTCGGGTCCGGTGTCCTTCAAGGGGGTCATCGCGCCCCTGGCGTGGTCGACGGTGTAGGCGGCCGTGCCGGAGACCAGGACGGTGGAGGTCGTGGCGTACAGCCGCTGTGCCGACGTGAGGGCGAGGTGCGGCTCGTCCACCACGGTCGCGGTCGCGGTGAGCTCCTCGGGCCGGCGTGTCACGAGTACGGTGACCGTGTCGCCGCGTACGACCTCCATCCGGCTGCCGGCCGCGTCCGGGACGCGGATCTGGGTGACGGGCCGGGCGGTGACCCCGTCCACGGCGGTGAGCAGGCCCTGCTCGTCGGTGACCAGCCAGGCGGCGCTCGCGTCCAACCGCAGCAGCGTGGTGTCGCGGGGCGGCCCCAGAGAGGTCAGGGCCACGGCGGCGAGCGCGCAGAACACGAGCACGGCGGCGACGACCCTGCGGTCACTGCCGCGTTTCCCCCTCGCAGACGTCACGCAGCCCCCATGCGTCGTCACCGGACGGTCATTGTGCCGCAGGTCACCTCAACCGAGCGAGCCCTTACGGTAGTTGACCGAAACGCCGGTGGTACCCGACCGATTCCGGTCGATCGCCCGCGTCGGGCTCAGGCGACCGTGCCCAGGCGGCACCACAGCCACGTGCCGAACCCGTCGGTGCTGAAGCCCCAGGCCAGGCTCAGTGCGGCGCCCGGATTCGCGGTCGGCGGTGGCCGTCGCGCGGGTCATCTCGCCCTTGTCGTCCCGTACCGCGCCCATCAGGGTGCCGACCGCCCTGCCGTGTCCGCCTGTTCGCGAGCTCCGTCGCGTGCCGTCGGGGCTGCGCCGCGCGGTGCGTGGTCGCGGTCGTCGGCCCTCCGCTCCGCCGCGTCCGGGCCATCACGGCTCCCAGGCCGCAGCCGCGTGCTGTGGACTGCCCCGTGGCGGATGCCGGGCTGGGCGGCTCCCGTGTCCGGCCGGTGTTGTGTCCCGTCGCCGGTTCGCGTGGCGCGGCCCGCCCGCCGCGTCCGGCTGTGCTGCGGTCGGCTGCCGCTCGCAGCCTCCGCCGCACCCCGGGCCCTTGTCCCCCACACCGCGCCCGGCCGTCCCCCGGGCGCCGGCGCCGGGGTTGCTCCGTTCCGAGAGCAAGCATCGGCCCCAGGGGGTCGATGATGCGGTCCGCCGCCGACTTCGACACCCCGAACAGCGGGGCGAGTTGCCTCAGGGTGAGGTTCGTTCGCCGGCAGGCCGCGACCAGCAGGACCCGGTCCTCCAGCGGCAGGCTCCACGGCCGGCCCTGGGGGCCGCGTCCGCACCCTGGTACCGCAGAACGGTCACCAGCCTGCCGAAGGCGCGAGGGCTCAGCCCGGAGAACGGCGCTATCCAGGATGATTCGACATCGTGAACTGTTTCCGGCACGTCCGGGTCGGTGAGGAGGGGAAGCAGCAGCAGGAAGCGGGTGGCCGCGTCCTGGACGCCTTCGGTTGCAACAGACGCGCTGTCGGCGATCCGGTCCAGTTCGTGCCATGTCAGCCCAGTGCCCGAGAAGTCTCCGTCCCAGCTGGCGATCTGCTCGGCGTAGCTTCTGCCCGGATGGGTGAGGAGGTAGTCGGTGCCGTAGTCGCCGTCCAGGTTGCGGTAGATCACCACGGCTCCGGGGCCGTCTTCTGCCAGCACCCTGAACACCGGCCAGCGTCCGGGATCGAAGAGGATCTCGGACAGGGCATCGGCATCGGCGCCGTCGCCCCCGAACCACTCTGGAAACGGGCGCTCGGGACACCCCCCGTCGCTGCACATCGCCAGCAGGTAGTTCGACCAGAAGCCCGGATGGTCCAGCAGTGACTCGCCCAGCGCCAACGGGCCGACGTCGTGTCCCTTGATCGGCACCCCTCGATCCTGTCACCGGCCACTGACACGGTCCGATCCGGGCTCGGCAAGGGGGCACCGCCCATTACGGGACATGGTCCACGCAGGTCAGGACGATCAGGCCGACTGACTTCGCTGCTACAGGTCATCCTGTCCTGTGCCACCGATCCTTGACTGATTGCCAGGAGGTTTGACCACTGCACGGTTCGTACCATCGAACCTTGACCGCCCTGGTCAGGGGCTCACGGGCGGTGTCAGTCTCCTGTTGGATGATCCCCTCGTGCTGATTGCGGCCAACAAGAGCGGCCACGTGATGAAGCGCGCCACCAAGCACGCCATCGGAATGATGCTGACCAGGCTGCGGCGGGGCAATGCCCACATGGTCGTGGAGCGGGTGGACGAGGAACGGCCCGGCAGCTGGTACCGGCTCCACCGGCGGCCTGAGGCCGCGACGTCGTCGGGATTCATCCGTTCTCGACGACCACGTCCTGGACGACTGGCTGCAACTGGGGCAGAAAGCCGCTGCCGCACTTCCCGCGAAGTAGCCCGCTCCGCACCCACCGCATGCCCTGGCGGAAGCGGCCGCCCGGGGACTCAGGGGGGCGCGAGACCAGGCGGACGTTACGGGGGCGCACGACCAGCGCACCGGCCAGGCCCCGCGCCCGCGTCGTTCACCCTCCCGACCGGGCACGTGGCGCTGCACGTTGGCCGGAGCGGACAGGGGCGCCAAGCCCTTCAAGAACCCGGGGCTGAGCTGTGCAGGGCCAGACAAGGCCGACGGAGGCGTTGTAGTCCCACCCGTCGTCGCGCTGCATGCAGCCGAGCATGGAACGGGTCGACCGGACGTTCCTCTGTCGTCACCGCGACCTGCCGGAACGCATACACGTCGCCCCAAGCGTCCCCGCCGAGAACGGACGGATGGCCACGGTCAGCCGGACCTCACTCCGCACCGACCTCGCGAACGCACTCGAAGCCAACAAACGTCTCACCGACGGGTTCGGCAACTGGAGAAATGCCTGTCGTCTCAGCTCGGCGAGAGTGTCTGCGCGGAGCCCGGGCTCGGCGCCCGGGGCGATATCGACCGGCTACAGCGACGCATCACGATGCTGGAGCACGACTTTGTGACCCTGCGAGATGAGCTGCATGAACGTACTGAAGAGCTTTGAGGCAGCGCGAGCCGCCAATCGCGAACCGACCCGCACAATCAACTCGGCGCCCCCCACACTCGTGACCAGAACGGTGAAGGGCTCGTCGAAGA
This sequence comes from Streptomyces sp. NPDC043896, assembly GCF_056435605.1. Taxonomy (NCBI): domain Bacteria; kingdom Bacillati; phylum Actinomycetota; class Actinomycetes; order Kitasatosporales; family Streptomycetaceae; genus Streptomyces; species Streptomyces sp. NPDC043896. Next base: position 85,554 of record NZ_JBWKEE010000029.1, read on the forward strand.
ACGACGGGCCCTTCACCCACACGTCAAAACGATCACTGGCTGTCGCCACCTTCGGTGAGCTCTCCCTCCGCCATCATCTTGCCGCCTGATCATCGAACAGTCCCAGAGGCCCAGCGCGTCCTCACGTATCGGGGAAGTCGACGACTGCCAGCACGAGCGGTAGCTCATCGGTGCGGGACTGTGCCTCGGGCAGCCTGCCCTGCAGGAAGGTGCCGCTCAGGTAGTTGTCAGTGGCCACCCAGGTCGTGAAGGGGATCTGGCCCAGGTAAGTGAAGCGGTCGATGACGTAGGGGACGGCGTCGGCCTGCAGCAGTGACGGGTCGTCCATCAGTTGGAAGTGCAGGTGAGGAGCGTTGGAGTTGCCGGTGTTGCCCAGCTCCGCGATCTTCTGGCCCTTCTTGACCGTATCCCCCGGCTTGACCAGCAGACTGCCCTTGATCAGGTGCGCGTACATGGCCCAGACGCCATCGCCGAGGTCCTGGATGATGTTGTTGCCGTCCACGTTCTGGACGGTGATCTTCGGTCCGAGAACGGGGTCGTTGGCGGGCAGGATGCCGGGGGTGCCCGCCTCGACCGTGTCGAGCGTCGAACTCACGGTGCCGTCGGCGACCGCGTACACCGCCTCGCCGTAGCTGGCGTAGCTCTCGTTCTTCGTCTTGTCGCCGCTGTAGAACTTGCCGTCGTCGGTGAGTTTCATCCAGTCGATGGCGAAGCGCTGGGAGTTGGCCAGTTTGCCGTTCAGAGAGTTGAGCGCGATGCGGTGCGACCCGCCGGTGCCGCAGCAACTGTTCAGGGCGACCCAGTCGTCCCCCTTGAGCGGGGGTGCGATGATCCGCGGCTTGCCGGAGGAGATGTTGTACGGCGCGGCTAGGTAGTTGACCGGGCTCGGCTTGGTGGCCGGGGGCACGGCCTGCCCGGTCAGGAACAGCCGGTGCATGACCTCGGCGGGCGCCTGGTCCAGCGAGTCGAAGGTCAGGTCCACCATCAGGGCTCGGGACTGGCCGGGAGGCATGACGGTGTCGGTCGCGTTCGACGAGGGCAGCGTCCGCAGCAGATTGCAGGCTCCGTACTCGCATTCGGGATCGACCAGTTGGCGAGTGGAGAGGGTGGCGACAACAGTGTCAGGTCGTTTGGCGTCGACCACCTGCATCTTGGTGAGCGTGGCCGGCAGCCGCGAGGCGTTGGTCAACTGCAAGTCGTACGAGACGTGGTACTTCTGGTCGCTGCCCAGCCAGGGAGACGTCGGATTGCTGATCGGTGTGACGACTACGGGGCTGAAGCTGTCCGGCACGATCACAGCGGCCCGAGCGCCGGCAGGCGCGGCCTGCTCGCCAGGGCCCGAGGACGCTCCTTCTGCGGACGTACTCCCCGCGACAAGCAGCCCCGCGACAAGCGTCGCGGCCAGCGCCATCGGGTGCGACCGCCTCCGTCGTCCTTGGCGGTGCGCTGCTCGCGACGCCAAATGCCGAGTGATCCCGTTCGAATCCGGACGGGAGCGTTGGATCTTCATCACTCCACCTCGCATGGCCAGGTGTCCTGATACGTCGACACTCGCCGCGAAGCGACACATTGCTGTACGGCGGGCTGGGACGGGGGGCTGCGGTGTCAGCAGGGCGCCGATTTCATCGAGCATCTGAACGTGCGCAGAACTTCCCCGGGAGGACGAGAACGGTGAGCAAGGCCGAAGTGCCTACGCACAGGGCTGCTGAAAACGCGCACAGCAATGGTGTGGGATTCGGGGTTCGGATTCACTGCCTGACGGTTTCACATGGGGAGCAGCGCCCCTATGGGCATATGGCACCGCCGCGCTGTTGAGGGCCTGGTCGATTCTCTCAATCCTGGCACGACCCCGATGGTGGTGCCACTCCGACTGGCCTGTGTCGAGTGGCAACAGGACAGGTGAGGCCGACTGAGGCGTTGTCGTCCCATCGAACGCCGTGCTCAGCGAGCAGGCGCTCGCGGTAGGCGGTGTATCAGAAGTGACGAGCCCCGAACCGCAAGACCCCGTCCACACGGGTCTGGCCATCGCCCGCACTACCTTTCATGAGGTCCACCGGGCGCCTCCCACCCTGCGCCCCATCACCTCCCAGCGGCAACGCCGGCCCGCCCCCTGTAGCCGCCTACCCTTCCGGCGGGGCAGGGAAGCCCTCCCTGGGGCCGTCAGGCACGTTGGCAGCCAGCACCCGGCGAGCACCTCGACGTGCTCCAGATCGTGCCCCCCGTCTGCTTCCCCGCAGACGGCCGACGCCGGCGAATCCATCACGCAGTACAACGCGCGCACCCACCTGGGCATGGACTCCGGCGGGCCCGCCGCAGCGGGCGAGGCGGCCGGTCCTGGGCTGCGCCCGGTCTGCTGACGCGGGCCAAGGCGCCGCCGCCGTGTTGTCGGCCCGGGACGCCGAGATGCTCCATCCCTCCCGCCGCGGAGGCTGCGGTCATGCTCACGGGCTGTCCTTGTTGGCTCATGTATCGGCAGCCGCGGGCGTGTTCGGGCTTCGGATCCGCTCAGCTGCCCGGCGCGGCCACGCGATCGAGGTCTTGCCGCCTCTGTCGACATCCTGCGGCAGGCTGGGGAAGAGCTTGTCCGTACCGGTGTCATTGACTCTGCGGACAGGTCGTCGGTGTTCACGATCTTCCTGAACTCCTCGGCGACAGAAGTCCTGGCCTGCGCAGGCGGGCGCCGGCCCAACCCGCTGCCATCGCCGGCAGACGTCCCCGAGTGACAACACACCGGCCTTGGTGTCAACTCTGGTGCTTCGGCTCACTGACGACCTGCCGCAGACCCGGCCTCCACACGTCACTGGAGGGCGAACTCGATGAAGTCGATGGCGGCGAGGATCTGCTGTGTCACCGCCCCGTTCAGGCGCCCGGTGACACGCCGCAACCGCGGATCGTCGGAGCTGCCGCCACCGGCTTCGAACCCGAACCGGGCCCGGGTATGGACGACCACACCACCGGCCTCCGCTGCGGCCCGGCGGCACGCACGGATCAGTGGCTGCCAGCGGGCCCGTACGAGTTCCGCGATCTTCTGCTCGTGGCCGGGGTTCGGGCGTCCTTGGCTTCCAGGCTTGGGGGTCACCCAGCGCTGGACGGTCCGCTGGGACACGCCCAGGACGGCGGCGACCTGCCGGGTGGAGCCTTGGTGCAGATTCGCAGGCCGGGCTCGGGCTGCGGGGTCAGGTGCGGTATGCGCCTGGGGGTGGGATCGGATGATGCGGGACCTTCTTCGACGGCCAGGTCCCGCGCGCTGGTCGAGGGGTACGGGTGGAGGCCGGCGCTTGCAGGCGACGGCTGCCTGGCTGCTTAAGCCTGCGAGGGCCGAGGGGTGGTCGACCTCGCGATCCGACGTCCGCCTCGAGGGCGAACCCCAGCCGGTGGGGTCAGCCGTGTCGTTGTTCTCTAGCGCGGTGACGGTTCGTGGCGCTACGGTCGCGGAGTGACGACCGTGCTGCCTGATGTCTCCCTGCTTCCCGCCGACCCGTCGCTCATCACCCTGACCTATCACCACGAACATCCCGCCGTTCCGTACGACTTCGAGGAGACGCGGGAGGTATGGACGGTCCACGCGCGCATTGACGCGGACGCCCTGGCCGCTGAGGCGGAGGCCTGGGTTGATGGCGACGATGATGCGTCCGAGGAGTTCGAGGATGTGCCGGTGGGCCGGATGTCGTTCGTGAGGGTGCGGATGTTCGATTCCGGCCATCCCTGGCACGCCATGGACGACTACACCGGCGACCTGGCCCACATCGGCCTTGCGGTTTTGGACCGCGACACCGGTGAGTGGGACCCCGACTTCGAGGAAGTGCTCGCGCACCCGGTTGGCGATCTACTCGTCATGGACCGCGTCGTCCTGGAGCCGGCCTGGCGCGGGTTCGGCCTCGGGCCGGCCCTCGCCGGGGCGGCCATCCGCCGCTTGTCCGAAGGGTGCGCGGCGGTCGTCTGTCAGCCGGCACCGGCCGACGGCCGCAAGCTGTCCAAGACGGAACGCCGTGATGCTGAGGTCAAGCTCGCGCAGACCTGGTCCCGCATCGGCTTCACCCCCTTCCGCGACGACACCCACTTCCTGGACTGCCACCTCAAACGCCCCCAGGACCTCTTCGCTGAACGCCAAAGCGATCTTGAAGCTCTCTCACGCGCCTGGCGTGCCCACCCGCAACCCTGATCTCACCATCCCTTCGGCGCACCCACCCGGTCCCACGCTCAGTCCCAAGCGGGGCAACCCGACTCGCTCACTGAGCGGAGCACGGCCACCCGTCCCTGAACACGTGCGCCCTACCCGCGCGGACGGTGTCCCGGGGCCTCCATTTTGCTGACCTGCCCGCTCAACGAGGAGCCGGCTCAACCTGTCACGCCCAGTCCACCCCTAGCTGTGTGAGGGCGGCGAGTTGGACGGTGGTGAGCTTGTCGCGCCGGCTCTTGGTGTTGGAGATCCATACGCCGAGCTTCACGGTCACCGGCTCCACTTCGCCTTCGACCGCGATCTCCTCGCTGTGGGCGCGGGGGACCGGCCGGTGGGCGCCTTCTCGCTCGACCCACTGCGTGAGCGCCGCCAGGCCTCGCTGGAACGTCTGCTGCGCCTTGCTCGGCCCCTTCGTCGTGCGCCCGGCGGCCGGGGCCGGGGGCGGCGGCTGGTCGGGTTGGACGCCCAGTGCGGTCAGCCGTGTCTGCTGCTCGGGCAGCAGCCGCGCCCAGGTGGCGGGCTGCTTCTGCTGCTGGAGCCAGCGGCCGATGTCGTCGCCGTCCCACAGGACGCCGGGGGCGATGTCGGGCAGCTGTCCGTCGGCGTCGACCAGGTCGGCCAGGACGCGCTGGTGGCGTTGCCAGTCGAGTGGCCAGGGGCAGTTCCAGTCCTTGTCGATCGCGGCGAGTTGCGCGGCCCGGGTCGTGGCGGTGTCCTCGTCCTTCCCGAGGCCGTTCTTGGTGCCCTTGCGGCGGAGGTTGGCCATGTTCTGGCCGATGGGCACCATCTCGTCGTCCTCTCCCCACACGGCGTCCTGCCGGGGCGCTAGGTGCCCCGTAGTGCGCCGGTACGACCTCAGCACGGCGAGCTTGGCCTCCCACGCCTCCTCGCCGGGCTCCAGACCATCCCGGCCTCCGGGGCGTCCAGCAGCTCCTTGCGCCGGTCCTCGAGCTCGCCGGTGCGCAGGGCCTTGCGCTGCTGGTGCACCCACCGGCCGAGGGGGAACGCCTTGGTGACGCCGACCTCGACCTCGGTGTCGTACGGGACGGCGTGCAGGCCGACGATCTTGTTCTCGGCCCGCCACCGGAGGAGGGCCTGGTAGCCCTCCAGCCACACCAGGGATTCGGGTCGGTAGACGCGGGTGCGCAGGAACGCTGCGATGGTGGCGGCGTCCCGCGGGCTGGAGAAGTGCAGCAGCGCCGGCTCGGCCGCCGCGTCGGCGCCGCCCTCCTGGTCCTCGCCCTCACCTTCGCCGCCGGCCTCGATGATCCGCCCGTCCTCGTCGCGCCGGAGGTGGGCCTTGCGTTTGCCGCTCGTCAGGGCGCGGGAAGCGAGCTGTTCAACGAGGCGGTCGTCATGGTTGCGGAGGCCTTTGAGGACGGATACAAGAGGGCGGAAGCTGGCGCTGGCGGCCATGTCGGTCGGGTCCTCGCCGGGCTCCAGGAAGATGGGCACGATAATCCGGGCGATCTTCGTGGAGCCGTCCTCGTTGAGCCGCAGGGCCCGGCCGATGTTCTGGTTGTTCGCGTTGATGCCGCCTGCGAACTGGCGCAGGACCTCGCGGCGCTCGGTGACGAGGTGGTCCCCGCACAGCCATGCCGACCAGACCCGGTCCGGCGGGACGTGACGGCCGGCCTCCAGCTCGTAGAACTCGGCGTCGATCGAGGACTTCGGCAGCTGCTCGGCGGCGGCCAGGTCGGCGTCGGAGGCGTCCGTGGCGCACAGCTCGGCGGCCGTCTGCGGCAGCTTCTCGGCGAACGCGGCGGCTTCCTCGACCTTCTGGTGGAAGGTCATGACCGTACGCAGGTTGTACGCCGCGGCGTGCTCCAGAAGTGCGGCCTGCAGCAGGGCCAGGCGCGGGCACCGCTGCGCCTTCTCGGACTCCCCGAGAACAGGCGACGGATCCCGGATCTCCATGACGTCGATCTCGAACCCGGCGAGGATCCCCCGCTCGATGCTGTCGCTCAGCCCCAGCTCGGCCAGCCACGCGCCGTAGGTGCCGTCGGGGTGGTCGGCCATGCTCGCGATCTCCGGCTCCTGGCCCTCCGTGCCCTTCTGCGGCCGGGCCGCGGCCAGGATCCGTGGGGTCGCGGTCAGGTAGAGCCGGAAGTCTGCCGGGATGCGGGCGTTGTCGTGGATGGCTGCCCAGGGGCGTCCGAGGTCGCCGGCGGTGCCGTGGGCCTCGTCGACGATGGCGAGGTCGAAGCCCGCCGTCTGCTGCCCGTAGAGGCGCTCCCCGCCCGCCAGAGCGGCTTCCAGCGGGCCGCGAACCTTCCGCTGTCCCTCGGGTGCGTCGATGTCCTTGAGGTCGACCAGGGAGGCGTACGTGGCGAAGACGACGATCGGCCCGGAGGCGGCCCACAGGGCCAGCTGGATCGGGTTCGTGGGGGTGCGGACCCCGAGCTCGTTGAGGACCGGGTCGTTCTCCAGCGAGCACACCGCGATCATCGGGGCCCGGTGGCCCACCAGGCGCCACGCCTGGGCGGTCTGCATGAGCAGGTCCAGAGTGGGGAGGGTGACGAGGAATCGGCCTCCGGGGAAGGACTCCGGTGCACACGAGGCGGCGGTGATCGTCTTTCCCGAGCCGGTTGCGGAGACGATCGTGCCTCGGGCGCCCTGCGGGGGAACAGATGACCTTGAATAGAATCCCGCCCACTTTCGGAATTCCGAACGCTGGGCAATCTGGTGCGCCTTAAGTTGGATTTCCGGCACTTTCTCGCCTCTCAAGCTTACCGGAATCACCGCCTATCGCGAGATTCTGCTGTGAGCAGATATCGAATCTTCGTTGCTTTTCGGTAAACCGTCCACCCAGCGTGGCGCTACCTCAGGTGCTCTGGATTTTTCATTCCTGTGCTTGACCCTCAACGCGCACAGATCTTCCTTCAATAACCAGTCGAGGTGCCATCCGGCCAGCTTTTGTCTTGAACCTCCACTGTTCATGTTGTCCGGTCTTCCACGACAGTGGGTCCGGCACCCACCAACCCAAAGGGGAGATATGAAGCCTGCCTTCAAGAGGTTCGTACTGGGAGCTGTGCCGGCCGCTCTCGGGGCGGTACTGCTGACCGCATCACCAGCGGCCGCTATCACCTACGTGGGAGTGGATGGCGCAGTCCTGCAGGTTGGCACGTGGCGCAAGTCCTTGCAGTGCGTGACGACCCACGGTCGGTACGACGTGCAGAAGATCGACGGGCCGCCCATGTACGTCCGTATCAAGAACTGTGCGAACGGCGCCGTCATCGGTCCTGAACGGTACATTCCGAATAAGGACGGAGTCGGTGTCAGCCTGTCTCCTGGCTACTACGTTGGTGTCTACCTGGAGGCGAAGGGCATGGGGGGCAACTTCATTGACACCTGGGACGGCTATGTTGTGGTGAACTGAACTTGACGGCGCAGGGGCTTTGAATGGCCTCTGCGCCGTTACCGGTGTGAATTGGTGTCTTGGTGCCAGTGAGCCTTCTCCAACCTCGCTCCCGGGATGGTTGGTTGGGCTGACAGCGCAGTGAAGCCCCTGGTAGGTGGGTTTTCGACCAAGAGAACCACCTCCACCAGAGGCTTCGCATGCTTGTCTACCGGTCCGGGATCGACGTATCTACCTCCGCCCTGCGCTTCCTGTCGGCTCAGTTGCGGGCTCACCGCCAGCGTCGCGGCACACGCTGGCGACATCTGAGCACCGACCGTCAGGCTCTGCTGGCGCTGGCCCATCTGAGGTGCGGGCAGACCTATGCCCAGCTCGCGGCCGGGTTCGGTGTCGGCACCACTACCGCCTACCGGTACGTCGCCGAGGCCGTCGACGCTCTGGCTGCTCTCGCCCCGGACCTGGCTGCCGCGATGAAGACCGCGGCACGCAAGGCGTTCGTGATCCTCGACGGCACGCTGCTGCCGATCGACCGGATCGCCGCCGACCGCCCGTTCTATTCCGGGAAACACAAGAAGCACGGCATAAACGTGCAGGTCATCGCCGATCCGCATGGCCGGCTGCTGTGGGCATCACCCACTCTCCCGGGCGCGGTCCATGACATAAGGCCGCCCGTACCCACGGCATCATCGACGCCCATACCGGCGCGGGCTTGGCCTGCTGGGCAGGCAAGGGCTACCAGGGCGCCGGCGGGACGGTCCGGGTGCCCTTCCGCGGCCGGTGGGAGCGGCTTTCTACAGGTCAACGAGCCGTCAACCTGTCCCATGCACGTACTCGCGCGGTGGGCGAGCAGGCCATAGCCGCCCTGAAGCAGTGGCGCCTGCTGCGAAGCTCCGGTGCAGCACGACCCGTAGTACCGCCACCGTGAAGGCCGTTCTGGTCCTCCACCTCGCTACTGTGGGCTGAGCTCAGCTGGCGGCATTCACCAGGGCTGTCAGCTCGGCCTCGGTGGTCCCGACCAGCACACGCACGTCGAAGGTGTAGCCCTCATCGCAGAACACCAGGTCAAGGTGCATGGGGGTCAGCGCGCGGAAGGCAATCGCCAAGCAGATCGCGTCCTTCTCCCACACATCCAGGTACAGACAGGTTCCGTCTTCGTGGAGATAAGCCTCACCCTGGCCGTTCTCCGTATCGAGCTCCCAGACAAGACTGCATACTGCACTACGGGCCGACGAATCGATCTCAACCTCAGCCCACCGCGCACGGATCGCCTCGGTCAGCGCACTCCGATCGATGTGCCACCCGCCCGCATCCCCCTCGACCACCACCATGAACGTCATGAGCACGATCTATCAGATGCCCATGACAGGGCCCTGACCGGCAGTTGCCCGAAGTTGGAATGGGCTCAGTGGGCGTCCTGGCGTTTCTCTTGGGCCTTGGTGACGGCTCCTCGGCATCCGCCCCCGAGCCGGAGCCCGCTCCTCCGGGAAGGAGCGCCTCACCGACCTCCGGGTGATGACGTCCCGGAGCCGGGAGGAAGGTCCGTCCTCGGGCTGTTCTCCCGGCCTTCACGACAGCTTTGCGCCCACTGGACCCCGAGGTGGGCGAGCGCTTCGAGTTGGTCGGGGTGGAGTCGGTTGCGGCGTTGTTTTTGGTTGGCGATCCAGATTCCGGTGCGGTGTTGGGTTCCGTCGGGGAGGTGCTCGACGTGGGCGCGGCCGGGCAGCCCGTTGCCTTCCCGCGTGAGGTACTGGGTGAGGGCCTGGATGCCGGTATGGAAGGCGGCTGCGCCGCGTCGGGACCCTGTGGTCGTGTTGCTCTTCGCGGCCGCTGTGCTGGCCCGTGCGGCCCGTGCGGGCTTCACTCCGAGTTCGGCGAGGCGGCGCTGCTGTTCTTCGTTGAGCCGGTGGGAGTCGCGGCGCTGTGTGGCGAGCCACCGGCCGATGTCCTCGCCGTGCCGTCACCCGGGGAACGATGCCCGCGAGGCGTGCATCGCCCGCCAGGAGCGGGCGCGCAGGCCCGCGTACTGGCGCTGCCAGTCCACCGTCCACCCGTGGTCGTCGTCGCCCGGGTTCCAGTCCTTGTCAATTGCGGCGAGGGCTGCGGCGCGCTGCTCGGCGCGTACGGGGTCTTTGCCGAGTCCGCCGGGCGGGCGTACGTTGGTCAGCCACTGCCCGACCGGTTTGTCCAGGGCGGTCGCGTGTCGAGGCGCGGCCAGGGTGCCGTGCTGCTCGTAGTAGGCCCGCGTGGCGGCGAGGTTCTCCGCGAAGCCGGCGTCGGCGGTGTCCCACACGATCCCCAACTCCTTCAGTTCGGCCGCGCGCTCACCGGTCATCTGCCCGGCGCGGAGCACCCTGCGCTGGTCGGACAGCCACCGCCCCAGCGGGTGCGCACCCTCGACGTGGTCGTAGGGCACCTCCAGGTGCTGTTCCCGTTCCCGGTACCGCCATGCGGCCTCGATGCCGCGGCGTCAGTCCTGGCGTTCGGTGTCGAGGACCTGGTAGCTGATCCATTTCGCGATCAGCGCGGGGTCGCGGGGGGCGGCGAACCGGAGCAGCAGCCGGGCCTCTGCGGTGCCCTCGTTGGGTGCGTCGCCGATCGGACGCGACGGCGCTACGGTGCGTTTCTGTGCTTCCTGTGGAGTTGCGAGCATTTCCACAGCGCGTTCATCATGCGCCGGAAGCCCCTGCAATACCCGAATGAGAGGGCCATAGGACTTCGAGGTAAGAATGTCCTCCGGGTCTTCATCCTCGGCCAGGAATACCGGCACGATCAGGGTGGCCATCTTACCTTCACCGGGTTTCTGCCGGAGGGCGCGGCCGATGGCCTGGACGATGTCAACGGCGGACCCCTTGGGGTCGATCAGGGCCACGCTGTCCACGGTCTGGATGTCGGTTATCTAGAGGTGGCTGGGTGTGAGGGACGTTTGTTCCGGCTGTCACCTGCAGGGACGGTCTGTGTCTGAAGCCGGGGCGGGGGTCCTGGGGGTGGTGGTTGTGTTTGGCGCGTGAAGCCCTTCATCGCGGAGCGGTCGGTCTCTCCGGCAACGGGCTCAGAGCAGTGGGTGGTTGCCGAGGCAGACACCTTGGTGCTGCATAGTGAGGCGACTGCGTTCCTTGTCGCTCTGCGGAGCAAGGGCGGTCGGTCAATACCGAGCGGGCGTATGCCGGCCGGGTCGCCTTGTATCTGAATTACGGGCTTCTGAGTAGGCTGTTGGGATGACGGAGCACCTTGGTTTCGGCGTGATGCTCGCGCGGCTGCTGGACCGTAGAAAGCTCACTGTGCAGGAGCTGGCCGACCGGGCCGGGTCTACCACCGTCGAGGTACGCGCAGTGCTCGCGGGGGAGACCCCAGGTGAGGGGCTGCTCCGGTGCCTTGCGACTGCGCTGGGTTTCCATGCCGTCGATCTGTTCATCCTCGCGGGACTGGAGGTCCCGGACGACATGGCCCCGCTGGACACCGCAGCCGCCCGGTGGGTGCCGTACGTCGTGACGGATGCGGTGCACCTTTCAGCGGTGGGCCGACGTGAACTCCTCAAGATCATCCGTGCACTGCCGCAGGAGGAAGGGTTTTCCCGATTCCGCCCGAAGCGGCTCGCACCGCTCGCCGACGGTCCGGGCAGTTGGGCCATCCGTATGCTCCAGTACCGGAATCTGGACTGGATGGGCATGGCGAAGACGCTGGCGGTGGTGACGCCCACGTACCTGTCGGCGGCCACTTACGGTGTGATCGGGGCTGGGCGCAAGGAACTGACGCCCCACTTGGTGACGGACTTCGCCACTCTACTGGGGATCGATGTCTACGAACTGGCCGCACTGACGGGCATTGTTCTGAGCGACGTGCCACGCCCTCCCAGCTCGGAGGCAGTGGACGCCGCGGCGCTGCTGTGGGAGGTGCGCCGACTGTCTGCCACCCAGGCACGACACATCTCCGAGTTGGCGCGCACCATGCGTGGGAACTCCCGCGACGGGTACCTCGTCAACCTGCCTGGAACGTGACGTCCACCGGCACGCGCTCGCGGGACCGGAGGTGCACCATGCCATCTTTTCCTGTCTTAAGCCGAACACCATTTTGAATCACTGTTTTGTGGGCTGGTTCTTTCGAAGGGGTGGGGTATGGGTTACGGAGCCGAGCAGCGGGAGATCGAGCAGGCGCTGCGCCAGAAGGCGATCGCAGGCGCGTCCACGCTGGAGATGCTCACCTGGCTGAAGGGCGACCTGGAGACCCGTATCAGTGATCCGGTCGACCGTGACGGCGCTATCTCCTTCTGCATGATCGTGACGTTCGGAGCGGTCTTCGACCTCGGGCTCAGGCTCCGCCGGTTCATCGCCAGCTGGGACCGGTTCGGAGGCCACCTCAACGACGAGGAACTCGTACGGAGGCTGGGCCCGCTGATCCTGGCACCGGATGTGGAACCGCAACCCTGCGAATGCGACGCCAACTGCGGCGGGTACTGGGTCTGAGGGCAAGCCCGCCTAACAGGCCGCAGGCTTTGACCCGGTGAAACGGTGTCATCTTGAGAGCACGCGGTGGGGCGGGCCGGATTCGAACCGACGTCATCCCCCTTGCAGGGGGAGCGTCGACCTCTGCGCTACCTGCCCCCACCGCGGCCTGTACAGCCTATGCCAGCCCTCAAGCGGCTTCTGAGTGTGACGGGGCCGGTGCCGGCAAGCGTCTGAATGGCCCTTTGTCCCCGGTCGCCGGTTAGGCCGTGGCCGCCCCCGTGCAGGCCGGGAGGTTTCCGCCGTTGGGTTTCCAGTGCTGGAGGCTTCGCTGCCGACCCCGTCAAAGGGGAACCTAACCGGCACCACGGACACTGCTGCCGGCGCCCGCGGAGCGGGCTGGTCCTGAAGGCGAAGCCGGAAGGACCCGGGGTGGGGGAGCGGAGCGGACCCGCCCAACGGGCCGAAGGCCAGGACTCCGTGAAACGGAGTCACTCAGGCCTGCGCGGCAGGCCGTTCGGCTGGAGCGCAGCGAAAGCCGAACAGGTCCGGAGCGAAGCGCAGGACCCCGGCCCGAAGGGCCGGCTCTGGTTCGGCGAAGCCGAACCCTGGCGAGCGCAGCGAGGCGGTTCACTGCCCCGAAG
>NZ_JBWKEE010000030.1:0-95938 GCF_056435605.1 Streptomyces sp. NPDC043896
GCAGCCATCTGGCACAACCGAGCCGACGGACGCCCGGTCACCAGGTCACTGATCGCCTACGACCACTGACCAGCACTTCGGACTTACTCGTCTAGTGCTGTGACCGGAAAGGCTCACCGGGCCGCGGCGCCCGGCACGGCACCTCGCGGCGTTGTCGGACCACGCAGGTACGTCCAGTACGAGCCGTGGCCCTCCGCCTTGCGATGCACCGCACCGGACACCGCGACCCGGCAAACCTTCCCGGTCACAGCACTAGGCTTCGGGCATGGAGTCGTACACCATCGGTCAGGCGGCCCGGCTGCTCGGCGTGAGCGTGGACACGGCGCGGCGCTGGGCCGACGCCGACCGCTTCCCCACCCGCCGTGAAGGCACGCGCCGCATGGTGGACGGGCCGGACCTGGCGGCGTTCTGCGTCGAGGCCGCGCAGGAGGGCGCCGAGGGCGAGGAGGCCCCGTACACCTCGGCGCGCAACGCCTTCCCGGGCATCGTCACCGGCGTGAAGCTCGGCACCGTCGACGCCCAGGTCGAGATCCAGGCCGGCCCGCACCGCATCGTGTCCCTGCTCACCCGCGAGGCGGTGGAGGAGCTGGGCCTGGAGGTCGGCGCGCGGGCCACCGCCCGGGTGAAGTCGACCAGCGTCTTCGTCGACCGGGGCTGACCCCGGCCGGCACCGGGTGCCGCGCGGGTGTCGGGCGGGTGCCGGCCGGGCAGGGGCGCCTGTGGCGGAGCCGCCGGCGGGGCGGTGGCAGACTGGCCGCTGATCCGCCGAAGGGGAGTACGCCCGTGTCCATGTTCAGCAACCTGCGCCGCGCCGTGCGCCGCGGCTACCGGCGGGCCGTCGACCTCAGCCACCCCGCCCGCTCCCCGCTCGGCAGCGCCGTCGTCAACTGCGTGGTCTACCAGGAGGGCGTCCGCCAGGACGGCTGCGCGGAGGTGGAGGAGGCCCTGCACCGGGTCCGCAAGGCGGGCGCCGGCTTCGTCTGGATCGGCCTGCACGAGCCCTCGCAGCAGGAGCTCGCCGGACTCGCGGAGCTCTTCGGCCTGCACCCGCTGGCCGTCGAGGACGCCGTCAACGCGCACCAGCGGCCGAAGGTGGAGCGGTACGACGACACCCTCTTCGCCGTCTTCAAGACCGTCCGCTACGTCGAGCACGAGGAGCTGACCGCGACCAGCGAGGTGGTGGAGACCGGTGAGCTGATGGCCTTCATCGGCGAGGACTTCGTCATCACCATCCGGCACGGCGGACGCGGCACCCTCGGCCCCGTCCGCGAGGCCCTGGAGGCCGAACCGGAGCAGCTGGCCAAGGGGCCGGCGGCCGTGCTGCACGCGATGGCGGACCACGTGGTCGACGACTACGTGGCCGTCACGGACGCGGTGCAGAGCGACATGGACGCGGTGGAGACGGCCGTGTTCAGCGAGCACGGCGGCCGGGGCGACGCGGGCCGGATCTACCAGCTCAAGCGGGAACTCCTCGAACTGCGCCGGGCGGTGGCGCCGCTCAGCCGCCCGCTCCAGCACCTCGCCACGCAGCCGATACCGGTGATCCCGGCCGAGGTCCGCGCCTACTTCCGCGACGTCTCCGACCACCTGACGCGGGCGACCGAGCAGATCGGGGCGTACGACGGGCTCCTCGACTCCATCCTCCAGGCGCACCTCGCGCAGGTGACGGTCGCGCAGAACGAGGACATGCGCAAGATCACGGCATGGGCGGCGATAGTGGCCGTGCCGACGATGGTGTGCGGGGTGTACGGCATGAACTTCGACCACATGCCGGAGCTGCACTGGACGTACGGCTACCCGCTGGTGCTTTCCGTGATGGTGGCCGCCTGTCTCGCCATCCATCGGGGCTTCAAGCGGAACGGCTGGATCTGACACCGCTCGGAGGGAAGGTCCAGGGGGACTCCCACCGCGTCGGCCGGGACTCCCGGGACCCCTCCCGCCCCCGTCGGCGCACCCGTCGCAGGAGGGCTCAACTCCCTTTGAAACCAAGGGTGATGGCCCAAACCAGGCGCTCTGTAGTGGCTTGAGGGCGACGGGTGGAGGGCATAAGTCGGGCCCGGCCCCCTTTCAGGCCGAGGGGCCGTCGATGCCGTCCTTAGGGGGGACTCGTGCACTACTACGTCGACGTCATCAAGCGCTACGCGGACTTCTCCGGCCGCGCGCGCCGCCAGGAATACTGGATGTTCGTCCTGTGCAGCATCCCGATCATGGTCGTGCTCATCGCACTCGACTTCGCGCTCGGGAGCTACCCGGTCATCTTCTACATCTACAACATCGCCGTCTTCCTCCCCACCCTCGGGCTGAGCGTCCGCCGTCTGCACGACACCGGCAGGTCCGGCTGGTGGTACCTGATCAGCCTCATCCCCTTCGTCGGGTGGATCGCAATGATCGTCCTGATGGCCATCGAGGGCGACGCAGGCCCGAACGAGTACGGCCCGAGCCCCAAGCAGCTCACCGCCTGAAAGGCGGGTCACCGCGGCGCCGCCGCCGGCCTCACGGGCCGGTGGGGGCGCCTTTCGCCGCGCAGTGACGTGCGTCTCGCCGGTCTTCCGGCAGGGGGCTGTCCAGACATGCCCGATCACGAGATATCTTGATGTCGAGCAATGTTGCAGACGAGAGACGCAGACTGTGGAGCGGAGCATCCGGTGACTGACTCGACCATCATCTACACGCACACTGACGAGGCCCCGGCCCTCGCGACGTATTCCTTCCTGCCTGTGATCCAGGCCTACGCGTCGACGGCCGGTGTGAATGTCGAGACCCGTGACATCTCCCTGGCCGGTCGGATCATCGCCGTCTTCCCCGAGTACCTCGAGGAGAGCCAGCGGATCGCCGACGCCCTCGCCGAGCTCGGCGAGCTGGCGAAGACCCCCGAAGCCAACATCATCAAGCTGCCCAACATCTCGGCTTCGATCCCGCAGCTGAAGGCCGCGATCGCCGAGCTCCAGGGCCAGGGCTACGCCCTCCCGGACTACCCGGACGACCCGAAGTCGGACGAGGAGCGCGAGATCCGCGCCCGCTACGACAAGGTCAAGGGCAGCGCCGTCAACCCGGTCCTGCGCGAGGGCAACTCCGACCGCCGCGCCCCCGGCTCGGTGAAGAACTACGCCAAGGCCCACCCGCACCGCATGGGCGCCTGGACCTCCGAGTCGAAGACGAACGTCGCCACCATGGGCGAGAACGACTTCCGCTCCACCGAGAAGTCCACGGTGATCGCCGAGGCCGGCACGCTGCGCATCGAGCACGTCGCCGCCGACGGCACCACCACCGTGCTGCGCGAGTCCGTACCGGTCCTGGCCGGTGAGGTCGTGGACGCGTCCGTCATGCACGTCGACGCCCTGCGCACCTTCCTGAACGACCAGATCGAGCGTGCCAAGGCCGAGAACGTCCTGTTCTCCGTGCACCTCAAGGCCACGATGATGAAGGTCTCCGACCCGATCATCTTCGGCCACGTGGTCCGCGCCTTCTTCCCGAAGACCTTCGCCCGCTACGGCGAGACCCTCGCCGCCGCCGGCCTGTCCCCGAACGACGGCCTCGGCACCATCCTCAACGGCCTGGGCGCCCTCGCCGACGGCGACGCGATCAAGGCCTCGATCGACGCCGAGATCGCCGAGGGCCCGGCCCTCGCGATGGTCGACTCCGACAAGGGCATCACCAACCTGCACGTCCCGTCCGACGTCATCGTCGACGCCTCCATGCCGGCCATGATCCGCACCTCCGGCCACATGTGGGGCCCGGACGGCGCCGAGGCCGACACCCTCGCCGTCCTCCCGGACAGCAGCTACGCCGGCGTCTACCAGGCCGTCGTCGAGGACTGCCGCGCCCACGGCGCGTTCGACCCGGCCACCATGGGCTCGGTGCCGAACGTCGGTCTGATGGCGCAGAAGGCCGAGGAGTACGGCAGCCACGACAAGACCTTCGAGATCGCCGCCGCGGGCACCGTCCGCGTCGTCGACGCCGCGGGCAACGCGCTCATCGAGCAGGAGGTCGCCGCCGGCGACATCTTCCGCGCCTGCCAGACCAAGGACCTGCCGATCCAGGACTGGGTCAAGCTCGCCGTCACCCGCGCCCGCGCCACCGGCGCCCCGGCCGTCTTCTGGCTCGACGAGACCCGCGCCCACGACGCGCAGCTCATCGCCAAGGTCAAGACGTACCTCGCGGACCACGACACCGAGGGCCTGACCATCGAGATCCTCTCCCCGGTCGAGGCGACCAAGTTCTCCCTGGAGCGCATCCGCCGCGGCGAGGACACCATCTCGGTCACCGGCAACGTGCTGCGCGACTACCTGACCGACCTCTTCCCGATCCTGGAGCTGGGCACCAGCGCCAAGATGCTATCGGTCGTCCCGCTGATGGCGGGCGGCGGCCTCTTCGAGACGGGCGCCGGCGGCTCCGCCCCGAAGCACGTCCAGCAGCTGGTCAAGGAGAACTACCTGCGCTGGGACAGCCTGGGTGAGTTCTTCGCCCTGGCCGCGAGCTTCGAGCACCTCGCCACCACCACGGGCAACGCCCGCGCCCAGGTCCTGGCCGACACCCTGGACCGCGCCACCGGCACCTTCCTCAACGAGGACAAGTCGCCGACCCGTCGCCTCGGCGGCATCGACAACCGCGGCAGCCACTTCTACCTCGCCCTGTACTGGGCGCAGGAGCTGGCCGGCCAGAGCGACGACACGCAGCTGGCGGCGGCCTTCGAGCCGCTCGCCAAGACGCTGGCCGAGCAGGAGCAGGCCATCGTCGGCGAGCTGAACGCCGTTCAGGGCTCCCCGGCCGAGATCGGCGGCTACTACCAGCCCGACCCGGCCAAGGCGGCCGAGGTGATGCGTCCCTCCGCGACGCTGAACCAGGCGCTCGCCCTCCTGGGCTGACGCCCGTAGCTACAGCCCGTACGCTCCGCCCCGGCAGGCCCCGCGCCCGCCGGGGCGGAGCCGCGTCCGGAGACCTCCTAGAGCCGGTGCACCCGGCCCTGGCCCACGGCCAGGGGGTGCCGTCCGGCCGCCAGGATGCGCAGGCCGGGTGCGGCGGTGAGCAGTTCGCCCAGCCAGGTCAGCGCCTCGGGGCCGAGCCGGTCGCTGCCGTCCAGGACCAGCAGCATGTCCCGTTCCGCCAGCCAGGAGGCGGCGTTGGCCGTCCCGTACGGCAGGAAGGGCATGCCCGGTACGCAGCCCAGCGCGGCCACGAGGCCGCGTACGCCGCCGTCGGGGCTGACGGTGACCACGGCGGCCCCGTCGCAGAAGTTGGACGAGAGCCGCCGGGCGATCTCCCGCACCAGCAGGCTCCGTGCTTCGTGGAAGTGCCCCGTGACCGTCAGTACCCGGCCCCGCCGGACGGCGGTGAGCAGCCTCGAGAGTTCGGTGGACGTGGTCGGCAGTGTTCCGGTCGCTCCGCCCGATGGTGTCGGCCGGGAGTCCCCCATCATCACGATGCCCCCCGTTGCATGCGTGACCCAGTGCGGCACGAGGGTTGTTTCGAGCCGCGTGTCGATGATTATGCGTCAATTCGGCAGCATGACCAGGGGAATGTCGTATTCCGGCGCATGGCCCGGAGGCGCCCAGGTCAGCCGATGCCCTGCCGGTCCGGCTGGAGGGCGAAGGCCGCGCGCTGCGGGGTCGGCGCGGTCGCCCGTACGGCCTCCTCCAGCAGGTCCCGGTGGCGCCGGACCGGCTCGCGCCGATCCGGCGGGGCGATCCGCTCCAGGTCGTCCAGGCAGGCCGCGATCCGGCGGGTGATCTGCACCGAGCCGATCCCGTAGTCCCGGATCTCGGTGAGGGCCAGGTCCAGCAGCTCCGGCCAGCTCGGGAGGGTCTCCACCAGCCGTACGGCGCCCCGCGCGTCCCGGTGGTACGCCCGCCCGAGCGGCTGGGCGGCGAAGGCGGTCAGCAGCACCTGGATCCGGTCGAGCGACTGGACCGCCGTCGTCGGGTCGTTGACCGCCGGGGACAGCGCCCGCGCCGCGATGTCGGCGAGCTGGCGGATCCCGAAGGCCAGGTCCTGCTCCGTGGTCCGCTCCACGCCGAGGTCCAGGGTCGCCTGGAGGTCGGCGTCGGCGGGGGCCGGGCCGCCCGAGACGCGCAGCAGCGGGGTGTGCGGTACGAGGTAGTCCCCGATCCGGGGGATGAGGTGCAGCACGAGCCCGTCCCGCGCGGCCAGCGCCACCAGCCGCCGTACGTCGACGGCCTGGAGCACGCCCGGCCGCCAGGTGTGCCGGACCACCGTCCCGCCCGGGTCCGGCTGCGGGTCGTGATCGGGACCGGGGTCGCGGGCTCCGGGGTCGGCGGGGCCCGCGCTCTCGCGGACGAGCCGCAGGCTCTCCTCCGCCACCCGCTCCATGACGTACGTGACCCTCATCAGCCGGATGGTGGAGTGCACGTAGACGACGAACAGGCCGAGGCTGAGCACCAGGAACCCGATGGCGAGCGAGGCGCCCAGGTAGGGCACGGCCGCGTCGCCGTCGTCCGGGGCCGAGGAGTACTCCTTCTGCACCCTCAGGGTGTAGAGGAACGTGCAGAGGAACACCGCCAGGGTCAGCTTCGTGACCAGCGATTCCACGTAGAGGCGCAGCACCCGCGGCGAGAACTGGCCCGCCGCCATCTGGAGTGCCACCAGGGTGATCGAGAAGACCACGCCGATGAAGGTCAGCATCGCCGAGCTGACCGCCGCCACCGCGGTCTTGGCCGCCGCTCCGAAGTCCTCGGCCGTCCGCAGGAACCACAGCCGGGAGAGGTCGATGTCGACCAGCCGCGTGTCCAGTTCGTGGATGAAGGAGTCGGCCACGACCACGCCCGTCGCCAGGTACCAGCCGACGACCAGCCCGGTGAACGGCAGGAAGAGGAAGGAGTTGCGCATGCGTTTGCGCAGCCTCGGGAACATCCCCCGGCTCCGCCGCACCACGGTCATCGGCATGCACGCCAAACTAGCCCCGGCGAAGCGGCGGACGCGGTTCCTGCCGCCCCCGGGGCGTACGTGCCGTGCCGCGCCCCCCTCCCCGCCGCCGGTGAACGCTTGTCCGCGAGGCGGTCATCGGCTCTACTGCTGAACGGCCCCGGTCCCGGGGCGTGTTCCCGGGAGGGGTCGAGATGACAGCGCACCGCAGGCACGGGACCCCGTCGCACCGGCGCCGTTCCCGCTCACCCGGGCGCCGGCTCGTCCTCCTGGCCACCGCCTGCCTCCTGGCCGGCCTCTGCGCCGCGGCCGGCATCGCCTGGAACCCCTTCACGGCCGCCGCCGGCCAGGACACCGCAGGCCCCGCCGCCGCGCCCGCGCCCACCGGACCCGCCGCCGCCCCCGGCACCCCCTCGGCCACCGGCCCCGACGGCGCCGCCGGGAGCCCGCCGGCGCGCTCCCCGGCCTCCCCGCCGGCCCCGGGCCCGGCCGGCACCGCGGGCGGCGCCGCGCACCCCGCCGGAGCCCTGCCCTTCGACCTGCCCGCACCGGCCGCCCTGCGCTCCGGCGAAGCGGGCCGCAAGCTCGTGTTCGCCCACTACTTCACCCCGTACCCGCTCTCCCTGGACAACGCGGGCGCCGAAGCCGACTACTACACCCGGCACTACCTCGACCCGCGCGGCGAGAACGGCAAGCACCAGCGCTACGGCGGACTCCTGCGCGACCGCCCGCTGCCCGTCGCGCCCAAGGGCGGCGACTGGGAGTACGCCAACCTCCAGCAGGAGGTGCGCACCGCCCGGGACGCCGGCGTCGACGGCTTCTCCCTCGATCTGCTCTCCCTCTCCGGCAAGAACCGGGAGCGCGCCGAGCTGCTGATGAAGGCCGCCCACGCCGTCGACCCCGCCTTCAGGATCATGCTGATGCCGGACATGACCTCCCTCGGCACGGACGACCCCGCCGTGATCGCCGGCCTGATCGCCGCCCTCGGCGGGAACCCGGCCGCGCACCGGCTCCCCGACGGGCGGCTCGTCGTCTCGCCGTTCAAGGCCGAGCAGCAGAGCGCCGGCTGGTGGCGGCGGGTGCTGGACCTGCTGGAGTCCCGGCACGGCGTCCGCACGGCCTTCGTCCCCCTCTTCCTCGACTTCGGCGCCCACCACGAGGCCTTCGCCCCCATCAGCCACGGCTTCTCCGAGTGGGGCAGCCGCAGTTACGCCGGCCAGGAGGGCGCCGCCGACGACGTGCGCCGCGCCCACGCCGCGGGGAAGATCTGGATGCAGCCCGTGTCCGTCCAGGACGCCCGCCCGAACCAGGGGATCTACGACGAGGCCGGCAACACCGCCACCCTGCGCTCCACCTGGACCCACGCCATCGAGGACGGCGCCGACTGGGTACAGCTCACCACCTGGAACGACTACTCCGAGGGCAGCCAGTTCGCCCCGTCCCAGCACAACGGGTACGCCTACCTGGACCTCACCTCGTTCTACCTGACCCGCTTCAAGACGGGGGACTGGCCGCCGATCGTCCGGGACACCCTCTACCTCACCTCCCGCACCCAGTTCGCGGCCACCGGGCCGACCGGCGGCCAGTCGCTGACGATGTCCCTGCGCAAGGGCAGCGCCGCCGCCCGGGACACGGTGGAGGTGCTCAGCTTCCTGACGGCCCCCGCCACCGTCCGCACCGCCGTCGGCACGGCGGACGGCGAGCACCGGGCCCCCGCAGGAGTCCACGCCGAACTGCTGCCGCTGCGGCCCGGCACCAGCTCGGCGGAGGTGGCGCGCGACGGAGCGCCCGCCGCGCGCGTGGAGCTGCCGTACCCGGTCGACCACCGGGTGCCGGTGCAGGACCTCCAGTACTACGCGGCGACCAGCGGCCGTCCGGGGTAACGGCACGCCCCGGGGGAGTGGTACGCGCGGCGAGGCCGCCCGCCCGGCCGGAGCGGTACCGGGCGGCCGGGCGGAAGCCACGCCCCGGGCGGCGGCCACGCCCGGGGCGGCGGCCACGCCCCGGACGGTACGCAGGCCAATCCGGCCCAGGCGGCCCTTCCGCCCCGGCCGGCGAGACCGCATGCTCCGGGTGCGGGCCCACGAGGCCCGCCCCGACACGACCCCACCCGGAGGTACCCGTGCCCGCGCCGTCCGCCCCCTCAGCCCCGCCCGCCTTCCCCGGCGGCCCCGGCCTCTTCCGGCTGGACCCCGCCGTCGCCCACCTCAACCACGGCTCCTACGGCGCGGTCCCGCTGCCCGTCCAGGAGGCGCAGGAAGCCCTGCGCACGGAGGCCCACGCCGACCCCGACGCCTTCTTCCGGGGCGTGCCCGAGCGACTGGCCGCGGCCCGCGCCAGGATCGCCGCCCGGCTGGGCACCGACCCGGACGGCCTCTGCTTCATCGCCAACGCCACCGAGGGCGCCAACCTCGCCTTCGCGGCCATCCCGCTCGCCGGGGACGACGAGGTGCTCGTCACCGACCACGGCTACGGCACCGTCACCGCGGCCGCCGCCCGCCGCGCCCGGGTGACCACCGTGGCCCTGGACCCCCGCCTGCCCGACGAGGACGCCGTACGCGAGACCGTGCTGGCCGCGCTCACGCCCCGCACCCGGGTGGCCCTGCTCGACCACGTCAGCTCGCCCACCGCCCGGCTCGTCGCCACGCCCCGGCTCCTCGCCGAGCTCTCCGCCCGCGGGATCACCACCGTCGTCGACGGCGCCCACACCCCCGGAATGCTGGCCGAACCGGTCGCGGCCGGCGCCGACTTCTGGTTCGGGAACCTCCACAAATGGGGCTACGCGCCCTCCGGCACCGCCCTGCTCGCCGTGGCCCCCGCCCACCGGGCCCGGGTCCGCTCCTTCTCCCCGTCCTGGCAGGACCACCTCGGCTACCCGCGCTCCGTCGAGTTCCGCGCCACCGCCGACTACACCGGCTGGCTGGCCGCCCCCGAGGGCCTCGACCTCATCGAGCGGCTCGGCGCCGACGGGCTCCGCGCCCACAACAGCGCCCTCGCCGCCTACGGAGCGGAACTGCTCGCCCGGATCCCGGGCCTGACCCCGCTCCCGCACACGCCCGGCCTGGCCATGCGCTCCCTGCTCCTGCCGCCCGGCACCGCCGAGACCCAGGACGCCGCAGCCGCCCTGCGCGAGGAACTCGCCGCGAAACACCGCGTCCGCACCCTGATCTGGGCCCGGCCGGGCGGCGGCGGCATCCGGGTCTGCGGGCAGGTCTACAACCGCGCCGAGGAGTACGAGCGCCTCGCCGCCGTCCTGCCCGGCTTCCTCAGGGGCGCCTGAGCAGGTAGGTGTCCATGATCCAGCCCTTGCGGGCCCGGGCCTCGGTCCGCAGCTCCTCGATGCGGCCGGACACCTCCGCCAGCTTCCCCTGGACCAGGATCTCGTCCGCGGTGCCCACGTAGGCGCCCCAGTAGATGTAGAGGTCCTGGTCGAGGTGGGCGGTGAAGGCGTGCCGCGCGTCCAGCATCACCACCACGTCGTCCACGTCCTGCGGCCAGCCCTCCGCGAGCCGGCGGCCGGTGGTGATCTGGACCGGCCGGCCGACCCGGTTCAGGTTGGTCCGGTGCCTGGCCAGCAGCGCCGACACGCTGCTGATGCCCGGCACCACCTCGTGCTCGAACGCCACCCGGCCGTGCTCCAGCACCTCCTCCAGGATCGCGAGGGTGGAGTCGTACAGGGACGGGTCGCC
This sequence comes from Streptomyces sp. NPDC043896, assembly GCF_056435605.1. Lineage (NCBI taxonomy): Bacteria > Bacillati > Actinomycetota > Actinomycetes > Kitasatosporales > Streptomycetaceae > Streptomyces > Streptomyces sp. NPDC043896. The sequence continues at coordinate 10,569 of NZ_JBWKEE010000030.1, forward strand.
CCACACCAGGAACGCGCCCGTCTCGCCCTCCGCCAGGTCCTCCGCGATGAACCGCTCGAAGATCCCGGCCCGCGCGCTGCGCCAGCCGTCCACCGTCGGGGTGTAATCCGCAGGGGTGCGGTCCCGGTCCGGGTCGCGGCCCTCCACCAGCCGGTGGCCCGGACGGGCGTACGCGTCGAGCATCGCCCGCCGCAGACCGGTCAGGTCCGACTTCTCCTCCCCCTTCTCCAGGATGAGGAATGCGTCCGCCGCGCCGATCGCCCTGACCGCCTGGAGGGTCAGGTGCTCCGGGTCGCCCGCGCCTATGCCGATGACTGAGAACTTCTTCACCGGGCTATTGTGCCCACCATGCGCGTCGCCCTGTTCGTCACCTGCGTCAACGACGCGCTGTACCCCCGCACCGGCATCGCCGTCGTACGGCTCCTGGAGCGGCTCGGCGTCGAGGTGGACTTCCCCGCCGCCCAGAGCTGCTGCGGCCAGCCCCAGTACAACACCGGCTACCGCCACGAGGCCGAACCCCTCCTGCGCCGCACCGCCGGGGCCTTCGCCGGGTACGACCACGTCGTCACCCCCTCCGGCTCCTGCGCCGCGATGATCCGCGAGCACTACCCGCGCATCGGCCGCCGGGCCGCCGAGGAAGGGCGGGGGAGCGCACTGGCGGAACTCGCGGAGGACCTCGTACCGCGCGTCCACGAGCTCACCGAGTTCCTCGTGGACGTCCTCGGCGTCACCGACGTCGGCGCGTACTTCCCGCACACCGTCACCTACCACCCCTCCTGCCACGGCCTGCGCTCCCTCGCCCTCGGCGAGCGGCCCCGCCGCCTGCTCGCCGCCGTCAAGGGCCTCGAACTGGTCGAGCTCCCCGGCGCCGAGGAGTGCTGCGGCTTCGGCGGCACCTTCGCCGTCAAGAACCCCGACGTGTCCACCGCCATGGGCACCGACAAGACCGCCGCCGCCCGCGCCACCGGAGCCGACGTGCTGTGCGGAGCCGACAACTCCTGCCTCGCCCACCTCGGCGGCATCCTCCACCGCGCCGGGGACCCGATGCGCACCCTGCACCTCGCCGAGATCCTGGCCGCCACGGAGGAGGACCCCCTGCCATGACCGGTACGCACCTCGGCATGCCCGCCTTCCCGCCGTTCCCCGACGCCGCCCGCGAGGCCGTACGGGACGGCGTACTGCGCGCCAACCTCCGGCACGCCACCCACACCATCCGCGACAAACGGGCCCGGGCCGTCTCCGAACTCGCCGACTGGGAGCGGCTGCGCGCCGCCGGCAAGGCCGTCAAGGACCACACCCTGCGCCACCTCGACCGCTACCTCCTCCAGCTGGAGGCCTCCGTCACCGCCGCCGGCGGCACCGTGCACTGGGCCGCCGACGCCGACGAGGCCAACCGCATCGTCACCGGCCTCGTCCGCGCCACCGGCGAGCGGGAGGTCGTCAAGGTCAAGTCCATGGCCACCCAGGAGACCGGCCTCAACGAAGCCCTCGAAGCGGCCGGGATCGCCGCATACGAGACCGACCTCGCCGAACTCATCGTCCAGCTCGGCCACGACCGGCCCTCCCACATCCTGGTCCCCGCCATCCACCGCAACCGGACCGAGATCCGCGACGTCTTCCGCTCCGAGATGGCCGGCTGGGGCCGCCCCGCCCCCGAAGACCTCGGCGACGACCCCCGCGAACTCGCCGAAGCCGCCCGCCTCCACCTGCGCGAGAAGTTCCTGCGCGCCAAAGTCGCCGTCTCCGGCGCCAACTTCATGGTCGCCGAGACCGGCACCATGGTCGTCCTCGAATCCGAGGGCAACGGCCGCATGTGCCTGACCCTGCCCGACACCCTCATCTCGGTGGTCGGCATCGAGAAGGTCGTCCCCACCTTCCGCGACCTGGAGGTCTTCCTCCAGACGCTGCCGCGCTCCTCCACCGCCGAACGGATGAACCCGTACACCACCATGTGGACCGGCACCACGGACGGCGACGGCCCCTCCGCCTTCCACCTCGTCCTCCTCGACAACGGCCGCACCGACACCCTCGCCGACGCCACCGGCCGCCAGGCCCTGCGCTGCATCCGCTGCTCCGCCTGCCTGAACGTCTGCCCCGTCTACGAACGCGCCGGCGGCCACGCCTACGGCTCCGTCTACCCGGGCCCCATCGGCGCCGTCCTCAGCCCCCAGCTGCGCGGCACCGGCAGCGCCATCGACGCCACCCTGCCCTACGCCTCCACCCTGTGCGGGGCGTTCTGAATCCGCGCACTCGCCGTGTCCCACACAGGTCGTGTCTCTTTGAGCCGGTGACTCCCGAAGCCGCCGTGTCTCGCAAAACGACTGGAGCGTGTCTCCTTGGCCCACCCGGACCATAACCCGCCCCGCCCACCGGCCGCCACGACTCCGCCGATCTCCACCCCAACGACGAAGGCCCCGACCCGATCCCCGGGCCGGGGCCTTCGCGTCGTGTCGGACGGCTACACCCGCGCGAGGACCGCCCCGTGCTCCTTCCACGTCGCGTGGGCCTGATCGACCCACAGCGTCGCGACGTACCAGGCGAGCGCCATCTCCCCCTCGGACTCCGAACGGCGGGCGGCGTCGAGGGTGTTCTGCGCGTTGCGGAGCTGGCGGGTCATCTGCTGCCACCCGGACGACAGCGAGGACATCGACGCCTGCCGCTGGCACGCGTCGGCCAGCGCCATGATGGCGTACTCGGCGGCGGTGTTGTCCGTGACGGTGTCCGGGTCCACCCGGCTCATGTCCGGCTCGATCGCGTGGCGGCCCCACTCGTTGATCCGGTGCAGGAGCCGGGCGAAGACGACCTCTCGCTCGGGGACGCCTCCGAACTGCTCGGGGGACGGCGGCGGGGCGTCGTAGGGGCGGCGGGGCCCGGTCAGCTCCAGCTCCTCCACGAGCCTGATGATGTAGTGGCACAGGTCATCGACCTTGTGGTGGGGGCACGGGGCGACGGTCATGGTGCTCATCACGGCCGACCGTACCGGCGCCCGCCCGGCAGGGTGGGGAGGCGTGCCGCCGGACAGGTGACGGGAAGCACCTGCGCCGGCCGCGGTGCTCTACCTCACCTCGCCGGTCGGAGTTCGTGCACGGTGGCCCGGTGGCCGCCCGCCTTCTCGGTGAGCCGGTAGAAGCGGACGTTCCCGACGCGGGTGGTCTGCTCCAGCCAGCCCAGCTCGATCAGCTCCCGGCGGACGCGGGAGAGGAGCTGGGGGAGCATCCCGAGGCGGGCGGCGAGGTCCCCGCCGGTGGCGCGTACGGACCCGTCGTCCTTCTGCTCCAGGGACGCGTACAGCAGGACCAGGAGGCGCTGGTTGGGGTTGAGGTCGGCGGTGCGTTCCAGGACGTCGAGGACGTCGCGGCGGTTCTCGATGTTCATGCGGCGCCCCTTCGGGGAGGGTTGAGGGCCGGGCCGATGTCGGCGGCCCGTACGGGGTGGTTGGGGAGGTCGGGCGGGTTGCAGGTGGCGACGGCGTGGCGCTGGTCGGCGCCGGGGCCGTGGCCGCCCAGGTAGGGGGAGATGGCGTAGAACTTCGCGCGGCCCACGGCCGGGCCGCGCTCCAGCAGGATGCGGCGGGCGACGAGCCGCTTGATCATCCGGCTGACGGTCTCGCGGGTCAGGTTCAGCCGTCCGGCGATTTCGGTGACGGTCAGCTGCACCGGCTCTCCGTGGCCCGGTGAGGCCAGCAGGTACCAGGTGATGAGGCGGACTTCGGCGTCGGTGAACGCGGCGGGGTCCTCGAGGATGGCGAGCATCCGGGGCTGGGAGGCACTGGAGTGGGCGCCGCCGTAGGCGTACGGGGTGAAGGGGCGGACGTCGGCCTGCGGCCTGCTGCTCTGCACTCCTCAACACCCCCTCTGGCCTGCGAACTCAACTCATTGTTGATTCAACGTAGCCTCCGGATCACGTCACTTGCACTCCAAGGTGAACCCGCAGGTCACAGAGCACACGCACGACCCGGCGCAGCGAGGGGTGATGTGATCCTAGGATCACAACGTCGTGATCCTAGGATCACATCAGAAAACACCATCACCGCAGGTCAGCGCCCCAATGAGTAAATCGCGCTCTATAGATGAGGGAACCCGCCGCCGCCGACCGCCCCCCGCCACGAACCAACCCCCAGGCGCTCCGCGCCAGCAGCAGCCAGCAGCCCTGGGCCACCGCCGGGCCGCCGCCCGCCCGGTTCGGGGCTGGGGCTCTCAGGGGCCCTGCCCCCGAACCCCCGCCAGCGCCCCGGCCGCGCTGGACCGGCCGCAGGGCTTCCGCTCCTCCCAGCGCTGGGCGCTGGTCCGGTGCCCACCCCGGTGGGTCCTCCACACCCCTCCCACGCCCCGCCCGCCCCTGGGCCGCCGCTCGGTCGCTCAACTGGCGTGGCCGGGCCCCGGTGGGTGACTGGCGCACCTCCGCACCGCCGCCGTCGGCCTGCGGGCCGCCCTGGGCTGGCTTTCGCGGGCCGGGGCTCCGTCGAGTGGGTGAAAGGGCTGCCGCACAGGTCAACGGCCTGGCGGGGCGCCGGTAGCGTGGCCATGTATCAGGCCCGCCAGCAGGCCGCCCATACCTCAGGTGGGCAGCCGGAGCGGTACGGGTGGACGGTTCGACGGCCCCGGAAAACCTCAGGGTGCACACCCGGGGCCGTCGGCCCGCCCGGCCCCGGCGGCGCGGAACAGGGGCACCGTCCCAGACCCGGCCAGGTGCTCGACAGCACACGCCGGCCGCGGTGCTCCACGTCACCTCAACGGCGGCACGGCACCCCGAACCCCCGCCCTGCCTCCCGTACAGTCCGGCGGGTGACGGCCCTCGCCCCCGCCCCGCTCGACGCCCTCCCCGCCCTGTCGGACCTCTTCGGCATCAGCGGCACCGCGCGCACCCGCTACCTCCCCGACGGGCAGCCCGGCCCCGTCGTCCGCGTCGATGCCTACTGCGGAACCTGGGTCGTCAAACGCCTCCACGGACACCACCCCGACGACGTCCACCGGGTCCTGACCGTCCTGCCCGAACTCGCCGACTGGCTACCCGTGCGCCCGGCCCGCACTACCGCAGGAGGCCACACCGTCGCCCACGTCGCAGGCGCCGCCTACTGCCTGTACGCCTACGCCGAAGGCGAGACCCGGCCCGGCCACACCCTCACCCTCCACGAGGCCGCCGCACTCGGGACGCTGACCGCCGACGTCCACCGCCAGCTCGCCCACCGCTACGCGGGCCCCCGCCCCGACACCTGCCCGCCCCCACCCCCACCGTCGGCCGCCTCCACCCTGGCGGACCTGGACCGGCTCCGCGCGGCCGCCCTCGCGCACCCCGACGCAGAAGCCGCCGTCCGCACCCTCACGGCCGTGGACCGCCGCCGCGACCTGATCACCACCGTCGCCGCACTCCAGCCGCCCTCCACCGGCCCGGCCGGTCCCCACGGCTTCACCCACGGCGCCATCCACCCCGACCACGTCCTGTGGCACGAGGGCCTGATCAACGGCCTCATCTCCTGGAACCGGCTTGCCTGCCGCCGCTACGCCACCGAAGTCGTCGAAGCCGCCCTCGCCCACTTCACCCACGACAACACCCTCGACCTCGACCGGATCGCCGAACTCGCCGCCGCCTACCGCCGCACCACCGGCCTCGACCCCGACGTGCTCGCCGACGCCGCACACCGCGCCTGGTGGCACCTCCTCACCGACCTCACCCCCCTGGCCCCGGACACAGACGGGCCGCCCGACCACGACCAGCTGCTGACGTGGTGGACGGCCCGACGCGACGCCGTACGCGACGCCTTCACCACGGCGTGAGGAAGAGCACCTGCGCCGGCCAGGTGCTCCCGGTCACCTGCCGTGGTGGTGGGCGGCCCGAGATCGGCTGGTTTCGCCTCGCCCGTCCGGGGACGGCCATAGGGTGCGGCGCGTGATGGACGCGAACCCGCAGGACGACGCACTGACCGCCGCTCTTCCCCAGATCGCGGACGCATTCCGCCTGGGCGAGCCCCTGACCCGGGAGTTTCTTGCCGACGGACTGATGAACCGAAACTGGCAGGTCAAGACCACCACCGGCCGGTACGCCGTCAAGCAGATCCTGGACGTACCCCTGCCCAAGGTCCGGCGGAATCTGGCCGTTCTCCCCGGCCTCGCCGAAGCCGGTCTTCCCGTAGCCCCGGCCCTGACCACCGCCGACGGCGAGCAGGTCATCGAAGTCGCCGGACAGGGCTACTGCGTGCTGCCGTGGACGGAAGGCGAGCACGTACCGGGAACCGAGCTGGAGATCAGCGCGGTCCGAGACCTCGGCTCGCTCCTCGCAAGCCTTCACCAGGGCCTTCACGACCACGCCCCCGGACCGCTGCCGGACACGCCCCCCAGGGCCAAGGTCGTCCAGCCGCACACCGCACTGGACGCCGCCGACGCCCTCCTCGCGAAGGTCACCGCCGGGACCGGAAGCGACTTCGAGGAGAAGGCCGCCCGCGCCCTGCGCGACCGCAAGGACCTGCTGGCCGAGCACGCGGCCCTGCGGCCGGACAGCGAAGTCCCGGCGGGCCCGTACGGGTGGACGCACGGAGACTTCCAATACCGCAACCTGCTGCGGCGCGAAGACCACGTCGTCGCCATCCTCGACTGGGACCGGATCGGCGTCCGCCCCTACGCGGAAGAAGTCGCCCGCACCGCCCAGGTCCAGTTCGGCGTCGGCGGCCACTTTGACCTCGACCGGGTCGCCGCGTTCGTCACCGGCTACCGCACGGTCATCGACCTGCCCACGGAAGTCCTCGCCGACGGAGTCACCCGCCTGTGGTGGAAGCGCATGACCGACTTCTGGCAGCTGGAGTTCCACCTCGACCGGCCCGCCGACGGCTTCGACGCCATGTTCCTCGCCGACGAGCAGCTGCTGCACTGGTGGACCGGCCGCCTGGACGAGGTCCAGGCGGCCTACGCGACCACGTGACCAGGAGCACCTGGCCGGCGCAGGTGCCGTGGAGCACCTGGCCGGCGGGCGTGCTTCTTGTCACCTTCCGCGGGCGGCCAGCATCAAGGCCAGCGGCCCGGCGGGAAGTAGGAACTGTCCCTGTTCGGCTGCCGTGATGGCGTCGTCCAGCGGCCACCAGGACAGCTTGAAGTCGTGCTCGTCCGGCGTCAGCTGCTGCGGGCCCAGGGTTAGCTGTCGGGCTTCGTAGAGGTAGACGCGGGCGGTCGAGCCGAGCGTGATGGCGTAGGCGCCCAACGGCCGCCAGGACGCAGCGATGACCCCGGCCTCCTCCGCGAGCTCGCGGCGGGCGCACTCCTCGGGGCTCTCGTCGCCTTCCATCCGGCCACCGGGCAGGAACAGGAACTCGCGGCCGTGGCGCGGGAAGTCGGCGGCCAGGACCGCCACCCGGCCGTCACCGTCCACGGCGACGACCACGGCAGCATCCCGAGCAGGGCTTTCGTCATGTCCCACGGTCGAACTCCTTACTCAGCCGAGATGGTGGCGCGGACAAGGAGCGTGACGGCCCCGCCCGGTTCGGGAGCGGGAAGGATCTCGGCGTGGACATCGGCGAACCCGTGCCCTTCCAGCAGCGCCGTCCACTGCTCGGGGGTGTGGTGCCAGCACCGCGCCGTCAGTTCGGTGCCCAGCCACTTCCCGCTGACCTCCCGCTCCCCGTACGGGCCGGTGTTCGCGGCCCGGTGGGAGAACGCGAACACCCCGCCCGGAGCCAGGCGGGCCCGGATGCGGGGCAGCAGAGCGTCCGGGTCGGTGAACCAGACCGCCCCCCACGTTGAGTACACCGCGTCCCACTGGCGCGCGTCCTCGTCGAGGAACGCGCACGCCTCGCCGTGGACGAACTCCACGCCGGGCACGTCGTGCCAGAACCGGCGGGCGCGGGCGACCTGGACCGGCGAGAGATCCACCGCCACCACCCGCACGCCCTGGCGGGCCAGGTACGCAGCGTTCTCGCCCTCGGCGGGCCCCAGGTCCAACGCGGTGCCCGGGGCGCCCAGGAGCTCCGCCCCCGGCTTCGTGCCGGTCGTCCACGAGAACCGGTCGGCCGCCGGACGCTCCTGCGGCTCCTCGCCCCGGTGGGGCCGGTACCTGTCCCAGTACGCGGCGACGTCCAAGGGAGCGGAGCTGGTCAAGCGGACCTCCTGAAGAAACGGACAGGTGACGTGGGGCACCTGCGCCGGCGAGGTGCTGTTGAGCACCTGCCGCGGACCAGGTGCCCCACAGCCTTCTCGCCGGTCGGCGCCTACCCCAGCGGCCAGGAGTCCGACGGGTCGTCGAGCCAGGCCCGGTGGGTGCCGTCCGGGGTGACGGTGAGACCGAAGCGGTCCGGGCCGGGCTTTCCGTGGCCGAGCCACCAGCGGTGGGCTTCCTCGATCTCGTTCCACAGGCGGCGCGGCCCGTGCTGGTAGACGGTGAACTGGTCGGCGACGCCGCCGTCGTGGTCGATGGCCGCCCACGACCGGCCGTCGGTGGTGGCGACCCACAGCCGGTCGGCCACCCCCGTGACCGGCTCGTCCTGCCAGGTGTGCCACACGTCGCCCAGGCGGTGCCCGATGGCGAAAGCGGCATCCCCCTGGACCACGTCGCGGCGCGGCAGAGTCGAGACCGACTCGTCCGGCCGGTGGTCCTCGGACACGACGTCGCTGTGGATGCGCATGTCCTGACGCTGGGTCCTCATCAGCATGAACGCGCTGTGCGGGCTGTAGCGGCCCACGGCCGACCCGTCGTCTGCGACGGTCAGCCGGAGCAGTCCCCAGCAGATCCACGGGTTGTCCCAGGGCGTGAGGATCACGCCCCCGGCTCGGGTCTGGGCGATCCACTGCGGCGGGATACGGCGCACGGAGCAGGTGGCCACGGTCCGGTCGTACGGGGCGCCCGGCGCCCAGCCGTCCCGCCCGTCCCCGCACACGACGTTCGGGGTGTGCCCGAGAGCCTTGAGCCGGTCGCGGGCCCGGTCGGCGAGGTCCTGATCGACTTCGATGGTGACCAGGTTCGCGTCTCCGACGACGTGGCCGATCATCCCGGTGTCCCAGCCGGTCCCGGTGCCGATGTGCAGCACCTTCGCCCCGGGGTACAGGTCGGCGGCCTCGTTCATCCGGAACACCACCGACGGATGGGACGCCGAACTGGAGGGCCACACCTCGCCGTCGTCAGCGGTGGCGCCGTCGTTGACCTGGGTCACCACGGGCTCGAGGGCGTAGGCGGCGGCAAGCCAGCCCTCCGGGTCCTCGCCCCGGTCCAGGGGCCGGTAGCTGCCGTCCCGTTCGATCCAGATCCGGTCGGGCAGGAAGTCGTGGCGCGGGGCGGCTTCCGCCGCCTCCTGCCACTGGGGGGCCACGTCGTGGCCGAGATCGGCGGCGACAGCCCGGAGCAGGCCGCGCACGGCGGCCTGCTCCGGGGACTGCTGGGCGTCGGTCACCGCTTGTGCTTCGGGTCGGCTGCGGGCTTGGACCCGTCGGGGGACGGCTTGGAGGTGCCCGGGTCCTTCTTCCCCGAGTGCTTGCCCTCGCCGCCGTCGTTGGAGCCGCTGCCCCCGCCGGTGCCACTGCCACCGCCGCCCTTACCGGTTCCCCAAGGCATGACTTCCTCCTGCGTGATCGTCGTGCGGGTCCCGGATCGGCGGGCGCCGGTCCGGGTGGTACAGCCCCAGGGCGAGGGGACGCGGCCTTCACGGGGGAAGACCGGGCCATCGTCCCCGCCCGGGGCAGCTCCTGTGGGGGTTACGGCCGAAGCCGGGCCCCTTCCGCGGCAGGTGCTGTAGAGCACCTGCGCCGGCGGATGTGCTTCAGATCCTTCGCCGGTCAGCTGGTGGCGAGTTCGGCCAGGAACTCGGCGTTCGCCTTCGGGTCGTGCCCGAGCCGCACGTTGTCGCGCGGGAGGGCGGCGAGGGCGGCGGTCAGGTCGTCGGCGGGGCCGGTGGTGGGCGGGGTGAGGCGGAAGACGTCGGGGTAGCGGTCCTCGGTGCCCTCGGTGAAGAAGTCGTCCGCGTCGAGCTGGCGGCCCTCGCCGACCCGGGCGGGGGCCTGGTCGGGGTCGATGTGGGGGAAGACGATGCGGGCGGCGGTGCCCTCGGTGGCCAGGGTCAGCCCGAGCCACGTCACGAGCTGGTCGGGGAAGAACTGCGGCTTGAGCTCCTTCCCGGCCTTGTTGCGGATGGGCAGGCGGCCGCCGTCCAGGAGGGCCTGGGTGACGCGGGGGTGCTGGGTGGGGTGGAGCTGCTGGCCGTCCAGAACGCGGGCGCGTACGTCGTCGTAGAAGCCGACGGCGTCGAGGAACCCGAGGCCGATGGCGGCGGCCGACGGCCACGGCCGCACCTGCACGGCACCGTTGGGGCCGGTGCGGACGAACACGCGGTCGTTGGCCAGGAGCCCCCACCCGGCCCGCGCCAGCAGCAGCGCGGTCGTGGTCTTCCCGGCGCCCTTCGGCCCCAGCGTCAGGACGGTCTCCCCGTCGCGGACGGCCGCCGACGCGTGGAGGATCGTCCACCCGTCCCCGAGGAGGCGGGCCCGGACGAGCTCGCGGGCCAGGCGGGCGGCGGCCGTGGCCACCGCGACCTCCTCGACGCCCAGGACGTGCATCTCGCCCGCCTCGTACTGGTAGGCAAGGCGCTCGTCGGGCTGCACGGCCGTCGTGCGGGTGCCGTCGCTCGCGTGGAGCATCACGGCGTTCGCGTACAGGCTCTCCTCGTGGTCGGCGCCGGTCACCCGGGCCGTCAGCTCGGCGACCGCGTCGGCGTCGATGTTCGCCTCCACGATCGGCAAGGTGACCGGCAGCACCTCGCCGGCCGCGGTGGCGTCCATCACCTTCGCGTTCCACCAGGGGCCGAAGTAGCGGCGCGACCAGTCGGCGACCGGCTCGCTGTCGCTGGACACGGTGACGTGGGCGTCGGCGGCGGTGATCTGTACGGCGTGCGTCATGCGGGGGCTCCTTGCAGGTGGTGGGCGATCGACTGGCATGCGGCGTTGGTCTTGTGTTCGGCGGCGGCCAGGAGGCGGCGTTCGCCGGGGTCGAGCTGGGGCAGGCGCACGGTGGGGCGGCCCCGGGTGAAGTGGACGGGCAGGCCGAGCTGGGCGCCGTGGTGGTCCACGGACAGCTCCACCACCCCGTCCTCACGCCCCAGGCTGTGTGTCAGGGCGGCCAGGACGGCGCCTGCGGGCCCGGAGCGGCCCCGGCCGATCCCGGCGTTGATCCGGCGCGGCCGGTCGCGCAGGGCGGCGCGTACGGCCGCCACGGGCACCCGGGCGGTGCGGCCCCGGACGCGGGTGGTGGAGGCGCACAGCACGGCGGCGTCGCCGTGCTCGCCGATCACCTGGCCCTCGACGTCCTCGACGGGCACCGCGAGCTGCCGGGCGAGAGCCAGACGGTAGCGGGCGGAGTCGGTGGCTGACCCGATCCCGAAGACCCGCTCCATCCCGCTGGCACGTTGCAGGAGCCAGCTCATCGGGTCCACAGGGTTGGTCACCACGACGGCCGTTCCGGCGTACCCGGCCAGCTGGCGGCCGATCGCCGTGATCAGCGGCGCGTTCGCGTCCAGCCCGGCCATCCGCACGTCGCGGCCCCGGGTGTTGGTGAACTTCGCCCGGGGGCAGACCACGACGGCCGCGCAGTCGTGCATGTCGGCGACGGTCGCGGTCTCCGCCCGCACGGGCGAGGCGGTGATCTGGGCCATGTCCTCCAGATCGGTGACCAGGCCCTCCGCCGAGCCGGGGCTGCCGGACGCGACCAGCAGGCGCCCGCACCATCCGGCGGCGACCAGGAGGGCGCCCACGGTCTGGCCGACGGCCCCGGCGCCGATGATCCCCACGCTCGGGCCGGTCATCGTCCGGCCGCCGTCGTCGCGTTGTCCAACGCGAGGCGCCACACCGCACGCCCGTCCAGGGTCATGGACGCCAGCAGGGCGGAGATCCGGTCGAGCATCGTGCACACCGGCCCGGCGTTCGCCACGAGCGCGGAGGCGGTCTCCGGGAGCGGCAGGCCGGGCGGCGCCGTCAGGTAGGTCGTCAAGATGTTCACGGTGTCCATCAGCCAGAGCACCGCGAGCTGCCGCAGGTAGGCGGCCCGCTCCGCCGGGCTGTGCCGGTAGGACTGGTGGTCGGTGAACTCGCTGATCCCGCGCAGGACAGCGGCCGGGCCGGGGGCGGCCGGGGGCTGGGCGACCAGGGCCAGGACGGTGCGGGAGATCAGCTTGGCGACGTCCACGGCCGGATGCCCCGGCGCCAGCCCCGGGTCGAGGAACACCGGTTGTCCGTCGGGCCCGTCGGGGAAGGTGACGTGCTCCGGCTTCAAGTCGCCGTAGACCACCCCGTGCCCGTACGTACCGGCCAGCCGCACCCGCCGCAGCCGGTCCACCACCGTCGCGAGGACTGGCGCGTGCTCACCCGTCAGCGACAGGTACGTGGACCCGGAGATCCCGTTGAACTTCCGGCCGAACGTCCCCTGAACCGACCGCTCCCGGATCGCGGAGCCGCCCACGGCGGCGGCGACGGCCGGGGCCTGCAGGGCGGCCAGCGCGCCGACGGCGGCCGTCATCAGCGCGGCCGTGCGGTGCGGCTCCTTCGCGACGATCTCGCCCAGGGACAGGCCCGGCACCGGCTCGGTGAACAGGACTCCGGCCGCGACACCTGCGACTGGCGCCGCCGCCAGCCCGGCCCCGGCCAGCAGCCGGTACTGGGCGGCCTCCCGCTCCAGCAGGGCCCCCGGCGTCGATAAGTACGCGGCCTGCTTCGCCCTCACCTCCGGCCAGCTGCCGTGCGTACCGCGCAGCACCGACGCCAGGGAGACCCCCAGCAGGGACACCTTCGCGAACACCGGCCGCCCCCCGGCCTCCAGCCGCTGCACGTACCCGGTCACCGAGGGGACGTGCGGGCCCATGACGACGGGCCGGTCCGGCCACAAGGCGGCGGCCGTCTCCTCGATGCGGTCACGGGCGTAGGCGAAGACGTCGTCCGCCTGGATCGTGTCGGGCACGGCAAGCTCCTCGGGAGGTGAGGTGGAGCACGGGGGCCGGCGAGGTGCTGTTGGGCACCTGCCGCGGATGGGGACTCCGGTGCCCGGCGCCTGGCGGCAGGCCGGGGACCGGAGCGGTCTACGCGGGCCCGTCGTCCGGGGTGCGGTCCGAAACGGTGACGGGCAGCGCGAGGTGGTGGGCGTCGTCGGTGATCTCGTCGTGGCCGATGACGCCGAGCAGAGCGAAGCCGGTAAGAACGGCCGACCACCAGGTCAGCGCGACGACGACCTCGCCGTTGACGTGCAGGCGGTGGCGGCCCATCAGCAGGCCGCCCGCAGTAACGGGCCGGGCCGCACCCGCGCGGCGGCGCGGCCGTCGGCGGCGTACCGGGCGAGGTACTGGGCGGACTTGGCCAGAAGTCGCAGGCTGGCCACGGGGTCATCTCCGGGCTTCTTCGCCAGCTCACGGGCGTAGCGGACGGTCCGCAGGGCGGTGTCACGTGGCCGGGAACCGCCCATCGTCGCGGCGAACGCTTCGGCCGGGTCGGCCAAGGCCCGGATGTGGCCGCGCAGGCTCTCCCGGACCGCTCGGGCCGCGTCCCCAGAAGGCGCGGTGTCGGCGAGCGCGAGCGCGAGCTCCACGTCCCGGGCGACGTCCCCGGTCGAGATGAGCGGGAGCACCTTGGCCGGCGAGGTGTCGCAGGTCCTTGCGTGATGCGGCTCGGAAGGTGTTGCCGTTCGGTGCATGTGCGCGCTCCTGATGACGGGGGTGATCCGTTCGAGGGTTGCTGCGCCGCGCCCCGGACATGCGGGGCCAGTGCGGTACACGGCGTGCCCGGGGCGAGGGAAGTCCGGCTCCTGCTGCACGGATTGACCGTACGGACGGCCGTGGTGCGGTAGGACTGACTGTGGGTACGAGTTCGGCAGCGACCTGCCCCAGGGGGCGTCATGACCACCAACGGCACGTCCCGGCCCTCGCGTTCGGGATTCATCAGCGGCTTCGTGCTGCGCACGGCCCGCGAGTCGATCCCCGCCACCCAGCAGGGTCTGGCCGAACTCCTCGCCGTGGACCTCGCCACCGTGCAGGGCTGGGAGTCCGGCCGCCGCCCGCTGGCCAACATCAAGGCCGGGCTACTCACCGCGATGCGGCGCCGCCTGGCCATCCTCGGGGCCGACCCGGGAGTCCTCGGGCTCCTCGACGCAGCCATGGACGCCGACCGGATCGTGACGGCCTGCCTCGACCCCGCCGCCGACTCCCACCCGCTCGGGGAGTGGGTCCACACCCGCGACACCACGCACATGCTGGCCTGGGCCCTCACCGGCACCCCGCCGCCGCCCCTGGCCGCGCGCGTCAGCCGCCCCAGGCGCGGCCCCGTGCCAGCAGCACCCCTCCTCGGACCAGGCGAGAAGGAGATCCTGTTCGACTACCTGCGCCGCACCGCCGAGAGCGCCAAGCGCACCGACCCCCAAGGCATCCTGCTGCACCGACAAGCCCTCTACCTGGCCTCCTACGACCGCACCCCGCAGGCCCGCGCCTGGACCGCGCAGACCCTCCACGCCCGCCGCGACGTCCTGGCCCGCCACGGCTGGAGCCCCCAGTGGGCCGAAGCCCGCTCCACCGCCACCGCCCTCGCCCGCCTCGGCGACCCCGTCCCGCTGTGGGACTTCATCGAACGGGCCATAGCCGACAACGACGATGGCGAGGCCGCGAACCTGAACTACTGGGCGTACTGGCTCGGAGTGGCCCGCCAGCCGCAGGCCGACGACACGTTCATGCGCGACCGGGCCCTGACCGGCTGGGACCCTGTCGCCCTGCTGCGGGCCCTCGCCGACGGCATGCACCTCGCCCCCGGCTACATCGACCTGTACGCCCACTCGCTGTGGGCGCTCCTGGAGGTCCACCCCTGGCTCCCCCGGGCCCTGCCCCAGGTCGCCGCATCGCTGCGCGCCCGCACCGACAGCCTCCTCGAGGACGGCGTCATCTCCCAGAGATCCAGACGCGAACTCGGCGCCCTCCGCTACGTTTTACGACAGAACTGATGATCCGAACCGGAGGTCACCGCATGGCAGACGAGACGGCGAACGCGCAGGGCACCGCCGAATTCCTCTTCGAGATGGGCGTCCTCAAGAACGCGAAGCGGACCGGCTGGTGGTTCACCGGGAACAACAACCCCGAGTCGATCGCCGAGCACTCGTTTCGCGTGGGGATCATCGGCTCCGTCCTGGCCATGATGGAAGGCGCCGACGCGGGCAAGGTCGCCCTGATGTGCCTCTTCCACGACACTCAGGAAACCCGGATCGGGGACATCCCTCACATCGGCCGCCGCTACATCCAGGCCGCCAGCAACCAGACCGTCACCGCCGACCAGGTCTCCGCCACCCACCCCGCCGTCAAGGCCGGAGTCCAGCGGGTCGTGGACGAGTACGAGACCGGCTCCAGCCTCGAAGTCCTCGTCGCGCACGACGCCGACAAGCTCGAATGCCTCGTCCAGGCCGTCGAATACCGAGCCCAGGGCTACAGCGAGGTCCAGGACTGGATCGACACCTCGATCGCGAGCCTCAAGACGCCCTCCGCGCAGGCTCTCGCCGAAGCAGCGCTGTCGATGTCCCCGCTCCAGTGGCGCCGCACGTTCCTGGGCCGCTGACCTCCACCCGCGGCAGGTGATCCGGAGCACCTGCGCCGGCGAAGGCGCTTTCGGTCACCTTCGCCCGCGCAGGGTGGAAGGCTGTGGGCGCATGGACGACGAACCCCTTGAGGAGTGGGCCCTTCGGTGGCTGAGCCGCCAGGCGGGCCGCGTGGGCGAGATCCGCGCCATCCCCATGACCGGCCGCGAGGGCGAGGTCCGGGCCGCGCACGTCAACCCGCAGGCGCCCCGGCTGATGGTCCGTTGGGACGGCTACCAGTGGACAGCGATAGGGCTAGCGGCCGACTACGCCGCCGCCCAGCGCATTCTGCACCCCGCTCCGTCGCCTGAGCCTCAGGACCTCCAGCTCCCGCCGTCGAAGAAGAAGCCGGGCCGTCACCGCAAGCCCCCGGCCACGACCTGACCCGCGGCAGGTGACGGGAAGCACCTCGCCGGCGCGCGTGCTGCCCGTCACCTCGACCGGCTGGCGGTCCGGGTCAGCGTTGGTAGTAGGAGACGCGTCCGGTGATCCGGGCGTTGTGGATGGCCTGGAGGTGGTGGCGGGCGTATCCCCGGTCGCGAGGCATGATCTCCCCCCACTCGTCGATGGTATGGACCTGGACCTCGGAGTGCTCCTCCCGGTCCAGGACGATGTTCGAGATCTGCTCGTCCGTGAGGGCGCCCCCGTCGAAGACGAACCCGATGTGGTTCGCGGGCCACGCCGCGCCCCGGTCCTTGATGAACTCCACCCCGAGGAGCTTCTGCTCGCCCGCGAAGGCGATACCGGTCTCCTCCATGCACTCGCGCAGCGCACACTCCCACGGGTTCTCGCCCGGGTCCATGTTCCCGCCGGGCCAGTGCCAGACGTCGGGGTTGCGGACATCGCGGAGCTGGACGGGCCGCTGTCGGGTGTCGGTGAAGTACAGGCAGGCGTACGAGGTCGCGCGCGCGATGGTCTGGACGTACTCGCCGGGCGGCAGCCATTCACGGGCCATGGGGTCGTCTCCTCCTGTTGAAACCAGCGGATGGCACGTCCCCATCTCACCGGGGGACGTGCCATCCAGCTCCGGACTCCCCGGGGCGGGGACAGCCTCACACCACCGGCGGCGGACCGGGGCAGGTTCGACGAGATACGCCCGGAGGTGATCGAGAGCACCGCGGCCGGCGAGGTGCTGTCGAGCACCTTTCGCGGTGTCGGACGGTCGCAGCCGCTACGTCTCCTGCGAGCCGGGGGCGGAGTGCGGATCGGTGGGCAGGAACTTGGCGGCCTTGATGCGGAGCTGGTCGGCGAAGTAGGCGGGGGCGTCCGGCCGCATCCGGGCGAGCGCGACGAGCGCGGTGATCGCGACATCGGCGACCTCATCGTGCACGTCGTCCCATGCGTGGGTGACGCCGCCCTTGCGCGGGTTGGTGCCCCACACCCCGACCACGGCCTGTGAGGCCTCTCCGGCTTCCTCGCTGATCTTCATGACTTGCAGGGTGTGCGACAGCTCCGGGGCCATCCCCCGGGCGGCGTCGCCCTCGTTGAACAGAGCCGCCAGGTCCGTCAACTTCTCCCAGATGTCCTTCTCCACGCCGTCCCTCGTCCTTCCTCCGAACCGACGGTTGGCCCGCTCCCGTAACGCCCGGGAGCGGGCCAACCGCCCCGGGATGGCCCGGGGCGGAGACAGCCTCACAGGCCCCGGACCGGCCGGGGACGCGTTCGCGGAGAAACGTCCGAAGGTGGTCCGGAGCACCTTGGCCGGCCCGCGTGCTCCCGCTCACCTTCGGGTGAAGGCCGGGTGATCGGGCCCCGGGCAGGGGCGGGGGCCCGTACGGTGCCGGGGCGTCTTGCGCGCGTCCTTCCCGGGTCGGCCTCTTGGGCTGCCGCCTCGCGGGGGGCGGCAGCCGCCGGGAGAGTCCCGGTCGCCGTCTGCCCCGGCAAGGAGGACGGCTGTGGGGCGTCATGCACGGGAGCGCACGCCCACGGGGGTCGTACGGCTTCGCAGGCTGTGGTGTTGGTCGAGGCGGGTGCTCACGGTGGTGGGCGCGGTGCTGACGGCGGCCAGAGTGGCGGAGTGGGCGGCCCGGTGGGCAGAGAGCTTCGATCGTCCGTAACGGTCGAAGTTCCCCCGCGCGCCTGCGCGATGGCCCCGCTGGGAGTTGACGCCTCCTGGCGGGGCTTCATGGTCCCACGGGCCGGGCCGCCCCGGGCCTGCTTCTCGTGGGCCCGTGACGAGTCGAATCTATAGTTATCTCAGTAGCAAGGGTGTCAGCTGACGGGAAACCCTCACCCCCGCGAGGGAACGAAGGTGACGCGCAGCACCACCGCCGGCGCAGGTGCTCTCCAGCACCTGCCGCGGACGGCACCATGAGAGCGGGGCCCGCCCACCTTGTCCGGCGGGCCCCACCCCCTCACCTCCCCGGCCGCAGCGTCCGCACGTTCTGCGGCACGTCAGCCGCCTCCCGCAACCGCTCGATCAACTCCCGCTGCGCCGCGATCTGCGACACCGCCCGCACCCGAAACGCCCGCAGCTCCACCAGCTCCGCTTCCTGCTTGCGCAGCCGCTCTCGCAGGGCCCCCTCCACGTCCTTCTGCCGGGCGATCTGCGCCTGACGCGGGTCCGGGATCGTCCCGGCCTCCGCGAGGGCGGCACGGCGCCGCTCGAACTCCTCCGCGAGGTGCTGGTACAGGCCCGGCCGCTGCCCGCCGTCCCGGTCGGGCTTACCGTAGAACAGGGTCCGGCTCACCCCGGACTCCCGGGCCAACGTCGCCAGATCGACCTTGCCGCCCGGCGGCAGCTCCCCGCGCAGCATCCGGTCCATCGCGGCCCGGATCGCTTCCTCCGCCTGACGGCGGCCCTCTTCACTGATCTTGGGCATGGTGCTCTCCGTCCCGCGCCGCCAAGGCGCCGTCGATCTCGTCCAGGACCCGGCGGCCCCGGTCCAGGTCAGCCTGAGCCCGCGCGCGGGCCTCCTTCTGGGGCCGGGGGATAGCCCGGATCATCGCTGTGAGCGCGTCCACGTTCGCCGCCCACACCGGCCGGTGCTCCTCGTGATGGGTCGCCTGCGGACACCGCGCCGAGTCACACATCATGGCCAGTGGCTGGGACGCCTTCGGGTTGCCCGCGAGCTTCTGACACAGCGCCTTCGACGGGTCCTTGAACCAGCAGAAGTTCGCCGCTGCCACGTGCAGGAACTTCGACTGCTGCCGCAGCAGGTTCACCAACCGCGTCTCGCTGTCGATGATCGTCGCGGCCGTGGCGGCGTGGTCGGCGAGGTCGGAGTCGATGTGCTCGAACGCGTCGATCAGGTCCCGGGCCCCCGGGCCGGTCGGCAGCCGCCCGGCCCGGTACTCCTCCCACGCCTGCCGCGTCAGCGCGAGCCGGTGTTCCTCCTCCGCCTCCCGGACCTCCGCCAGGAAGATGGCCTGAGCGCCGCCGGGCCGATGGGTGTAGCCCTCGGTGGTCACCACCGACAGGTGCTTGAGCTGGACCTTCGCGGCCAACAGCCCGCCGGGCCGTTGCGCGAGCGCGATGGCCAGCGTCCGCCGCAGCATCCGGAAGGTGATCGGCCCATCCGGGATCGGCGCCAGCCCGAGCCGCTGACCGGCCGGGCCGTTGACCCACTGGTGGAGGCCCTGGATCTCGTAGCTTGCGGCGCGTCGTGCGAACACCCGCTCATCGGGTCCGCACTTCGTCAGCCGTGCGGCGAGGCGGACTGCGGTGTGGACGACCTCGACCACGGTCCACTCCTCACGGATGAACTGGCCGGGCCGCTGGCGCTTCACGAGCCGTCCGGCCAGCTTGTACCGGGTGGTGCCCCGCAGTCCGGTCACAGGCTGCATACAGCTGTTGCCGGTCAGCTCAAGAAGCTCGCTGCGTCGCATACCGCTGAGGGCCGCGACGACGACCATGCACGCGGAAACGGCGAGAGTGTGGAGAGCGCGCAGGTCCCTGTCCCACATCGGCCCCGCCCACGGAATCTCACGGTCCGAGTCGCCGGGTGCGGGCACCAGGGCAGGATTGCGGCCGTACGGTGCTGCGACTCCGACGGCAGCCACGGCGTCGAGGAGCCACGGGCGGATGACGGCATCCGTTTGCTTGGTCGGCCTGTGGACTTTGAGGCCCGGGAGGAGCGCGCGCAGGGAGACATCCATGAGCGGGCCTCCGCCATCCCAAGCCCGGCTGCCGGGTCGCCGCCTAGGCGTACGAGGGTCCGAGCTGGGCAGAGGTTCACCGGCGCGCACGTGCTGCTCCAGGCGCGCGCGCAAGAGTTCGGGGATGGAGCGTTCCTCCGTAGCAGGGGCGTCATTGGCGGACGTGAAGGCATCCCACTCGTCCGCGATGTACGGACCGAGAACCTCCACGATGTAGAGGGCTGCGGCCAGCAAGGGCTGCATGATGGTGTCGGGCACCGGAGGGGTGTTGTTGCCCCGGAAAGTGGAGTACCCGGTGATCGCCCAGGGTGAGACCCCGCCCCACGGTAGGAACCCGGGCCGGTAGGAGTCGCCGCTGAACAACTCGGCGTAGTGCCCGAGATAGATGACCGGCGCGATGATGAATGCCAGCGAGCTGGACGCGCGGAGCGTCCCTTTGGCCGTGTAGGACCGGTGGTGCATGTACGCGTCGCAGTGGCCCTGCTGGACTTGTTCCAGCGAGGTAATGCCGTGTGTGGTCAGGTAGTTCAGCCACTTGACGAGATCACGGAACAGCCCGTTCGCGGTGATCGGAGCCTTGGGGACGCGGAAGGCGTGGGCCAGCTCGGCGACGGCCTGGTGCTGAGGCGCCATGAGCGCGAGGGTCTGCTCCTTGGCGACGATCCGCCAGGCCGGGTTCTTGATGCTGGTGAAGTCGAAGCGAAGCTGCGAGGGGACGATGTGGGCGGCGGCGTCGGCGTAGTCGAGGAACCAGTTGTCATCCTCGAATCGGACGGGGAGAGCACCTGGCGAGGGTCGCAGGCCGATCTCGGCGAACACGTCGGTACCGGCGAACACCCGCGGCGAGGTGCCGGAGAGCACACGGCCGGCGGAGGTGCTGTCCCTCACAGCGATGCCTCCTCTGGCCGCAAGGGCAGCTCGGCGTCGGTGTCGAGCACCGCGCCCGCCGCCGCGTCCAGCACGCGCTGGTCGAAGCGAGGCAGGATCTCGGTGTCGAGCCGGTCGGAGTATGGGCCGAACACGGTCAGGAAGTCGCTGGTGGTCATGGCCCGTGCCTGCCGGGAGAAGTACGCCTTCCATCGCAGCAGGTTGGGCGCGTGGCGGGGGAGGAACACCGCCAGAGGGCACAGCAGGCACACGTGCGGCCGGGCCGGGCACGGTTTGCCCTTCGGGCCGTGGAGACCGGCCAGCATGTCGGAGCACGTCGCGGTGAACACGTCCTGGCTCCCGCCTAGCAGATGCCGCATCCGGGCCTCGTCCACGCCCAGAGTGTGGGCTGTTTCTGGCTGGTCTCGGACGAAGTCGGCCGCGTCGTCGTCGCTCAGGACGACGGGCTTGCGCGCGCGTCGGCTGACGTCACCGATGGCGTCGGAGATGATCTCCTCGACCGCGTCGCGGCGGGCGGGCGTCGTCGGGCTCAGGTAGTGGTGGGCTTCCACTTGCGCGGTGTGATTGGGGTCGATCGGCCGTACCGATCCCGCCCATGGGAGGCTTTCTCCGCGCCGGTTGAGGAAGGTGTTGCGGACCCTGCCGCTGTGGTGGCTCAACGGGCTTCCATCGTCGGCGAGCACGCCCAACTCGGCGGTGAGTGCGGCCCTGGCTTTGGCGTTCCACGTGGCCCGCCCAAGGGGCCCGATGAGCTGTTGGCCGATGCGGAAGATCCGCGTCACGCTGTAGATCCACAGCATGTCGTGGTGGTCGGTCCCCTCCGCATGGCGACGTAGCGGCCCGGACAGGTCGAGCCAGTCGGACAGGACGGTGATCGCCTTACGTGGCAGGTTCGCCGACTCCGGGCCGGTGCGCCCCTTCACATAGTCGAGCAGGAGCGTCTTGTCACCGGCCCAGTGGAGGTCTGCCAGGCCCAGTGCGCTCAGTCCGTCGGCGACGATGCCGCTGTGGACGCCCAAGAGCATCCGGTAGGCGTACGTCACTGGGGCCGTCGGGTAGAGGGCGTCACGCCACGCGCTGACGGCGTTTTGGTTCGCTTCGGTGGTGGGCAAGTCGAGGCTTCGGAGCACCGGGAGCGGAAGTAGGGGACCGTCGGCGAGCAGCTTCGCCGTAACGGCGTCCAGGCCCGTCCCGCCCCGTGCGGCTGCCGCCAAGGCGGCGTCGTGGCGCTTGCGGGCTCGGCTGACGTATGCCTCCAGCGCGGCGGTGAGCGCTGTCCACTCGGTGTCGGTGTACGGCTGGTGCGGAGCACCCTTGGGCCTCGATGTGCCCTTGAGGGACCTGCCGTGCAGGTGCGCGCGAAGGGACGGCTCCAGAGCGCCGAACGTATCGTCGTAGCCACGCAGCATGGCGCGGGTGATCCGCTCCATCACCCAGTTGTTGGCCAACCAGAGGCGGACCATCTGGGGTCGCGTGAGATCGCGGGCCCGGCCGGTGAACCCCTCTTCGGTGAGAGCCCGGACCATCTGACGCAGGTACGTTCCGTACTGCCGGAACGTCGCCACGGAGGCCACGGGGCCGTAGGGGTGGACGCAGCTGACGAGCCCTTCGGCCAGATCGTTGACCAGTCTCACGTTGGTGAGATCGCCGAAGGTGATGACGGTCTGGTCGCCGTTGGGGAAGGAGGCTTCGATCCGGGGCGGCGGCCCGTAGTGGTACTCGGCGGGCATCAGGCGTCCTCGAATTCGGTATCGGCCTCGGCCTGCGCCGCCGAGAGCCCGCGTCGGCGCAGCGTCGCGGCGTAGATGTCGCGGTGGATGCGGTGGATGTCCAGGCGCGAGACGTATAGCTCCGTCGTGGTGACGCTCGCATGCCCTAGGAGGTCCCGCAGCAGCACGATCGGTTCCCGCGAGCGCAGCAGGTCGAGCATGTAGGGGTCCACGTCGAGGTGGTCGATGACCTGACCCTCGGCCCTGTAGTGGCCGGTCACCAGCTTCGCCAGCGTGGCCATGGCGAAGCTGTGCCGGGCGGTGTGCGGGCTGACCATCGGGAACCGGGGCTCGTACATGCGCCGGATGCGTTCGGAGGTCCGCCGGAACACCGTCGCCCACGCGGTGAACGGGTCGCCGGTGCTCTGGAGGGACAGCAGCGCGGGGGCGCCTTCGGGCGTCACCAGCCGCAGCCGTTCACCCGTGGACAGGACGCGCCAGGAGCGGCGCAGGCCGTTGATGCGGCCGCCTTCCCAGTCGGACGCGCTGATGTGCAGCGGCTCGGTGAGGTGATGTGGAGCACCGCGGCCGGCGGTGTGCTCTGCGTCCTGGCGGCGGGCGGCGGCGCGGTCGGCGGCCAGGGGCCGCTCCAGCCCCATGTACTGGTGGACCTGCGTCAGCGGGTCGTACTCGATCCACGTGGTGCGCGCGATGTTCCCCTTGGTGATGGGCCCGGGAAGGGGGAACCAGGTGGGGATAGCCGTGCGGCGGCGGGGGAGGTCCGGGATCTCGTAGGTGAGGAGATGGGTGAACTCCTCGCTTCGCGCGCCGGTGCCGAAGGCGAGGTGGCCGACGGCGGCGTTGCGGCCGAGCTGTCGGCCCGCGTAGCCGGGCTCGGGGTCGCCGTCGGGGTTGAGCCCAGCAAGGGCCCGCAGGAACAGCCGGGTGAAGTCGGGCTCGAGGTACTTGATCCGCGCATGGGCGGACGGCCTGCGCACGGAGGCGGTGTTGCGGACGGTGGCAACCGGCCCGGCCTCGGTGTAGCGGGTGCCCATGACCTGGGTGAAGGGCATCTGCGTGCAGTGGCCCTCGCTCATCGCCCACTGGTAGAAGCCCGTGATGCTGGCGATCCGGACGTTCCACGTGGAGCCCTCCCACCGGGCCTCCAGCGGCCCCCCGGGCAGTCGGTACGCGGCGAACGCGGCCAGCGCAGAACGTAGTTCGTTCCGGGTGCCGAACGGGTCCACGCCCCTTTCCGACAGGAACTCCAGCCAGTGGAGCAGGGCGGTGGCGTTGTTCTTCCAGGTGTGCGGGGAACGGGCCGACCGACCAGAGGCGAAGCGGCCACCGCCGCCGGTCGGCAGGCGGCGAAGCCACTGGTTGACGACGGCCACCGGGCGAAGGCGCCCGTCGTCCTCGAAGACCAGGTCGTCGTCGTAGAGCACGGGCATGCCATCGGGAATCAGGGGCTCGTGGTGGAGTCCCCAGTCCTCCCATCCCGCGCTGGAGTAGTAACCGATATGCATGATTCGAACGTACGTTCCCTACGGGAGTGACTGCAACGGATTGTTGAGGTGATCGTCCGCACTGCATTCCCCATAGAGACACGACAGTTGTGCACGGATTGCCTGCTATGAGGTCTGCCCCGTCGCCATCGACATCCCCGAGGTCCTCGTGCACCTGCGCGAACGCGTGGTCCAGGGCGGCCCCGTGACCCGCGAGGGCGTCCGCGTCCGCATCCGGCCCGCCCACGGCCACACCGCCGAACGGGCCGCCATGCGCGCCGCCCGGCTCCTCCTCGACCACCCCGGCGCCGTGCGCGCCGGGGAACGGCTGCTGTCCCGCGCCCGCCGGCTGCGCCCGCGCCGGCTCCCGGGACCGGGCCGCGCCTGGACCGACACCCGCGAACTGCCCGACATCCCGGCGGAATCCTTCCGCGACTGGTGGCTCCGAGAACGGGGGACCCGAGGTTGACCTCCAAGGACCGCGTCCTGGCCCGCATCCGGCGGGCCAACGCACAGGCCCCGGACGCTCCCGCCGTCCCCCGGGACTACCTCCGCGTCCACGGCGACCGCACCCCGGCCGAGACCGCCGCCCTCCTGGCCGCCAACCTCACCGAGTACCGGGCCAGGGTCCACCGCACGGACGAAGCCGGCCTCCCGCCGCTCCTCGCCCGGCTGCTCGCAGCCTCCCGCACGGTGCTCGTACCGCCGGCCCTGCCCCCGCACTGGCTGGCGTCCACCACCGCGGCCCGCGTCGAGGACCGGCCGGACTCCACCCCGTACGACCTGGACCGCGTCGACAGCGTCGTCACCGGCTGCGCCCTGGCCATCGCCGAGACCGGCACCATCGTCCTCGACGGCGGCCCCGACCAGGGCCGGCGCCGCATCACCCTCGTCCCGGACCACCACGTCTGCGTGGTCCGCGTGCCCGGCCAGCTCGTGGACTCCGTACCGCAGGCCCTCGGACGCCTCGACCCGGCCCGCCCGCTGACCTGGATCTCCGGCCCCTCCGCCACCAGCGACATCGAACTCGACCGGGTGGAAGGCGTACACGGCCCCCGCACCCTGGAGGTCGTCCTCCTCGGCGCACAATAGCCGCATGCCATCCCACATCGCCCTGACCGCCCTCGTGGTCCACGACTACGACGAAGCCATCGACTTCTACACCCGCGCCCTCGGCTTCGAACTCGCCGAGGACACCGCCCGCCCGGACGGATCCCGCTGGGTCGTGGTCCGCCCGCCCGGAGCCAAGGAGTCCGCCCTGCTGCTCGCCCGCGCCAAGGACGAGGCCCAGCGCTCCCGCGTCGGCGACCAGACCGGCGGCCGCGTCGGCTTCTTCCTCTACACCGCCGACTTCGCCGCCGACCACGCCCGGATGACCGCCGAGGGCGTCCGCTTCCTGGAGGAGCCTCGCCACGAGCCGTACGGCTCCGTCGCCGTCTTCGAGGACCTCTACGGCAACCGCTGGGACCTCCTCCAGCCCGCCTAGGTCCCTGGGGTCCCCGTCAGCCGGGGGGCCTCGGCCGCCGCGTCGACCCGTTCCCCGGCCTCCACCCGCCCGGCCAGCTCCCGGGCCCACCGCACCAGCCCCGCCACGTCGATCCCGTACGCGTCCCCGCGCCCGGCCAGGGCCCCGGCACCCCGCAGCAGCAGCCGCGCCCCGCCGACGGAGTTCCCCCGCGCGGCGTGCGTCAGCCCCACCGCCAGCTGCGCCAGTCCCCGCCACAGGCCGGCGTCCTCGGGGGGCCCGGACTTCCACGCGTCCTCGAACACCTCGTGCGCGTGGAAGGGCATCCCGGCGTCCAGCAGCCCCTGAGCCTCCGCCACCGTCCGCTCCGGGGCGCGCACCACCCCCTCGGGCTGCCGCGCCACCCCCTCGACCCCGTACGGCAGCGGCCGCCCGAGCCCGTCCCGCGGCCGCGCACTGCGTGCCCGCCCCTCACCGTCCCGGTCGCGTTCCCGTTCCCTCACACGGCCATCCTCCCCCGCGCCGATTACCCGTGCACACGCACCCCTCTGCGTGGGGTAATGTTCTGCATGTGCCCGGCACGAGGGGGAAACCCCAGGTGAGGGGCACAAAGCAAGGCAACGGGACGTGGCGCAGCTTGGTAGCGCACTTGACTGGGGGTCAAGGGGTCGCAGGTTCAAATCCTGTCGTCCCGACTGTGCATTCCGCACGTCGGAGGCCGTTCTCTCATCGATGAGAGAACGGCCTTTCCTGCGTCCGGGGCCATGGTGGCCGTGGCGACGCCGCCGGATCCGGACAGGCATCCGCACCCCGCCGTGGGACTTCCCCGTCCCGCGGGAGGCGCTGGCTCCGGCCAGGGGGCGGGCGTGCCCGCACGACCCGAGCCGCTTACCCGCAACGGCCGTTCGGGCTCTGCTGAACCTGCGGCGCGTGCCCGCTGCTGCTCAGGACCACCACCGTGCCCCGGGTCGTGTGCCGACGACGGGGCTGAGGGCGGGCGCGGCCACGTCGCCCGGGCGGGCGCCGGGGACGAAGTCCGTCCACGCGCCGCTGAGGGCCGTCGGCTCGGGGATGGGGCGACCGTGGCCGCGTTGCACCGTACGGACCAGGTCTCGCCCCCGGGCCCGTTGAGGGACGGCAGGCCGACCTCGAACCAGCCCGGGTACTTGGGCTCGGCGTAGAGCTCGCGCCCGGCGCGGATGGCGAACGGATCGGGGCGTCATCGGTACGGTCCGCTCAGTCCGAGTGCACGAGCCGGCCGCCGACGTAGGTCCGCTCCACCCTGGCCTCCGCGATCTCCTCGGCGGGCGCCGTGAGGATGTCGCGGTCCAGGACGACCAGGTCGGCGAGGTTGCCGACGCGCAGGCTGCCCGCGTCGTCGTGGCCGTTCACATGGGCGGCCCCGGCGGTGTACGCGGCCAGCGCGGTCGGCAGGTCGATCCGCTGCTCGGGGTAGAAGGTCCGGCCGTCCCCGGCCCCGGGCTCCCGGCGGTTCACGGCCACGTGCAGGCCCGCCAGGGGATCGGGGCTGCTCACCGGCCAGTCGCTGCCCGCGACGAGGGTCGCGCCGGCCCGGACCAGGTCGCCGAACGGGTACTGCCAGGCGGCACGTTCCGGGCCCAGGAACGGAATGGTCAGCTCGTCCATCTGGGGCTCGTGGGCCGCCCACAGCGGCTGGATGTTGGCCAGGGCACCGAGCGCGGCGAAGCGGGTGAGGTCCTCGGGGTGGACGACCTGGAGGTGGGCGAGGTGGTGGCGGTTGCCCCGGTGCCCGTTGGCGGCCACCGCCGCCCCGACCGCGTCGAGGGCCTCGCGCACGGCCCGGTCGCCGAGGGCGTGGAAGTGCACCTGGAAACCGAGGGCGTCGAGCTCCGTCACGTACCCGCGCAGCGCGCCCGGCTCGACGAAGCTCAGGCCGCTGTTGGCGGTGGCGCAGCCGCAGCCGTCCAGGTAGGGAGAGGTCATGGCGGCGGTGAAGTTCTCCGCGACACCGTCCTGCATGATCTTCACGGAGGTCGCGCGGAACCGTCCGGCCCGCAGCTTCTCGCGCCGGGCCACCAGTTCGGGGATCTGCTCGGCGCCCCGCGCCCGGTCCCACCAGAGCGCCCCGGTCACCCGCGCCGTGAGCGAGCCGCTCTCCGCCGCGGTCATGTACGCGTCCGAGGGGTCGGGCCGGCCGCCCAGCTCCCCGAGCATCGCGTCCTGCCAGCCCGTGATGCCGAGGGAGTGGAGCAGCTCCTGGGCCCGCAGCAGCCCGGCGAGGAGTTCCGCCGGCGTGGTCGGCGGCAGCAGCCGGCCGACCAGCGAGGTGGCGCCCTCCTGGAGCATGCCGCTCGGGGTGCCGTCCGGCTCCCGCTCGATCCGGCCGTCGGCGGGGTCGGGGGTGGCGGCGGTGATCCCGGCGAGTTCGAGCGCCCGCGTGTTGGCCCAGGCACCGTGGTGGTCCCGGTTGGCCAGGAGGACCGGGCGGTCGGGGACGACGGAGTCGAGCAGCTGCCGGGTCGGCAGTCCGCCCTCGAAGCTCTCCATCGACCAGCCGCCGCCGGTGATCCACTCCCGGTCGGGGTGCGCGTCCGCGTACGCGCGGACCAGCGCGAGGCAGTCGTCCGCGTCGACCGTCCCGGTCAGGTCGCACTCGGCCAGCTCCACCCCGGCGACGACCGGATGGACGTGGGCGTCCTGGAAGCCGGGGACCAGCAGCTTCCCCGTCAGGTCGACCACCTCGGTGCCGGGGCCCACGAGTTCGCGCACCTCGTCGTGGCCGACGGCCGCGATCCTGTCGCCGACGACGGCGAGCGAGGTCGCCCGTGTACGGGCCGGGTCCACCGTGAAGACGGGCCCGCGGGTGAAGACCAGATCGGCCTTGGGCATTCGAAAGCTCCAGAGCGTGAGGCGACAGGGGGGTGGCCGCCATGGAAGCGCCAAGGGCGTTTACACGTCAATGGTGTTGACGTAAGGTCCCGGCCATGTCCGAACGTGTCACCCCCGAAGACAGGCGCCGGCGCCGGAGGCCCACCAAGCAGGGCGCGGTCCTCTCGGAGCAGCTCATCGTCGAGACGGCGCTGCGGCTGGTCGCCCAGCACGGCGCGGACGCGCTGTCCGTACGCAGACTGGGAGCCGCGCTCGGCGCCGATCCGAGCGCGCTCTACCGCTACTTCCACAACACCGACGCCCTCCTCCTGGCCCTCGCGGACGAGATGATCGGCAGGGCGCAGGAGGGCTGGCGGGCGACCGGGGACTGGCGGGAGGACCTGCGCTCGATGGGCCTGCGGATCCACGCCTGCTACCTGTCCCACCCGCAGGCGGCCGTCCTCGGCGCGTACCGCACCACGGGACGCCCCCACGAGACCCGGGCCGTGGAGCGGATCCTCGGCATCCTCCGCACGGCGGGCTTCCCGGACGCCCTGGCAGTCCGCGCCTACCACGCGTTCGTCGACCAGGCCCTGGCCTTCGCCGCGCAGGACGCCGCCGCGCTCGCCCTGCCGAAGGCCGCCCGCGAGGCGGACGAGGCGGTCTGGAACTCGGTCTACGGCAGGCTGCCGGCCGAGACCCACCCGCACATCGCGGCGTCCTTCCCGCTGCTCGCCGCCGACATGCGCGACAGCGGCTACCCCTTCGCCCTGGAGCTGATGCTCGCCGCGCTGGCAGCGCTCCACCCGGCCGGGCCCGGCGCCGCGGGTCCCCGCCCTGCCGGTCGCGGCGCGGCGGCCGACAGGGGTGTGCGGGCCGCGGAGGGCGGCCGCGTCGCCTGACGCCCGGCCGGACCCCTACCGGGTGCCGTAGGGGAGCAGGGCCATCTCGCGGGCGTTCTTGATCGCGGCGGCGAGCTGCCGCTGCTGCTGGGCGGTGACGCGCGTGACGCGGCGGCTGCGGATCTTGCCGCGGTCGGAGACGAACTTCCGCAGCAGGTCGGTGTCCTTGTAGTCGATGAAGGTGATCCCCGCCGCATCCAGCGGGTTGGGACGGGACTTGAGCGGCTTGTGCGGGTCCTGGCGGCGGGGCATACGGGGTTCCTTGTCGGGTCGGACCGATCGTGACGGGTCGTCAGGTTCGGCGGGGGCGTGCGGAGTTCAGGAGACGGGGTCGAGGAGCGAGTCGAAGGCGGCCGGGAGGGACTTCCAGCCCTCCGGTCCCGCCGCGTACTCGGCGTCGGTGAGCAGGCAGGATTCGAGGAGCCGCTCCAGGCCCTGGCGGTCGAGGCCGGGCGAGGTGAAGACCAGGTGCTGGCAGCAGTCGCCGTGGTCGGGGTGCCAGTCGAGCGAGGCCGCCGCCCTGCGCATCGGGGGGACCAGCTCCCAGGCGGCGTCCGGCAGGGAGGCCAGCCAGGGGCCGGCGTTCTCCACGCACAGGGCGCCGCCCGCGGCGTCCCAGGCCAGCAGGGTGTCGGGCCGGTCGGCGAGCCAGAAGCGGCCGCGGCTGCGGGCGGCCGCGCAGCAGAGGTCCTCCAGTGCGTCGTAGAGCCGCTCGGGGTGGAAGGGCCGGCGCCGGTGCCAGACGAAGGTGGTGACCCCCGCCTCGTCGGCGTCCTGGGGGAGCAGGGCGCAGGCCGGGTGCTGGGCGGCGTCCGCGGCTTCCAGGTCGAAGCCGGCGAAGGCCGCCCGCGCCAGCTCGCCGGA
Organism: Streptomyces sp. NPDC043896; assembly: GCF_056435605.1. NCBI lineage: Bacteria > Bacillati > Actinomycetota > Actinomycetes > Kitasatosporales > Streptomycetaceae > Streptomyces > Streptomyces sp. NPDC043896. The sequence goes on from NZ_JBWKEE010000030.1 coordinate 40,408, forward strand.
CCCGGCCGGCACCCGGCGGGCCGTCGGGTGGAGCTGCGCCAGCAGGGCGAGGTCCTCGTCGTCGGCGTCCTCGCTGTCGACGACGGCCAGCACGGGCGCGTACTCCAACTGCCGGGCCCAGGTGTCCCCGACGGTGCGCTGGTCCGCGGCGGCCGCCGCGAGGCCCGCCTCCGCGAGGTCGTCGCCGTTGACGAGGCAGGGCAGGACGAGCGCCGGGTCCACCGCGGTGATCACGCCGGTGAGGTCGAGTACGCCGGCGCCGTGGGCGCTGACCACCTGGGCCATGGCCCTGGGCTCGACGGAGTCCCACAGCTCGACGACGGCCAGCCGCGTCAGACCGCTGCCGGCCAGACGCTCCAGCTCCGGGACCAGGTCCTCGCGCAGCGCGCAGCACGCGCAGTCGTTGACGAGGGGGGTCTCCCCCCGGGACAGCTCGCCCGAGGCGTCGCGTATGACGCGCAGCACCGTTCCCCGCGCCGCGGTGGCGAGGTCGTGGTGGAGGGCGACGCTGCCGGGGACGGTGTCCAGCAGCCGCTGCACCACCTCCCTGCGCGCGTCGGAGTGGAGGCCGCAGACGATGACGACGGGCAGGGTCACGCCGTGCTCCCGTACCGGCGCCGGAAGCGCTCGACGCGGCCGGCGGTGTCCATGACGCGGGCGGTGCCGGTGTAGAAGGGGTGGCTCCGCGAGGAGATCTCCACGTCGATGACGGGGTAGGTGTTGCCGTCCTCCCACTCGACCGTCTTGTCGCTGGTGGCGGTCGAGCGGGTGAGGAAGGCGAAGTCGGCGGCCTTGTCGCGGAAGACGACGGGGCCGTAGGCGGGGTGGATTCCGGGCTTCACGGGGTGTCCTTCGGGCAGTTGGGGGGGCGGGGGCGGGGGTCAGCGCTCTTCGCGGAAGTCGACGTGCCGGCGGACCACCGGGTCGAACTTGCGCAGCACCATGCGGTCCGGATCGTTCCGCCGGTTCTTGCGGGTGACGTAGGTGTAGCCGGTGCCGGCGGTGGAGCGCAGCTTGATGACCGGGCGTACTTCGTTGCGTGCCATGCCGCTACTATACGGGAATGGAAATCGTTTCCAATAACCACCTCCCAGCAGAGAGGGGCAGGTAGCACCTTGTCCGCGCACTGCCAGCTGACCGGCGCCAAGCCCGGTTTCGGCAACCACATCTCCCACTCGCACCGGCGCACCCCGCGCCGCTTCGACCCCAACATCCAGCGCAAGCGCTACTGGCTGCCGAGCGAGGGGCGCCACGTCGCCCTGACCCTGAGCGCGAAGGCGATCAAGACCGTCGACGTCATCGGCGTCGAGGCCGCCGTGGCCCGGATCCGGGCCCGCGGGGTGAAGGTCTGATGGCCAAGAAGAGCAAGATCGCGCAGAACGAGAAGCGCAAGGCGATCGTCGAGCGGTACGCGGCGAGGCGCGCCACCCTCAAGGAGATCCTCCGCAGGCCCTCCTCCACGGAGGCCGAGCGGGCGGCGGCTCTGGCGGAGCTGTCCCGGCAGCCCCGCGACGCGAGCGCGACCCGCGTGCGCAACCGGGACGGGGTGGACGGCCGGCCCCGCGGCCACCTGCGGAAGTTCGGCCTCTCCCGCGTCAGGATGCGCGAGCAGGCGCACGCCGGACTCCTGCCCGGAGTCACCAAGTCGTCCTGGTAGCAGCCGGAGCGGAACCGCACGGGCCCACACCTCCGGCGGGGTGTGGGCCCGCGTGCGTTCCGCGGAGGGAACGGACCCGGTCAGTCGGGGGGCTCCGGGACCGGTTCCTCCGGGTTGCCGTCCGGCGGGCCGGACGGACGGTGCGGGGGATCGTCCGGCCGGGGGTCGCGGGGGACCGGCTCCGGTCCGGAGGGCACCGGCTCGGGGCCCTCCGGCGGCGGCGGGCTCGGATGCGTCACCGTCACTCACCTCTCTTCCGGCGGACCTGACCCGGGCACGGGGCGGGCGGTGCGGGGCGGTCGCCCCGTACGCGGGCCTCCGGTCCCCGGACGCCGCTTCCCGGCCGTCCCGTCCCGGAGGCGGGTCATGGTTCCGCTGCTTCTGGTCCTGCTGCTGATTCTGCTGCTCTTCGGTGCGGGTTTCGCCGTGGAGGTGCTCGTGCCCGCCGCCGTCCGGGTGACGCGGGCCGGCACGTTCAGGCCTGCGCGGGCCGGTCGAACTCCCGCAGGACGGCGGCGCAGAAGACGTCCAGGTCGTCCGGCTTGCGGCTGGTGACCAGCGTCGCCGGGGCCGCCCGGCAGACCCGGACCGGCTCGTCCACCCAGATGCCGCCCGCGTTGCGGATGTCGGTGGCCAGGCTCGGCCACGAGGTCAGGGTCCGGCCGCGTACGACATCGGCCTCCACCAGCGTCCACGGAGCGTGGCAGATGGCCGCGACCGGCTTGCCCGCGGTGAAGAAGCTCCGGACGAAGCCCACGGCCCGGTCGTCCGTCCGCAGGGCGTCGGGGTTGGCGAGCCCGCCGGGCAGCACCAGGGCGTCGAAGGCGTCGGACGTGTCCCCGGCGAGCACGTGGTCGACGGTGAAACGGCCGGCCCTGTCGAGGTGGTCGAAGGCCTGCACCCGCCCCGGCTCGGTCGAGACCAGCCGCGGATTCCAGCCGGCCCCCTCCACGGCCTTCCACGGCCCGGTGAGTTCCACTTCCTCGACGCCTTCGGGCGCGGTCAGAAAGGCGATGCGCACCGAATCCACCTCCTCCGGCTCGTACGGGTTGCGCGGACCCCCCGCGCCTGCCCGGACACGGGCCGCCCAAGCACGCACCATGGGGGAGGACGGCCGCGCGGCCCGCGCGGCCCGGAAGCCCCGGAGGCGCCCCGTGACGGACAGCGACGACCGTGGGACCGCCCCCGTGCCGGTGCCCGCCATGGACGCCTTCGCCGACCTGCTGGACGGCGCGATGTACGTGGTCACCGCCGCCTCCGGCGGGAGACGGGCCGGCTGCCTGGTCGGCTTCGCCTCCCAGTGCTCGATCCGCCCGCCGCGCTTCGTGGTCTGGCTGTCGACCGCGAACCACACGTACGGAGTGGCCCGCGCGGCCGGCCACCTCACCGTGCACGTCCTCGGCCGGGAGCAGCGGGCCCTGGCGGAGCTCTTCGGCGGGGAGACCGGGGACGCTGTGGACAAGTTCGCCCGGACCGGCTGGCGGCCCGGCCGGGACGGCAGCCCCGTGCTGGCCGGCGTACCGCTCTGGTTCACCGGTTCGGTCGAGGAGGTCGTCGCCGTGGGCGGGGACCACGTGGGCTTCGTACTGTCCCCCGTGGAGGCGGGCGGCGGGCCCCCCACGGCCGGCCCGCTGCGCTACGGCGCCGTCCGCGATCTGGAGGCCGGACACCCCGCCTGACCGGGCCGGGGGACGGCGCCGGGTTTCAACCGGCCGCGAACGAGCACGCGCCAGACGACGGGGGACCCCGACCCAGGAGGAAGTGCCATGGCCGCGGAGCCGAAGGAACAGGACGTCGTCGCGGTGATCCTCGAGGACCACCGGACCATGGAAGAGCTGTTCCGGAAGATGCGGAGCGTAGAGGCGGACCGGGCGGCGGCGCTGGAGCGGTTCTCCGCGCTGCTCATCGCCCACGGCGAGGCCGAGGAGGCCGAGGTCTACGGCGCGCTCAAGCGCTACAAGAACGTGGACGACGAGGAGGTCGAGCACGGGGAGGAGGAACACGCCGAGGGCAACAAGGCGCTGCTGGCGCTGCTGGAGGTGGAGGACGTCGGCTCCGACGAATGGGACTCGAAGCTGGAGGACCTGGTCGAGGCCGTCGCCCACCACGTGGACGAGGAGGAGCGGACCATCCTCAACGGGGCCCGGGAGAACGTGCCCGACGGCCGCAGGGCCGAGCTGGGCGCCGCGTTCCTGAAGGAGCGGGCGAGGCAGCTGGAGTCGGACTGCGGCAGCGTCGAGAACGTCCGTGCCGTCGTGGGGCGGTGAGGCCGCGGACGGCGAGCCCGCGGGCGGTCAGCCGGGCGGGTCGCCGAGCGGGTTGTGGCCGGCCGGCACCCGCTCCCCGGGGGGCGGCGGTCCCGGCGGGGTGCCGTCGCCGAAGGGCCGCCCGCCCAGGACGGCCCGGCCGTGCGGGGCCAGCCAGCCCTCCGCCGCGGGCCCGGCCGGGACGATGCCGGTGGGGTTGATGTCGGAGTGCACGAGGTAGTAGTGCCGCTTGATGTGGTCAAAGTCCACCGTGTCGCCGAAGCCGGGAGTCTGGAACAGGTCCCGCGCGTACGCCCACAGCACCGGCATCTCGGCGAGCTTGTTCCGGTTGCACTTGAAGTGCCCGTGGTACACGGCGTCGAAGCGTACGAGCGTGGTGAACAGCCGTACGTCCGCCTCGGTGATGGTGTCGCCCACCAGGTAACGGGAGCGCGAGAGCCGCTCCGACAGCCAGTCGAGCCGGGCGAACAACTGCTCGTAGGCCTGCGCGTACGACTCCTGGGACCCGGCGAACCCGGCCCGGTAGACGCCGTTGTTCACGTCCCGGTAGACCGCCTCGTCCACGGCGTCGATGTCCGGCCGCAGCCGCGGCGGGTACAGCGCGGGCGCGCCGGGCCGGTGGTGGCGCGTCCACTCCAGCGACAGGTCGATCGTGATCTGCCGGAAGTCGTTGGTCACCACCGCCCCGGTCGGCACGTCGACGATCGCGGGCACCGTGATGCCGCGGTCGTACCCCGGATCCCGCGCGAGGTAGGCCTCCTTGAGGCGCTCGATGCCGAGCACCGGGTCCCGGCCGCCCGGGTCGAGGTCGAACGTCCAGCTGTCGTCGTCGTGGACCGGCCCGGCCACGGCCATCGGCAGGGCGTCCTCCAGGCCGAGCAGCCGCCGCACGGCGACCGCCCGGCTCGCCCACGGGCAGGCCCGGCTGACCACCAGCCGGTAGCGGCCGGGCTCCACGGGGAAGCCGTCACGGCCGTCGGCGGTGATCCGCGTGCCGATGTAACGGCTGTCGCGGTTGTACTCCTTGCCGGGGTTCACGTAGTTCACCCCGTGCGCCTACCCGGGCCGTGCGGCGGTGAACGTGGTGCACTGTGCTGGCGCCCCGGACCCGGGGCCCGCACCCGTCCGCAGGAGGCAGAGGTGTCCGGGAAACAGGAACGACGGCTGGTCCTGGTGCGGCACGCGAAGGCCGTGCCCAAGGGCGGCATCGAGGACTTCGACCGGCAGCTGGCCGACCGGGGACGCGCCGACGCGGAGGCCATGGGACACCGGCTCGGGCAGTCCCCGCTCGGGGTGGACCTCGTGCTGTGCTCCTCGGCGAAGCGCACCCGCCAGACCTGGCAGCTGATCCAGCCCTCCCTGGCGGAACAGCCCCCGGCCGTCTTCGAGGACGCGCTCTACGACGCGGGGACCGACGAACTGCTCGCCGCCGTGACCGGGACCGGAGCCGGGGTGGCCGGGCTGCTGCTGGTGGGCCACAACCCGGGCATCCACGAACTGGCCTCCGCCCTGGCCGGCGAGGGCCCCGGGGACCTGCTGCGGAGCCTCCGTTCGGCCATGCCCACCTGCGCCGTCGCCGTACTGGACTTCCCCGGCGGCTGGACGGACCTCGCCCCCGGAACGGGCCGGCTGACCGCCTTCCTGACCCCCGCCGACCGGGTGCCCTGACCGCTCCCGTGTCCGCCGCCGGCTCAGCCGCCCGCCTCCCGCGCGCCGGGCGGGCCGCCGCGGTGCGGGCCCCCGGGGGAGAGGTGGTACACCGAGAAGGCCTGGCCGATGACCGGCATCGCCACGTTGCGGACCTGGACCCCGCCGGCCGTCATCCCGTGCTCGGTGCCGAGGTGCGCGTGGCCGTGCACGGCCAGGTCCGCCCCTTCCTCGTCCATCGCCTCCGCGAGGAGGTAGCTGCCGAGGAAGGGGTAGATCTCCCGGGGCTCGCCCGCCAGGGTGTCCGGCACGGGGGAGTAGTGGGTCAGCGCGATGCGCAGCGCGCTGCCGGCCTCGCGCAGTTCGCGCAGCGCCCGGCCGAGGGCCTCCGCGCTGGCCCGCGTGCAGCGGATGAAGGACTTCATCTCCTGCTCCCCGAACTCGCTGCCGCTGCGCCCCGCGAAGCCCCCGCAGAAGCCCTTGGTGCCCGCGATCCCCACGGACGTCCCGTCGAGCTGGAGGAGCACGCCGTCCCCCTCCAGCACGTACAGACCCGCCGAGCGGAGCTCGTCCGTGACGGCCTCCTGGAGGTCGCTCTGGTAGTCGTGGTTGCCGAGCACGGCGACCACCGGCACCGGCAGCCCGGCCGCCTCGGCGGCCACCACGCGTGCCTCGTCCGGAGTGCCGTGCCGTGTCAGGTCGCCGGCGAGGAGCAGCAGGTCGGCGCAGTCGCCCAGGGTGTCGAAGGCGGGCCTCAGCTGCCCGGCGCTGCCCGGGCCGAGGTGGATGTCGCCGACGGCCGCGACGCGGATCACGACAGCTCCTCGGCGTGGTCCGGCGGCCTGACCCGGTTCAGGGTGACGTCGTCGTACCAGTCGACGCCGGCCAGTTCCTCGGCGGCGATCCGCAGCACGGCCGCGCGCCGCTCCTCGTCGCCGACGCAGCCGCGGACCACGGCGCGGCTGCCGTGCAGCTCCACCCGTACGCCCAGTTCGGCGAGCTCCTCGCGGGCCAGGCGCTCGCGCAGGTGCTCGATGCGGTACTCGATGATGCCTGCGGCCGTCATGCCGTCTCTCCCGTCGTCCCGTCCGCGCGCTCGATGACGCGCAGCCCTTCGAGCAGGTGGAAGAACGCGTCGGGCAGCGGAGCCGCCCCGTGGTCGCGCTCCAGGCGGGCCCAGTCGATCTGCTCGCGCAGCATCCGGGCCATGGGGAGCAGGTCCCCGAAGTCGCAGTAGTGCTCGCACAGCGCGGCGAGGCGGCTGTCCATGAGGTCGGTGGGCGCCAGGACCGGCATCCACACCGAGTCCACCGCCTTGACGCTGGCCCGCTCCAGCAGTTCCGTGCTGACCGGCCGCCGGGCCAGTTCGAAGATCAGGTCGATCTCCTCGCCGCCCGAACGGCCCTTGACCAGCCAGTCCTCCGGAGCTCTGCGCATGGCGATGCCCCCGTCCTCCAGGGCCTCGACGGCCCGGTCGGCGTCCTCGGGCCGGACGCAGAAGTCGGTGTCGTGCTGGAAACGGGCCGGCAGGCCGTGGGCGAAGGCGGCCACGCTGCCCGCGAGGGCGAAGGGCGGCCCCGCGCGCTTGAGCAGTGCCGCCACGCGCTTGGTCGTCTCCAGGATGGCCTGGGTGTGGTCCTGGGGCAGTGGGTCGCCGGTCGGCTGCGGAGGGCGCAGGCCCTCGGGCTGGGCGACCACGGGCGGGTTCCGGTCGGCCACGGCGCGCCTCCTCCGTTCCGCCCGCACGATCTCACGGTCGGGCATGGATGCCGCCTACCCGCCCCGGCCCGCCGGAACCCGCCGGACGCGAGGAGTGCCCCGGGTTGCCGAGGGTAGGCGCGCGGCATGCCGAAACTCCTCGACAGCACGGTCCCCCTGCTGACCCAGGGCTACGCCTGGGCCCCTGACCTGCGCCGCCGCCACGGCGACCCGCCCGCCGTCCGGGCCCGGCTGATGGGCCGGCCCGCCCTGCTGCTGCACGGCCCCGCCGCCGTGGAGTTCTTCTACGACGAACGCCACGTGCTGCGTGACGGAGCCCTGCCCGGACCGGTCCTGGACACCCTCTTCGGCCGGGGCGCGGTCCACACCCTTGACGGGGACCGGCACCGGGTCCGCAAGGAGCTGTTCGTGTCGCTGCTGATGGACGGCGGAGCGGTGGACGCGCTCACCGCCCTCGTACGCCGGCACTGGGCCGCCGCCGTCGACGGGTGGCGGGGCCGCGAGGCCGTCCTCTTCGACGAGGCGGCCGTGGTGCTCGCCCGCGCCGTCTGCGAATGGACGGGCCTGGCGGTGCCCGAGGACGCCGCCCGCGAGATCGCCGAGGACTGCGTGGCCATGGTCGACGGCTTCGCGACCCCAGGACCGCGCCACTGGCGGGCCCGCCGGGCCCGGGCCCGGCAGGAGGAATCCCTCGCCCGCACCGTCGAGGAGCTGCGCGGCGGAGTGACCCGCCTCCACCAGGCCCTGCCGTCGGGCAGCGGGGACACCGCCCTCGAACGGGTCGCCCGGCACCGCGACGCGGACGGCCGCCCGCTCGACGCCACTACCGCGGCGGTGGAACTGCTCAACATCGTCCGCCCGACCGTCGCCGTCGCCTGGCCGGTGGCCTTCGCCGCGCACGCCCTGCACCGCAGGCCCCGCCTGGCGGACGGGCTGCGGGCGGACGGAGGCGCGTACGCCCGGGCCTTCGCCCACGAGGTGCGCCGCTTCTACCCCTTCGTCCCCTTCGTCGGCGGTCTCGCCGCCCGTGACCTGCGCTTCGGCGAGGAGGCCGTCCCCGAGGGAACCCTGGTCCTCCTCGACGTGTACGGACACCACCACGACCCCCGGCTGTGGCCCGACCCCTACCGGTTCGACCCGCTCCGCTTCCTCGGGCGCGAGCCCGGCCCCGGCGAGCTCATCCCCCAGGGCGGCGGTGACGCCCGTACCGGCCACCGCTGCCCGGGCGAGTCCGTCACCGTCGGCCTGCTCGCGGAGTTCGCCTCCGCCCTGGCCGCCCTGGACACCGACGTCCCCGAGCAGGACCTCCGGATCCCGCTCCACCGCATCCCGACACGGCCGCGCAGCGGGTTCACCGTGTCGGTCCCGTCCCGGCAGAGGAGCCATCATGCCCCGCGGTTCCAGTCCCAAGCGTGAACGCCAGTACGAACACATCAAGGAGAGCGCGGAAGAACGCGGCGAGAGCCCCGAGCGCGCCAAGGAGATCGCGGCGCGGACCGTGAACAAGGAACGGGCCCGCGCGGGCGAGTCCAAGACGGCGAGCCGGACGTCGCTGGAGGACATCTCCTCCTCCCGGCGCGGGGGGCTGCACTCCCACAGCGGGGCACAGGGCCCGACGTACGACCAGCTCTACGCGGAGGCGAAGCGGCGCAACCTGCACGGCCGCTCCTCGATGGACAAGGCCGAGCTCAAGCGCGAGCTGGGCTACTGAACCGTTCCGCGGACGCGCCCGCCGGTCCGGGAGGACCGGCGGGCGCGGTGCCGCGCATGATGGAGGTGGACACGCGCGGGCACGGGCGCGCGCCGTCGGCCCGGCCCGCATGGGCGTCCGGCCGGCGGGTAGGCGCCGGGCACTCGGCAAGGAGGACCCGATGGACGTTCTGACCATGGGGGTGGAGGAGGAGTTCCACCTCGTCGACCGTGACAGCCGGGTGCCGGTCAACCGGGCCCCGGAGGTGATCCGCGCGCTGGCGGCCGAGCTGGGCGGTCAGGTCCAGGCCGAGTTCTACACCACCCAGGTGGAGGTCTGCACCCTCCCCGCCGCCGACCGGGAGGACCTGCGCGAGCAGCTGCTGCGGCTGCGCCGCTCCGTCGCGGAGGCGGCGGACGCGGCCGGCTGCCTGGCGGTGGCCTCGGGCAGTCCCGTGATCCCGCCGCAGGACCCGCTGACGGTGACCGACAACGCCCGGTACCGCCTGATGGCCGGCCGGTTCTCCGGGCTTCTGGGCCCCGACCGCCTCGTCTGCGGCTGCCACGTGCACGTCGGCACCCTCGACCGGGGACGGGCACTGGCGCTGGCGAACCAGATGCGGCCCTGGCTGCCCGTGCTCCAGTCGATCACCGGGAACTCGCCCTTCGTCTGCGGCCGCGACACCGGCCTCGACAGCTGGCGCTCGGTCGCCTACTCCGCGTGGCCGACCGTGGGACCCCCGCCCCTGGTCGACGAGGCCCAGTACCTCGCGTACGTGGACGGGCTGGTCGACTCCGGGGTGCTGCTCGACCGCGCGATGGTCTACTGGTACGCCCGCCCCTCCGAGCACGTCCCGACGCTGGAGATCCGCATCTCCGACGTCAACGCCGACCTGGACACCGTGGTCCTGACGGCCCTCCTCGTACGGGGCCTCGCCTCGGCCCTGCTCGCGGAGGCCGACGCCGGGGTGCCACCGCCCGAACCGCCCGAGCGGGTGCTGCGCGTCGCCCACCGGCTGGCCGCGCGGAACGGGATCGACGGGCCGGGCCTGGACGTGTGGACCGGCGCGCCGGTGCCGGCCGGCGTGCTCGTCGACCGCCTGGTGGCGCGGGCGGCCCCGGCGCTGGCGCGGGCCGGCGACCTGGGCGTGGTGGAGTCCCTGTGGGCCGGGATGCGCCGACGGGGCACCGGCGCCCGCCGCCAGCGGGCGGTCTACGCGGCCACGGGCAGCCTGGCGGCGGTGGTCGACAGCCTGAACGCGGCCACGGGCAGCCTCGCGGTGGAACCCGCCTGAGGCAGGCAGGCGGAACCGGCCGTCCGTCCCGGCGGCCGGTTCCGCCCTGTGCCGCCCGCCGCCCGCGGATACGCCGACGGGGGCGCACCGGCCGGGGGTGGGCCGGTACGCCCCCGTCGGGGGAGTGCGGGTCGGGTCTCAGGACCGGGCCGCGGGCTCCAGCGCCTCGTCGGCGGTGCCCGCCGCGCGCGCCGCGATCTGCGGGTTGCGCGACTTCAGCACGGCCCAGCCGACGGCCAGGCAGACCGCCCAGCCGGCGCCCACGTAGAGGGAGACGCGGCTGTCGGGGTCGATGGCGATCATGACGGTGACCAGCAGCAGGAAGGCCACGGCGATCCAGCTGCAGATCGTGCCGCCCGGCGCCGGGAAGGAGGACGCCGGCAGTTTGCCCGCGACCACCGCGCGGCGGTACAGGATGTGGCTGACCAGGATCATCAGCCAGGTCCAGATGCCGGCCGTGGTCGCCACCGACATGACGTAGCCGAAGGCCTTCTCCGGGACGACGTAGTTCAGGACCACGCCGATGCCCATGAGGGCGGCGGAGAGGGTGATGGCCACCGCCGGCGTCTTGGTGGAGCTGAGCTTGCCCAGCAGCTTGGGGGCCTCGGAGTTGGCGGCCAGGTCGCGCAGCATGCGGCCGGTGGAGTACATGCCGGAGTTGCAGGACGACAGCGCCGCCGTGAGCACCACGAAGTTGACGATCGCCGCGCCGGCCGGGATGCCGATCTTGGCGAAGGCCGCCACGAAGGGGCTGACGCCCGGCTGGAACTCGGTCCACTTGACGACCATCAGGATCACGCTGAGGGCACCGACGTAGAAGACGATGATGCGCCAGGGCAGGGTGTTGATGGCCTTGGGGAGGGTCTTCTCCGGGTTCTCGGACTCGCCCGCCGTGACGCCGACGAGCTCGACGGCCAGGTAGGCGAACATGACGCCCTGGAGGGTCATCAGGCTGGAGCCGACGCCCTTGGGGAAGATGCCGTCGAAGGCCCACAGGTTGGAGACCGCCGCGGTGTCACCGGCCGCGCTGAACCCGAAGGTCACGACGCCGATGCCGATCACGATCATGCCGATCAGGGCGGTGACCTTGACCATCGAGAACCAGAACTCGATCTCGCCGAAGATCTTCACCGAGATGAGGTTGGCGACGTACAGGACCACCAGGAAGATCAGCGCGGTGACCCACTGGGGCACGCTGGGGAACCAGTAGTGCATGTAGATCGCCGCGGCGGTCAGCTCGGCCATGCCGGTGACCACCCACATGAGCCAGTACGTCCAGCCCGTGACGAACCCGAAGAACGGGCTGAGGAACTCGCGGGCGTACTCTGCGAAGGACCCCGAGACGGGGCGGTACAGGAGCAGCTCGCCGAGCGCTCGCATGATGAAGAAGACGATGACGCCGGCGAGGGCGTACATGAGGATGAGGCTGGGTCCGGCCTTGGCGATGTTCGCCCCGGCTCCCAGGAAGAGGCCGACGCCGATGGCGCCGCCGATGGCGATCATCTGGACCTGGCGGCTGCCGAGTCCGCGCTCGTAGCCCTCCTCGGGCGCGGTGCCCGTGGTGGGGTTGTCGTCGCCGTGGTGCTGTTCGACCTGCGTCGAGGTCATGCTCTGGTGCGCCTTTCCGCTCCATGCCGATCCGCCGCCGTGCTCGGCCGCGGATCGGGTTCCGATCCCCCGGATGCTGATGGAGTTGCATGCCGGCGGTCGGCCGACTTCAGCGCCCCTGTCCGGACGTGGGTGGTCCGGCAGGCGGTCGAGAAGATGTACCACGGTGTCCGGCGCCGGACCGTGGCGAACATCACCGGCAAATCGGCCATTCGCCCGTGACCAGGCCCAAAGACCCTTGCGCAGTGATGTCATCGTTATCCGGATCTGAGCCTCCGCTGAGCGAACGCGCAATGACACCGAGGCAACGCGTGCCACGGCGGTGGCACGCAGGCCGCCCGGCCGTCACGGAGAGTGAGGGCCGGGCGGGAGGGGAGGCGGAAGGCCGGCCCGCTCACCTCGGGTCGCGGTCGTACACCGCCTTCGACCAGCGGTAACCGAGCACGGTCAGGCCCAGGCACCAGAGCAGGGCGATCCACCAGTTGTCACCGATCCCGGTGCCGAGCAGCAGCCCGCGCAGGGTCTCGATGGCCGGCGTGAACGGCTGGTACTCGGCGACCGGCTGGAACCACCCCGGCATCGCGTGGACCGGGACGAAGGCGCTGGAGATCAGCGGCAGGAAGATCAGCGGCAGCGCGTTGTTGCTGGCCGCCTCGGCGTTCGGGCTGACCATGCCCATCCCGACCGCGATCCAGGTGAGCGCCAGGGCGAACAGCGCCAGCAGCCCGAACGCCGCGAGCCACTCCAGGGGCGTGGCGTCCGTCGAACGGAAGCCGATGGCGACGGCGACGGCGCCGACGAGGAGCACACTGGCGACGGCCTGGAGCACGCTGCCGACGACGTGCCCCACGAGCACGGAACCGCGGTGGATCGCCATGGTGCGGAAGCGGGCGATGATGCCCTCGGTCATGTCGTTGGAGACGGACACCGCCGTGCCGATCGTGGTGGAGCCGACGGTCATCAGCAGGAGGCCCGGGACGAGGTAGGCGATGTACTCGGAGCGGTCGGCGCCGCCCCCGCCGATGCCCGCGCTCATCACGTCACCGAAGACGTAGACGAACAGCAGGAGCAGGACGACCGGCGTCAGCAGCAGGTTCAGGGTCAGGGACGGGTAGCGCCGCGCGTGCAGCAGGTTGCGCCGCAGCATGGTGGACGAGTCGCGCAGGGCGAGGGCGAGGGAGCTCATCGGGTGTCCTTCCGGGGCTGGGGTGCGGTGGCGGGGGCGGCGGTCAGGGCGAAGAACACGTCGTCGAGGTCGGGCGTGTGCACGGTCAGCTCGTCGGCCTCGACCCCGGCCGCGTCCAGCCAGTCGAGGACGGCGCGCAGCTCGCGCTGGCTGCCGTCGCTGGGGATCCGCAGCGACAGCGCCTCGTCGTCCCGCGTGGCCTCGCCGAGGGAGGCGGCGGCCGACCGGTAGGCCGCGGGGTCGGAGAACCGCAGCCGTACGTGCCCGCCGGGGATCAGCCGCTTGAGCTCCTCGGCGGTGCCCTCGGCGACGATCCTGCCGCCGTTGAGCACCGCGATCCGGTCGGCGAGCTGGTCGGCCTCCTCCAGGTACTGGGTGGTGAGGAAGACGGTGACACCGTCGGCGACCAGCCCGCGGATGATCGTCCACATGGTGTGGCGGGAACGCGGGTCGAGGCCGGTGGTCGGCTCGTCGAGGAAGATGATCCGCGGGCCGCCGACCAGGGTCATGGCGATGTCGAGGCGGCGCTTCATGCCGCCGGAGTAGCTCTGGGCGGGCTTCCCGGCGGCCTCGACGAGGTCGAACCGCTCCAGCAGCGCCGCGGCGACGCGCCGCCCCTCCCGCTTGGGCAGGTGGTGCAGGTCCGCCATGAGCAGCATGTTCTCCTCGCCGGTGATCAGTCCGTCGACGGCGGAGAACTGCCCGGTGACGCCGATCGCGGCGCGGACCCCGTCCGGGGAGGCGTTGACGTCGTGGCCCGCGACCCGGGCCCGTCCGCCGTCGGCGGTGACGAGCGTGGACAGGATCTTCACGGCGGTGGTCTTGCCGGCGCCGTTCGGCCCGAGCAGGGCGAACACGGATCCCGCCGGGATCTCCAGGTCGACGCCGTCGAGGACGGTCTTGTCGCCGTACGACTTGCGCAGGCCCACAGCGCTGATGGCGGCCTGCTCCCGGAGCAGGGAAGGGGTTGACGTGGGCATGACAGAAGAAGGCATGGAGCCCTCCGTTCGGTGGCCGAAGCGGCTGAAGTGGATGGGGTGGGGGGCGGGGGTGCCGGTGCCGGTCCCCGCGGGGTCAGGCCTTGGCGCGCAGGACGTCGATGTTGCCGTGGCGGGTGCGGGCGCGGACCCTGACGGTGTCCTCGGTCTCCCCCGGGGCCCCGGTCGAGCTGAGCATGTTGCGCACCTGGCCGGAGCGCGACTGGACGTCGAGCCACGCGGCCGTGCCCTCGCGGACGCCGACCTCGATGGTGCCGTAGCCGGTCTCCAGCTGGACGGTGCCGCGGGCGACCTCGCCGACCCGCAGGGCGCCGTGCGCGGTGGTGGCGGTGACGGAGTCCCCGGCGCGCCGGATGTCGATGTCGCCGTGGGCGCCGCTCACCCGGAGTTCTCCGGTCACGGCCCCCACGGTGGTGGTGCCGTGCGAGTTCTTCAGGACGCCGGGGCCGTCCACGAAGCCGACGCGCACGCTGCCGGAGCTGGTGGTGACCTCGGCCGCGCCCTCCACGCGCTCGACGGTGATCGAACCGTGCGAGGCCGTCAGCCGCAGCGGCCCGGTCGTGTCGAGCCGGACGTCACCCGACGAGGTCTTCACCCGGACCTCGCCGAGCCTGCCCTCTCCGAGTACCTGTGCCCAGGCGCCGGTCATGTCGACGTGCGAGCCCGTGGGCAGCCCGACCGTGACGTCGACGGTGCCGGGGCGGCGCAGTGAGTTGCGGTGCTTGGGCGTCCTGACGGTCAGGGTGCCGTTGGCGTACGTCACCTCGGTCTGCTCGGCGGCCCGTACGTCCCGGTCCTTCTTCGGGTCGCGCGGCAGCAGTTCGACGACGGTGTCGGAGCGGTCCGCCGCGGTGAAGCGGATGGAGCCGGCCTCGACGTGCGCCGTGACCGAGATCGGCTCGGGAGTGTCGAAAGAAGGCATGGCTGTCCCGTCCTCTTGGGTCTGGGTCTGGGTCCGTCCCCGCTGCGGGGTGCGGTGTGGCGTGGCGTGGGCTGGGTGCGCCTAACGCACCCAGCCCGTGACGCTCTGTCCGATGGTCTGGATCCGCTCCGCCGTACGCGGCCGGGAGCCGCCCTCGACCGCCGCCGACACCGCCCGGACCAGCCACGCGTTGACCGACGTCCCCTCGCGGCCGGCGGCCTCCTCGGCGCGGGCCTTCAGGTGGGCGGGCAGGCGCAGGTTGACCCGGGCGGTGCCGCCCTCGTCGCCCTCGGCCGGGGCCCCGAACGGTTCGGCCGGCGCGGCGGGAGCCGTCGTGGGGGCCGGTCCTTCGGCGGGCGGGAGCGTCACCACGAAGTCGGGGTCCAGTCCGCGCAGCCGTACGTCGACCGAGCCGGGGGCGAGTTCGCGGGTGATCTCGTCCATCGCGGCGGAGAGCACGTTGAGCATGGTCAGCCGGGTCGCCGACTCCAGGGGGGCGGTGAGCCGCTCGGCCAGCTGGCGGGCGTCGTCCCCGCCGGCCTCGGCGGCCACCGCCAGTTCGCGGCGGAGGGTGTCGATGTACGGCGTGAGGTCCATGGCGTCATCATGGCACCACTGTGGCGCCATGCGCAAGCCTGGATGGCACCTCTTGGGGCCGGCGGTCAGCTGAGCGGCTCTGACCTGCGGAAATGTGCGAGATGTTGCCTGGTGAGTGCGATGCCGGGGGTGCCGGGACGCTTCGGGTGGCGCAGGGTGGCGTCATGATGGCGCCATCGGATGTCGCGTCGGCGTCGTGCGGCGCCACAGGGGTCATGTGCTGCCGTGCGGTGCCGTGTGCGGGCGCGGGGTGCCGTGTGCGGGCGCGGGGTGCCGTGTGGGCGAAAACCGGAGGGTCCCGAGAGGGTCCCGGGAGGTCCCGCCCGCCCCGCATATAGCGTCGGGCCCTGGGAAGGCGTAAGGAGCAGCTGACGGAAGGTGATGCCGGATGGTCTCCGGAGCGGACGACAAGCGGTTCACCGTCGCGGTGCGCACGGTGGACGGAGCTGTACTCCTCACCCTCGGCGGTGAACTGGACCACGACACGGCCGCCCCGCTGAGGGAGGCCATCGACGCGGCGGCCGCCCGGGGCGGCCGGCTGCTGGTGGACATGGCGGGACTGCGCTTCTGCGACTCGACCGGGCTGAACGCCCTGCTGCACGGCCGTCTCGCCGTACAGGAGGCCGGCGGCAGCCTGGAGCTGGCCGGGCTGAGCGGTCCGGTCGCCAGGATGTTCCGCATCACCGGCGCGGACGGGGTCTTCGCGGTCCACGCCGACGTGACGCAGGCGCTGGGGTCCACGCAGGGGCGATGAGAGGGGCGAGAACCGTGGGGCAGGCCGGGTCGGATGTGCGCAACTGGCTCCTGGTCCTCGAAGGGATGCCCGACCCGGTCCTGCGCAGCCGTGACTTCACCCGGCGGGCCCTGACCGCATGGCACTGGCTGCCCGCCCGGGACCAGGGCGCCCGGGAGGCGGCCGAGGACGTGCTGCTGCTCGTCTCGGAGGTGGTCGCCAACGCCTTCCTGCACGGCGGGGGAGCCGGCGCCCTCGTCCTGGACTGCACGGACGAGCGGCTGCGGATCGAGGTCACCGACGCCGATCCGGAGCTGGCCATCCCGGCGCCGGGCCCCGCGCGACCCGGCCGGCCGGGCGGGCACGGTCTGATGATCGTGGACCGGCTGGCCCGGGCCTGGGGCACGCGGCCCGGGGCGCTCGGGAAGTGCGTGTGGCTGGAGGTGCCGTGCCCCGTCGCCCTCAGTGGAGCGAGTCCAGGGCGGCGAGGATCTCGCGGGTCGAGCTGACCCGGCCGATGCGCGGGAAGATCTTGCCGAAGCTGTGCGCGTGCGAGTCGGCGTCCAGGTCGGCCATGGCGTCCTCGGCGAAGACCAGGCCGTAACTGTGCTCCCACGCGGTGCGGGCGGTGGACTCGACGCCGACGCTGGTGGAGATGCCGGCCAGCACGATGCGGTGGACCCCGCGCCGGCGTAGCTGGAGGTCCAGCTCGGTACCGGTGAAGGCGCCCCAGTGCCGCTTGGTGACCGTGACGTCCCCCAGGGCGGCGAGCTCGGCCGGGATCTTCGAGAACGCGGCCGGCGGTGCGGTGGCCGGGCCGGGGCGGTCGACGTCGGTGGTGGGCAGGTCGCCGCCGTCGGGCGACCAGGCGACGTTCACCAGCACCACCGGCAGCCTGTGCGCGCGGAAGGCCTCGGCGAGGGCGATGCCTTTGCGCAGGATCTCGTCGCTGGGCCGGGCGGTGGGCAGGGCCAGGATGCCCTGCTGGAGGTCGATCAGCACGAGCGCGGTGCCGGGGTCCAGGGTCAGCGCGGAAGTCGAGGCGGTCATGGGGACGACGGTAGGGGCGGCCGCGCGTGCGCGGGCCGCCCGCCGCCGGCCGGGCGTGTCGCCGTCCCCGGGGTCCGTCGCCGGATTCCCGTCTGCCCCGCGGGTGACGACGGCGGTGGGCCGACGGGTCCTAGGATGGGAACATGAGTACGAATGACGAGGGCGGGGGCCGGCCCGAGCCCTCCCCGGAGCTGTCCGGGGCCGAACTGCTGCGCTGGTACTGGACTCTGGACGAACTGACCCGGCTCGCCCGGCGGATGGGGATCCCCGCCGGCGGCGGCAAGTCCGCGCTGACGGAGCGGCTCGCCGCCGCGCTCGACGGGCGCACCCCGCCCGCCCCGCCGCGGCCCGCCCGGCGCGGCGGCCGCCAGTTGACGGCGCCCGTCGACGGGACCACCGTCATCCCCGAGGGACAGCGGTGCAGCCAGGTGCTCCGGGAGTTCTTCGTCCGCGAGACCGGCCCGGGCTTCCACTTCGACGCCTCCATGCGGGAGTACGTGGCCCAGGGCGCGGGCCGCACCCTCGCCGAGGCCGTCGCCCACTGGCACGCCACCCGGCAGCGGGCCGCCGAACCCCAGCGGATCGGCGCCCAGTTCGAGTTCAACCGGTTCCTGCGCGACTGGCACGCCCGCAACCCCGACGGCGCCCGCGACCAGGCGCTGGCCGCCTGGCGGGAGCACCGCTCCCGGCCCCGCCACTGACGGCGGCTCACCTCCCGGCCGGCTCCGGCAGCCGCCGGGACAGCGCCCAGGCCAGCAGCGGCAGCACGGCCAGGGGCAGCAGCGCGGTGCGCAGCGAGGCCGCGTCGGCGGCGGCGCCGATCAGCGGGCTCGCCAGGCCGCCGACGCTCGCGGTCAGCCCGAGGGTGACCCCGGAGGCGGTGCCCATCCGGGTCGGCAGGTAGTCCTGGCCCAGGGTGACCTGGAGGGAGAAGGGCACGTACAGCGCGGCCGCCGCCAGCGCCGCGCACCCGATCGCCGCGGGCAGCGGGAGGTACAGGATCCCCGCGACGGCCGGGACGGACGCCGCGTACGCCCGGCGGACGGCCGTGACCCGCCCCCAGCGCCCGGCCAGCCACCCGCCCAGCAGGGTGCCGCCCGCACTGCCCGCGAACAGGGCCGACAGGGCCACGGCCCCCGCCGTCGGACCCCCGCCGCGCTCCCGCACGTACAGGGCGATGAACGTGCTCAGCCCGATGAACACCACGGACCGCACGACCACCACCAGCGACAGCCGCACGAACGCCCGCCGGTCCTCCGCCGCCGGCGCCTCCCGCACCGCCGCCGGGCTCCCCGCCCGCGCGCCGCCCCCGCGTCCGGCGCGCGGCGGCCGGTGGAGGAGCACCGCGGCCACCGCCGGGAGCGCCAGCAGCACCCAGCCTGCGGGCCCGGACACCGACAGCGCCCCGGCCACCAGCAGCGGCGCGCAGGCGAAACCGATGTTGCCGCCCAGGGCGAAACAGCTCATCGCGGTGTGCCCGTCGCCCAGGCCCGTCCGCACCAGCCGGGCGGCCGCCGGGTGGTACGCGGCGACCCCCAGTCCCGACAGTGCCACGGCGGCCAGCGTGGCCGGGTACCCGGCGTCGGCCCCGACCAGTGCGATGCCGAGCCCGGTGACGGCCGCGCTCAGCGGGATCAGCCACGGCACGGCCCGCCGGTCGGTGAGCGCCCCGAACAGCGGCTGGACCACCGAGGAGAGCAGCGAGGCGGCCAGCACGACGCCGGACGCGGCGGCGTATCCGTACGCCCGCTCGGCGACGAGGTAGGGCACGAGCGCGGCGACCGCGCCCTGGTAGACGTCCACGCAGGCGTGTCCGGCCGACACGGCGGCGATCCGCCGCCGCAGGCCCGGCGGACGTGCCGAAGGGGCGGGAACGGGGGCTGTTTCGAGAGTGTCGGCTTCTTCCACCGCCCGAGCATCGCCCTCGCCGCGCCGGTCCCGCTTCCGATAAATTGCCGGGTGATGCCGAAGAACCGCCAACCGGGGACCGCCCCGGGGGAAGCCGCCGGCCGGGGCGGCCGCCACCCGGGCGTCCGGCACGCCCGGCGCGCCCCGACGAACATCAACCACCTCGACACCCACGTCGGGATCGACGCCCACCACCACGATGACCATCAGATCGTCTACGCGGGCTCCGGCGTCCTCTCCGTCACCACCGGATCCGGCACCTGGGTGGCGCCCCCCACCCGGGCCCTGTGGATCCCGGCCGGGACGGTGCACGAGCACCGCGCGTACGGGCGTACCGACCTGCACTGCGTGGGCCTGCCCACCCGGCACAACCCCCTCGGCCTCGACGCCCCCGCCGTGATCGCCGTCGGGCCGCTGCTGCGCGAGCTGATCCTGGCCTACACCCGGGGCCCCGAGGACCACGGACCCGCCCGCCGCCGCATGTTCGGCGTCCTGCTCGACCAGCTGCGCGTCTCCCCGCTCCAGCCGCTGCACCTCCCCGCGCCGGCCGACCCCCGGCTGGCGGCGGTGTGCGCGCTGCTGCACGCCGACCCGGCGGACCCGCGCGGGCTCGCCGAGCTGGGGGCGGCGGCCGGGGCGGGGGAGCGGACCCTGAGCCGGCTGTTCCGGGCCGAGCTCGGCATGACCTTCCCGCAGTGGCGCACCCAGCTGAGGCTGCACCACGCCCTGCGGCTGCTGGCCGTGGACACCCCGGTGACCGCCGTCGCGCACCGCTGCGGCTGGTCCTCCGCGAGCGCCTTCATCGACGTGTTCCGGCGGGCCTTCGGGCACACCCCGGGCGCGCACCGCGACGAGCCCCGGTCCTTCGCGACGGCGCACGTTCCGGCCCGGGTTCACCCCGAATCCGATCAGAGTTGACAAGATCGTAAGAAACGATCTTCATGGGGCGCCGGACGATACATACTGACGGACGTGACCGAAGACACCGTTCTGATCGATACCGACGGCTGTACGGGGCTGATCACCCTCAACCGTCCCCAGGCCCTCAACGCCCTCACCCACGCGATGGTGCTGAGGATCGACGACGCCCTCACTGCCTGGGAGCGGGACCCGGCCGTCAGCCAGGTCCTCCTGCGCGGCGCCGGGGAGCGAGGCCTGTGCGCGGGCGGGGACATCCGGGCCATCCACGCCGACGCGAAGGCCGGCACCACGGGCTCCCTCGACTTCTGGCGCGACGAGTACCGGCTCAACGCCAGGATCGCCCGCTACCCCAAGCCGTACGTGGCCCTCATGGACGGGATCGTGATGGGCGGCGGCGTCGGGCTCTCGGCGCACGGCGGCGTCCGCGTCGTCACCGAGCGCTCCCGCGTGGCCATGCCGGAGACCGGCATCGGCTTCGTCCCCGACGTCGGCGGCACCTACCTGCTCTCCCGCGCTCCCGGCGAACTCGGCACCCACCTCGCCCTGACCGGCACCGCCGTCGGCGCCGGCGACGCCCTGCTGTGCGGACTCGCCGACCACTACCTGCCCTCCGACTGGCTGGAGGAGTTCACCGGGGAAATCGCCGCCGCGCCGGTCGCCGAAGTGCTGCCCCGGTTCGGCCGCGTCACCGGCCCCGAGGCCCCGCTCGCCGCCGAACGGGAGTGGATCGACCACTGCTACGCCGCCGACACCGTCGAGGAGATCCACAAGCGGCTGCTGGGCTCGGGCCTGCCGGCCGCGCGGGAGGCCTCCCAACTGCTGCACGCCAAGTCGCCCACCTCCCTCAAGGTCACCCTCGCCGCGCTGCGCCGCGCCCGCGAACTGGACTCGCTGGAGCGGGTGCTGGAGCAGGAGTACCGGGTCTCCAGCGCCGCGCTGTCCGCGCCCGACCTGGTGGAGGGGATCCGGGCCCAGGTGATCGACAAGGACCGCCGGCCGCGCTGGTCCCCGGCCGCCCTGTTCCAGGTGCGCCAGGCCTCGGTGGACCGGTTCTTCGCCCCGCTCGGCGCGGAACGCGAGCTGACCTTCCCGCAGTCCGGGGCCGGCCGCGGCTGATCCGGGTCGCCGGGCGTCCCGAACCGCCCCCGCCGGTCCGGGCCGCCCGGCCTCCCGCGTCGGCCATGCCCTTCGGCGGACGTCCGTCCGCCGCCTCAGATCCGGTCGAGCCGGGCGGCGAGGCCGTCGAGGACCCGCTGGAGCCCGTAGTCGAAGTTCTCCTCCCGCAGCCGCGCCGGATCCTGGCCGTGCCTGCTGTAGGCGTGGTCCTTCACCACCGGGTGGTCCTCCAGGGCCGCCTCGGCGGCGGGCAGCAGCGACGCCAGCCACTCGGCCTCGCTCATCCCGCTGCGGGCCAGCAGCGAGAGGTACGAGGCCTCGCTGGTCGTGGCGCCGATGACGTACGAGATGACGGCCTTCACCGCGAGGTCCGCCTCGCCCGGCGGGAAGCCGGCCGACACGGCCAGCCGCAGCAGCCGCTCCGACATCCGGATCAGGTTCGGGCCCAGGTGCGCCAGCCCCACCTGGCCGAGGACGGAGGCCACCCAGGGGTGGCGCAGGACCATGTCGCGCAGGCTGTGCCCGCACCCGGCCAGGGCCTGGCGCCAGCCGTCCGGGCCGCCGCCGTCCGGTACCTCCAGCTCGCCGTAGACCTCGTCCACGACCAGCTCGATCAGCTCGTCCTTGTTGGCCACGTGCCGGTACAGCGAGGTGGCGGCGGTGCCCATCTCGGTGCCGAGCTTGCGCATGCTCAGCGCCTCGATGCCCTCCGCGTCCAGCAGCCGTACCGCGGCCGCGACGATCTGCTCCTGGCTGAGCGCGGGCTGTTCCTTCTGGCGGCGCGGCCGCGTCCAGACGGAGGGCACGGCTGCGGACGTCTGCTGCTCTGGAGAGGACATACCCCCACCATAGTCCCTTGCGGACAGTGTACGCATCATGCGTACACCCGTCTTTGGCGTCCGTCCGGAAGGCCGCCCGGAAACCGGCCCGGGGGCGCCCCCGGAAGCCCCCCGGACGGCCCTCCACGGGGCCCCGGGGGGTCGTGCGCCCCCGGGCGGACCCGTCGGTCCGGGCCCTTCGCCCCGGGCCGCCACCGGCCCGTCCACGACCGCCCCGCACCCCCTCCTACCTGGGCTGACGTGCTCTCACCGGATATGATCTCCCCCTGCGGAAAGGGGAGTTGATGGACCGCGACATACGCTCGGTGGAGGACGTGCTGGACCTCCTGGACGGCCTCTTCGCCGAGGAGGCCGACCGCTGGACGGACGGCGGCGCCTCCTGGTGGGACGGCTTCTACGCCGACCGCTCCAAGCCGGTGCCGTTCTTCG
This sequence comes from Streptomyces sp. NPDC043896, assembly GCF_056435605.1. Lineage (NCBI taxonomy): Bacteria > Bacillati > Actinomycetota > Actinomycetes > Kitasatosporales > Streptomycetaceae > Streptomyces > Streptomyces sp. NPDC043896. The sequence continues at coordinate 62,989 of NZ_JBWKEE010000030.1, forward strand.
TGGCGAAGCCGGACGAGAACCTCGTCTCCTACGCCGCAAGGGGACTGATCGGCCCCGGCCGCGCCCTCGACCTGGGGTGCGGGCCCGGCCGCAACGCCCTCCACCTCGCCTCCATCGGCTTCGAGGTGGACGCCGTCGACCTGTCGCCGGCCGCCGTCGCCTGGGCCGAGGAGCGCGCCCGCGCCACCGGCGCCACCGGCGTCCGCTTCCACCGCGGCGACGCCTTCCGGCTCACCGCCGCCGAACTCCGCGGCCCCTACGACCTGGTCTACGACTCCGGCTGCTTCCACCACCTGCCGCCCCACCGCCGCGTGAGCTACCTCGCCCTCCTGGACCGCGTCCTCGCCCCCGGCGGGCACTTCGCCCTCACCTGCTTCGCGTCCGGCTCCATGGGCTGCGAACTGCCCGACGCCGAGCTCTACCGCCGGGGCGGCCTCGGCGGCGGCCTCGCCTACACCCCGGAGTCACTGCGCCGGATCTTCTCCGGCCTGGAGGAAACCGAACTGCGCCGCATGCGCGACGAGGACGCCGGCTCCCCGCACTTCGGCGAACCCTTCCTCTGGACGGCCCTGTTCCGGCGCCCGGACGCCGCTCGGCGGTAGCCGGCGGGGCCCGCCGGCCGGCCCGGCTCCCGCACTACGGGCCGACGTCCACGGTGACGGAGTGCCAGCCAGTCGCCCCGTCGGGCAGGGTGCCCGTACGCAGTTCCGGCTGCACCTCGCCCCGGCCGTCGGTGGCGCGCACCTCCAGGGTGTGCCGTCCGGGCGCCGCCTCCCACGGCCACACCCACTGCCGCCAGGTGTCCACCCCGTCGGCGGCCCCGAGCCGCGCCTCCTGCCAGGGGCCGCCGTCGGCCCGCACCTCCACCCGCGCGATGCCCCGGTGCTGCGCCCACGCCACCCCGGCCACCGCGACCGGGCCGGCCGGGCGCCGGGAGAAGGGGCGCGGGGTGTCGATCCGCGACTGGGTCTTGACCGGGGCCCGCGGCGCCCACGACCGGCGCACCCAGTACGCGTCGTACGCGTCGAAAGTGGTCAGCCGCAGCTCGCGCAGCCACTTGCAGGCGGAGACGTACCCGTAGAGCCCGGGGACGACCATCCGTACGGGGAAGCCGTGCGCGAAGGGCAGCGGCTCCCCGTTCATCCCGACGGCCAGCAGCGCCTCCCGGCCGTCCATGACCGTCTCGACGGGGGTGCCGATGGTCATCCCGTCCACCGAGCGGGCCACCAGCTGGTCGGCCGGCCCGCCCCGCGACGGCGGCCGCACGCCCGCCTCGCGCAGCAGGTCCGCGAGGCGTACGCCGAGCCAGCGGGCGTTGCCGACGTAGGGGCCGCCGACCTCGTTGGACACGCAGCACAGGGTGACGTCGTGCTCGGTCAGCGGCCGGGCGAGCAGCTCGGCGAAGGTCAGGGAAAGGGGCCTGGCGACCCCGTCGCCGTGGATGTCGAGCCGCCAGGTGCCCGCGTCCACCCGGGGCACGACCAGGGCGGTGTCGACGCGGTAGAAGTCCCGGGCGGGGGTCAGGAACGGGCCCACGCCCGGCACGCGCAGGTCCGCCCCTGCGGGTACCGGCGGTGCCGGGACGGCGGGTGCCGGCAGGACCAGGTCCGCCCGGGAGGCGGTGGCCCCGGCCGAGCCGTGGGCGCCGAGCCGCCGGCCCGCGTACGCGGCCGTCGCCGAGCCGGCCAGGGTGGCCGTCAGCAGCCGGCCGAAGGCGCGCCGGTCCAGGGGCCAGGTGCCGCCGCTCCGGCCGGACGCGGGGCGGGGCCGGCGCAGGGCGGCGGCCAGGACGTACAGCACCCCGGCCGCGACGGCCCCGCCGGCCAGCGAGGGCAGCGCGTCCCGCCAGCCCGACTCCGGGCGGCCGAGCGCGGCCGCGGTCCCGAGCAGCCCCACCGAGGCGGCGAGGGCGCAGCCCGCGCGGGGGCGGCGTACCGCGAGGATCCCGGCGCAGGCGGCGAGCACGGCGAGCAGGACCACCGTACCGAGGGTCAGCACCAGCTTGTCGGAGGTGCCGAAGGTGCGGACGGCCCACTCCCTGACCGCCGTCGGAGTACGGTCCACCACGGCCCCGCCGACCGCCGTGAGCGGGGCCGCCTCGGGGCGGACGAAGGCCGCGGCGAGCCCGGCGACGGCCAGCCCGGCGCACGCGGCGGCCAGCCCGCCGACGGCCCCCGCCCAGGCGGGGGGCCGGGGCCCACGCGTACGGGTCATCCGGAGCCACCTCCGTCCTGCGGACCGGTCGGGACCCCCTCCGTCCTGTCACGGTAGCCCCCGCGCCCTCACTGGTGCGCGGCTCCCGGCGGCTGCGCCCGCACGGCTTCGCAGCCGCAGGCCCCGGCGCCGGCGCGTCCTTCGGGGGCGGGGCCGGCCGGGCGGCGTTTGCGCAGCTCCACGACGCCGTCGGTGATGCCGGCGGCCGGAGCGGGGGTGGGGGTGCGCTCGTGCGCGGTCTCGGACATGTCGGTGCACTCCTGTCGCCTCGTGGCCCGCATCGCGAGAGGGGCGGCCGCCGAATCGTTCCGGCGGCCGCCCCTCGGTCCGGGCCAGTGAACCCGGCACCCCCGCCGGACGGGGTCCGCCCGGCGCCGGTTCCCCCGGAAGTGTGATGCCGGGCGCCGGCGCCTGCCGGTCCGGCCCGGTGTGCGGGAGGGCCCGTACCCGGCGGGCCCTGCCGGGTCAGGGCCCGGCGGGGCCGGCCCCGCCGGGTGTGGCGGCAGACGTGGCCCCGCCGGGACTGGGCCCGGCAGACGTGGCCCCGCCGGGTCGGATTCCGCCGGGTCAGGCCCCCCGGGACTGGGTCCGGCGCGGCCCTGCCGGGGCCCGCGCCGTGTCCGGTGCCGGCTCAGACCGGCAGGGACCAGGCCTGGTCCACCTGGTGGTCGCCGCAGGCCGTCAGCCGCAGCCGTTCGGCCGTGGCGTCGGGGGTGGCGGGCGCCGCCGGGGCCGTCAGGCACTGGCCGCTCGTCTCCTCGACCAGGGTCCCCTCGCGCCGGTGGCTCCAGCTCTGCCCCGCCTGCCGCCCCGGCGCGCAGTCGGCCAGCTCCACCAGCCCGCCCGCGCGGGCCGTGAGGCACTCGCCGGCCAGCTTGAGCCGTCCGCCACCGCCCAGGGTCCACCGCTGGTCGGCCCCCGCGGTGCAGGTCCCCAGGACCACCGAGCCGACGCCGCTGGTGCTGGCCCCGTCGGCGCACTTCGCCCCGAGCCCGTTGATCTGCCCGGTCGGCACCGCCTCGCCGCAGCCGTGCGGGGTGAGCCGCCACACGGCCGTGTCGTGCGCGCCGAGCCGCCCGGTCAGCGCGTCCACCACCTCGGTGCGCCGCCCGGTCCACAGGTCCTCGGCGTCCGCCACGCACGCGCCCGGGAGCCCGATGTCGGCCAGCGGCACGGAGACGTCGCGCGCGCTGCCGGAGCGGTTGAGCACCGCCACGGCCCGGTCCCCGTCGGCCAGCGGCCGGACGAGCACCTCGAAGGTCGCGTTGGAGGAGACCACGGCCCCCTGGCGGCCCATCGGGTCCTGGTCCAGCTCGATCAGGCGGGTGTTGCCGAGCGCCGCGAGCCCGCCGGGGCTGAGCGCGGACACCTCGGACGACAGGATGAAGGGGGCCGCCATCATCGCCCACAGTCCGACCTGGCTGCGGCTCTCCGCGTCCGTGAGGCCGGGGGCGCCCGCGATCAGGAAGTCGGGGTCGTTCCAGTTGCCGGGGGCCGCGTACCGGCCGAGCCAGCGGTTGTAGCCGTAGTTGCCGAGCACCGAACTCCACCGGGAGGTGGCGGGGGCGCTCGGGTTGTAGACCTTGATGTCCCGGCCCTCGCGCCACAACTGGCCCGTCTCGCCGACCCAGTCGAGCACCTTGTGCCAGTCGGAGCCGCCCCATTCGCCCTGCTGGAAGTAGGCCGGGGCGGAGGCGGAGAGCACCATGGGGCGGCCGCTGTCGCGCAGCGCACGGGCGACGGAGTTGTAGGCGTCGCGGTAGGCCTGCTCCTTCGTCTTCCCGGGCGGCACCCACAGGTTGCAGCCGTCCATCTTGACGTAGTCCACCTTCCACGACGCGAACTGCCGCGCGTCGCGGGCGTAGTGGTCCGGGCCGCCGCCCTCGGGAGAACCGCTGCCCGGGTAGCGCTCGCAGGTCAGGGACCCGGCGTCCTCGTAGATGCCGAACTTCAGCCCCCTGGCGTGCAGGTACTCCCCGAGCCAGGCCATGCCGTGCGGGAACTTCTGCGTGTCGACGACCAGATTCCCCTGCGCGTCACGCTCCTTGAGCATCCAGCAGTCGTCCACGGTGACCGTGTCGTACCCCTTGGCGGCGAGACCGCTGGAGACCAGGGCGTCGGCGTTGGCGACGACCTTCGCCTCGTCGATGTCGCACATGTAGTGCGCCCAGTTGTTCCACCCCATGGGAGGGGTGAGGGCGAGCGGCGTGTCCCAGGTCGCGGTCGGCTCGGCGGCCGCCGGGGCGGGGACGAGGGCGAGGGCGAGCAGGGCGGCCGCGGTGAGGCAGGGGAGCGAGGCGCGCAGGCGAGGCGGCACGGGGTCTCCTTGGCGTGGGGGAGTACCGGCGGGTCGGCGTGGGGGCCGACGGGCATTAGTGCCTCAGTGCAGCGGTGCGACTACCCGCTGTCAATGCGAGCCGATGGTTACGGGTCGATAAGCAGCAATTTGGCCGCAGTCGATGTCACACGTCCGTGGCGGCCGACCGTGAGGGGCACCGTATGTGACAACGGATGATACGCTGTATCTCATGCCGAGGAGATCACCCGCCCTGGACCGCGCCACCCCCGGGGCCATCGCCGTCGCCGCCCTGCGCATCCTCGACGAGGAAGGCCCCGGCGCCCTCAGCTTCCGGGCCCTCGCCGACCGCCTCGACGTCTCCCACGCCACCGTCCAGCGCCGCTGCACCGACCTCGCCGGCCTGCTGGACCTCTGCACCGAACACCTCGCCGGACAGCTCCCCGAGGTCCCCGCCGGCACCGACTGGGCCGAGGCCGCCGCACAGCGTTTCGGCGCCCTCTACCGGCTGCTCACCGCCCACCCCGGACTGCTCGTCCTGCGCGGCGGCCGCCCCTGGCTCGGCCGGCAGCTGCTGGCCCGCCTCGTCGAACCGGCCCTCGCCGACAGCGTCGCCGCCGGCATGACCGCCGCCGAGGCCATGACCGTCTACCGGCGCATGTACCTGCTCACCCTGGGCAGCGCCGCCTTCGTCGACCACCGCGACCCGGCCGCCGTCACCGCCGCCTCCAGGGCCGCCCTCGCCGCCCTGGACCCGGCCGAGTTCCCGGTCCTCGCGGGCTCGCTGGCCGACGTACTGCCCCCGCTCACCGACCACGAGGTGTACTACGGCGCCCTGCGCCAGCTCATCGAGGCGTCCCGGCCCGCCGGCCCGCGCCCCGCAGCCTGAGACCGCGAAAGGCAGACCGACCGTGGAACAGCAGCTCGACTACGCCGCCGTACGCGCCGCCGCCGCCCGTACCGCCGCCGCCCTGCGGCCCGCCGCCGTGGTACCCGCCTCCGACGGCGTCTGGTACGCCCTGGAGTACCTCCAGCACACCGGTTCCTTCAAGGCGCGCGGCGCGCACAACTTCCTCGCCGCGCACCGCGAGGCCGGCGGCCTCCCCGACGCCGGCGTCACCATCGCCTCCGGCGGCAACGCCGGCCTCGCCTGCGCCTGGGCGGCCCGCGCGCAGGGAGTGCCCGCCACCGTCTTCCTCCCCGTCAACGCCCCCCGCGTCAAGGTCGACCGGCTGCGCGGCTACGGCGCCGACGTACGGCTCGTCGGCGACCGCTACGCCGAAGCCCTCGCCGCCTGCCGGGAGTTCGCCGCCGGCAGCGGGGCGCTGAGCAGCCACGCCTACGACCACCCGCTCATCGCCGCCGGCGCCGGCACCCTGCTCGACGAGGTCCGTGCCGCCCTGCCAGGCCTCGACACCGTCGTCGTCGCGGTCGGCGGCGGCGGGCTGTTCGCCGGCGTCGCGACCGCGGCCCGCGAACACGGCGTACGCGTCGTCGCCGCCGAGCCGGAACACTGCCGCGCCCTGAACGCCGCCCTGGAGGCGGGCGAGCCCGTCGACGTCCCGGTGTCCTCCGTCGCCGCCGACTCCCTCGGCGCCACCCGGGTTTCCGCCGACGCCCTCGCCGCCGCACGGGCGGGGAACGCCGTCTCGGTCCTCGTCCCCGACGAGGCCGTCACCGCCGCCCGGCGCGCGCTCTGGGAGGAGCACCGGATCGTCGTCGAAGCCGGGGCCGCCACCGCCCTCGCCGCCCTGCGCACCGCACCGGAGCCGCTGGGCGAGCGCGTCGCCGTCGTCCTCTGCGGGGCCAACACCGACCCCGGGGACCTCTGAACGGCGGCGCAGCGACGATCGTCGCCCGGGCCGAAGACTTTCGAGTACGGCGCGCGCCCCCCGCGCTTGCGAGGCTCTGACACGACGGTGCGCGCCGCACCGGAACGTCGAGGGCACGGAGGACCGGAGCCATGGCTCAGCGCAAGGGTTGTCTCATCGGGTGCGGTATCGCGCTGGTGCTGGGGGTGGGGCTCGTCGTGGCGCTGTTCTTCGGGGCGTCCAAGGTCCTGGAGGTGGCGGACAAGACCCTCCTCGACCCGAAGGTCTACGAGGACTTGCGCGTCGGCGACGCCGAGGGCGAGGTCCGCGCCAAGCTGCCCTCCGGCGAAAGCTTCGTCAAGGACGCCCTCAAGGGCGGCGGTCCGGCCGAGCCCGCCGGCAGCGTCTGCGCCTGGTACCTCTCCGCCGGCGAGGGGCAGACCGAGGACGTGCTCCGCTTCTGCTTCAAGGACGGCAAGCTCGCGGAGAAGGCCCAGTACCGCATGAAGTAGCGGCGGGACCGGGCCTTCCCCCGCGCCGCTACTCCCGGCCGTCGAGCCGGGCGGCGGAGCGCGCCAGCCCGTCGGCGGCCGTGACGCAGCGCCGGGCCAGCTCGTCGACGCGGGCCCGGAAGGCGTCGGCCTGCGGGCCCCGCCACTCCAGGTCGTCACAGGCGCCGCGCAGCCGGTCCGCCCGCGCGCGCAGGGCCGCGGCGTGGCTGCGCAGACCGTCGGCGGGGTGCCCCGTCACGACTGCTCCTTCCAGGGGGCGAAGGCGTTGGTCACTCCGGCCAGGGCCGGCGCCAGCTCGGGGTGGTGCCGCAGCAGGACCGTGACCATCGAGTTCCGGTCGATCCAGCGCAGCCCCTCCGGCGTGTACACCTCCGGCCGGTAGTCGGTGGTGAAGAACCGGTCGCTCTTGATGCGGCGGGTGGCCATCAGCACGAACACCCGGAACAGGGTGTCGCTGAACCCGAAGCCCGCCGGGCGGGGTTCGGCCAGGTTCCCGACCAGCGTGTCGACCCGGTCGAGGCGGCCGTCGTACAGCTCCCGCAGCAGCGGGGTGTCGCCCGGGTGGCCGCCGGTGAGCTCCTCGAAGGAGGTCACCGGCCGCTTGCGCAGCGTCCGCCGCTGGGCGTTGTAGCGGGGGATGCCGCGCTCGCGGTCGCGCAGGATGTCGACCGTCCCGAGGTCGATGTGCTCGCCGGAGAGCCGCTTCAGGTTGCGCAGCGCGTCCGGGTGGTTGTGCAGGACCAGCGCCCCCGGGTGCGAGACGCCGAAGGTGTAGAACAGGTCGCTCATCCCGTAGGCCTCGACCGAGGTGCGCGTGGTCGCGCCCTGCATGTCGTCGAAGCCGACGACCTCGCGCCGCGCCCCGCGCCGGTGGTCGCGGACGGTGATCTCGTCGGGGATCAGCGGGTGCAGCCGGTACGCCGAGACGAACTCCTCCGTCATGGAGAAGGGTGCCGCGTGGTGGTCGGTGGCGGAGCCGCGGGATCCGCTGAGGGCCTCGCCGCCGATGCGGCCGAAGGTCCTGGTGACCCAGCGGGGCAGCAGCCCGTTCCAGTTGGCGCGCATCGCCTGGTGGACCACCGGGTGGTCGAGGATGCCCGGCGTCCACTCCACGGTGTGGATCTTCGCCATGAGGGCGGTGTTCACCAGCCGCGCCGTGTGGAAGAGCCGCTCGTCGTCCCAGGTGGGGTGGTGCGAACGGACCAGGTCGCAGATGGAGTTGTGCTCCTTGGCGAAGAGCGTGTGCAGCAGCGACAGCCCGGTCCAGTAGTCGCTGTTCATGCCGGTGGCGTCGAGGCAGTCCATGCCGGGCCGCGGATCGGCCGGCAGTCGCCCGCCGTCCAGGATCAGATGGCCGTGCTCACCGGTGCGCAGGGAACGGCAGCGGGCCTCGTCCGAGCCGTAGATCTGCGAGCCGTCCCACCAGTGGGTGACGGTGTTCTCGTACGTCGGCGGGACGTCGGGGGTGGTGTGCGCGACCGGGTCGGGCCGGGTGCGGTTCACCCGCATCGGGCAGGTGCCGCCCTGCTCGGCCCAGTCGTCGTCGGCGGCCAGCGGGACCGTGAAGGGCTCGGCCTCCTCGTTGTCCCCGTGGTTGGCCCAGCCGTGGTTCTGGAACTGGATCCACGCGGCGGCCAGCAGGTTCAGCGTGGGCGCGGGGGTGAAGCCGCGCCGGGCCAGCAGCTGCCGGCTGACCTCGCGGGGACTGGGCGCCATCAGCACCTCGTCCTCGTCCGGATACGCCAGGTGCAGCGGGGTGTTGCGGTCCAGGCGGGTGCCCACCCGGCCCATGTCCTCGTCGTACGGGTCGTAGCCCGAGCCGTCGTACGAACGGTACGGCGCGAGGTTCCCGGTGGGGCGCCGGTCGCGCTCGCCGCCCGCGCCGAAGGTGTCGTGCAGGTTGTGGCGGCGCAGGTCCTCGCGGATCACGGAGAGGTTCAGCAGGCCGAGCGGGCCGGGCAGTTCGTACCACTCTCGGGTGCGGTTGATCCGGGCGAACGCCGCCGACTCCAGCCGCTCCAGCAGCCCGGGCGGGCCGTACGGCTGCGGAGGCGCGGGCGGCGCCGGCCGCTGCGGGCGGGAGGTCTGGGCGGGCAGCCCCGGCGCGGCCGGCGCCGTATCCGTGGGGGGAGTGTGGGAGTCGGTGTCGGTCATGCGGGGTCCTCAGCGGTCGTGGAGGGTGAAGAGGTGCGTGCCGGTGACCCGGCCGCGGAAGGCGGCGAGCTCGGAGTCGACGTGCGTGCGCGCGTGGGGGACGTCGTGTTCGAGGTTGTGCGCGTACCGCTCGGCGGCGTGGCACAGCGGGAAGGCGTGGGTGTCGTCGGTCCAGGTGAACTCGGTGAACTGTTTGGGCAGTTCGTACGGAGACACCGACGAGCGGCCTTCCAGGCTCGGCACGATGTCGTGCTCGTTGACCAGCGAGACCACCCGGGTGCGCGGATCCGCGGCCCGCTTCTGGTCGATGGGCGAACCGATCGCGACGACGTGCGTCACCGTGTACAGCGCGTTGAAGTCGCGGCTCGCCGCCAGGTTCATCGCCGTGATCCCGCCCTGGCTGTGGCCGACCAGCGCGACCTGCGCCCCGGAGGGGACGAGCCGGCGCAGGGCCCGTACCACCGCACGGGTGTACGTGGTGTCGATGGAGCCCACCGCGTCGATGCCGCCCAGCAGGTCCTGCGGGCTCTCCTGGTTGAAACTCGGCCCCATCCCGGCCAGTTGGACGACGTAGCGCCGCTCCCCGTCCGGTCCGGCGACCTGCTGGACGAGGAGCAGGCCCCGGGTGCCGATCCGGCCGATGTTGCGTACGTAGCCGACGATCGTGCCCGAGGTGTCGATGCTGCCCAGCAGCGCGGCCGAGGGGGTGTGCGGTTCGGCCCGGCCCTTGCCCCGGTTCAGGAAGGCCCACACCGAGCTGCTGACCCCGACGAAGTAGTCCGAGGTCAGCGGCCGGCCCGTGGCGATCTGCCAGCCGGCGGTGTCGTTGAAGGGGTTCTCGTCGGTCAGCGCGTTCCAGGCCATGATGTCCGTGAAGGACGGCGCCAGCAGCGCGAGCGCGTACTCCGCGCCCTTCTCGGTCAGCAGGCCCCTGAACAGCCGTACCGCCTCGGCCTGGCGGTCCTCGTCGATGGCGCGCAGCACCCGCGAGGTGGTCGGGTTGTCGAGGAGTTCGGGGTGGCGCACGGCGGCGGCCCGGATGCGTGCCTTGAGGCCGGTGACGGCGAGGCTCACGGCCAGGCTCTCCCGGCTGGTGAGCACCCCCGCCAGCCACAGGGCCCCGGCGAGCGGGGCGTTGCCCTGCGGGGACCAGCCCAGACCCTTCGGGTCCGTCAGGGTGCGCAGCAGCTCGCGCTGCGCGGAACGGGCCCGGCGCGGCCCGGCCGCCGCCAGCGGCAGCCGGGAGCCCAGCGCGACCCGGGAGGCGTACCGGGCGGCGTCGCGCACCGCGTCGGCGGCTTCGGCGAGCTCGCGGCAGACGTGGTGCAGTGAGGCGATGTCCGGCTGGGTGACGGACGGTTCGGCTTCGGTCATGGCGGCGTCCTCCTACAGCCGGCCGAGGCGCAGCCGGATGGCGGTCGTGTCGACCATCCCCGGCAGCGGCCGTCCCGGGTCGAGCACCGGACGGGCCCCGGTGAGGCGGTGGCCGCGCAGCACCTCGGCGCAGACCTGGGAGGTCAGCAGCAGGGCGACGTACTCGCCCGGGCAGCGGGCGCCGCCGTGGCTGAAGGGGCCCATGCGGGTGTCGCTCTGCGCGTCCGGGACCAGCCAGCGGCCCGGCGCGAAGAGGTTCGCGCCGTCGACCTGCTCGGGGTCGCGCTGGTGGAACCCGATCGGGACCAGCACGTCGGTGCCCGCCGGGTAGCGCACCCCGCCCCACTCGGTCTCGGTACGGGTCACCCGTACGAGGTCGGACACGAGCGGGTAGAGCCGCACCGACTCCTCCAGGCAGGCCCGCAGCCTCGGCAGCCCGGGAACGCGGTCGGCGGCCTCGGCGTGGGCGGCCTCCTGCTCGGCCGGGTGGTGGGCGAGCAGCAGCAGGGTGCGGGCGACGACGGGGGTGGCGAGGTCGATGCCCAGCAGCCAGTGGTGGGTCTGGCCGAGCGGGTCGGTGCCCTCCGGGGAGGGCACGGCCAGCGCGCGGGCCGCCAGGGTGTGCGGGGGCGCTTCGGCCGCGTACCGGGTGACCCGGGCCTCGATCCTGGCGTAGAGGGCCTTGGCCGCCTCGGGCTTGCTGCGGCCCATCCAGTTGGCCTGCCGGCGCAGGGCGGCGAGCCAGTCGGAGAGCTCCTGGTCGTCGGAGGCCTGGTCGCCGAAGACCACCCGCCGGGAGATCCGGGTCATGGTCTTCCACAGCAGCGGGAAGTCCACGACCGTGCGGGAGGTGAGCCGCCGGCACTCCTCCTCGACGACGGTCCGGAACTCCTCGCAGGAGGGGTGCACCGGCCGGTCGGCGGCGAGGGCGTGGTCGTTGACCCGGCGGCGGTCCTCGCGGACCGGGCCGTGCGAGCAGATCACGCCGGTGGGCTCGAAGACGGACAGGGTCTTGTACTTGTCGTCCGCGTCCATGGCGAGGTCCGAGACCGGCTCCGCGAAGAACCGCCGGATGTCGGCCTGGTCGAACAGGACGAGCACCTGGCCGGAGATCCCGCGCACCATGACGGGCGCGCCGCGGTGCCGGGCCCGCATCGCCCGCAGGGTCGCGCTCGACCAGGCGGACTGGTTGACGCGGGAGTACAGCGCCAGCACCGCGAAGCGGGGGTCGATGACCCCGCGGGCAACCGCCGGCAGGGTGTGGGTGGCGGCGAAGCGGACCGTCTCCGCCAGGCCGGCCCGGACCGGGGGAAGGCCGGGGGACGGGTCGCGCGTGATGTCCGGGACGTCGGTGGACTGGGTCATGCCGTGACCACCTTGCCGGGGTTCAGCAGGTTCTTCGGGTCGAAGAGCCGCTTGAGGCCGCGCTGGAGCTCCAGCGAGACCGGTCCCAGCTCGCGCTCCAGCCACTCCCGCTTGAGGGTGCCGATGCCGTGCTCGCCGGTGGTGGTGCCGCCCAGTTCGAGGCCGGCGGCCATGATGGCGTCGTACGCCTCGTGGGCGCGGCGGAACTCGTCCGCGTCGGACTCGTCGAAGACGACCGTGGGGTGCAGGTTGCCGTCCCCGGCGTGGCCGAGGGTGAAGATCCTCAGGTCGTACCGCCCGGCGATCTCCTCGATCCGCCCGATCAGCGTGGGGAGCGCCGTCCTGGGCACCGCGACGTCCTCGATGAACGCGGTGAGACCGCTGCCCCGGGAGGCCATGTACGCGGCGAGGGCCGGGCTGACCAGCCGGCGCGCCTCGATGATCTCGTACGCCTCCTCGCTGGTGGCGGATCCGGCGATGTGCTCGGCCCCGGCCTCCTTGCAGAGGATCTCCATGGCGGACAGCTCCGACGAGGGGTCGGCGCCGTCGCTCTCCACGATCAGGGTGGCGGCGCTGCTGGCCCGCAGCAGCCGGTGGGTGCCGAGGTCCACGACGGCCTGCGTCGTGGCCCGGTCGAGGAGTTCCAGCGCGGAAGGGGTGTGGCCGGCGGCCGTGATCGCGGCGACGGCGTCCCCGGCGGCGGTCAGGGTCGGGAACTGGGCGAGCAGCGACAGTGCCGGGGGCCGGGCGGGCCGCAGGGCGAGGGTGGCGCCGACGACCACCGCCAGGGTGCCCTCGGAGCCGACGATCAGGCGCGTCAGGTCGTATCCGGCGACGCCCTTGGCGGTGTCCCGGCCGGTGCGCATGCGCCGTCCGTTGGGCAGGACGAGGTCCAGCCCGAGGACGTAGTCTGCGGTGACCCCGTACTTCACGCAGCAGATGCCGCCCGCGCCGGTGGCGATGTTCCCGCCGATGGTGCAGCGGTCCCAGGAGGCCGGGTCCGGCGGGTACGTCAGCCCGTGCTCGGCCACGGCCTCCGCGAGGCGCCGGGTGGTGACGCCGGGCTCGCAGCGCACCAGCCGGTTGGCGGGGTCGACGGACAGGATCCGGTCCATCGCGGCGGTGGACAGCACGACGCAGCCGTCGACGGCGTTGGCGGCGCCGGCCAGGCCCGTACGGGCGCCCTGCGGGACGACGGGGACGTCCAGCGCGTAGGCGGTGCGCATGACGTGCTCGACCTGCTCGGCGGTGCGGGGCACGGCGACCGCGGCGGGGGTGCCGCACTCGGAGAAGGGAGCGGAGTCCCGGGAGTGGGCGGCGAGTTCCGCCGGGTCGGTGAGCAGGGCCTCCGCGGGGAGCGCGGAGCGGAGCCGTTCGAGCAGCAGGGAGGTGGTGTCGCGGGTGAGGGGCATGCCGGCCTTCCGGGGCGGTGCGGTGCGGGGGGACGACTGGGGGTGGGCTACAGGGTCGGGAGCTCGGTGGTCACCGGTACGTCGATGAGCACCGGGCCGTCCTGCTGGAGGGCCGACTCCCGCACGAGCTTGGACAGTTCGCCGAAGCCGGTCGCCCGGTGGGCGCGGACCCCGTAGCCGGTGGCGATCGCGGAGACGTCGAGGCCCGGGATGTCGAGGCCGGGGGCGCCCTGGGCGCGTTCCACCTGGGCGAACCACTGGAGGATCGCGTAGCTCTGGTTGCTCAGGACGACGAAGGTGACCGGGACCTTGTACGCGGCCGCGGTCCACAGCGCCTGCACGGCGTAGTGGGTGGAGCCGTCGCCGATGACGCAGACCACCGGCCGGCCGGGCGCGCCGAGCTGGGCGCCCACGGCCGCCGCCAGGCCGAAGCCGAGACCGCCGCCCGCCGTGAAGAGGAACGAGCCGGGGGTGTCGATGCGGGTGGCGTCGTGGAACTGGCTCAGGTTGGACGGGGATTCGTTGACCCAGAGGGTGTTGTCGGGGGCGCCCTGGGCGATGGCCGTCATCGCGGCGAGCGGGGTCAGCGCCCCGTCGGCCTCCTCGGCGGACGCGGCCCGCTCGATCCGGGCCGCCGGGGCCGCGGTCTCCCGTACGGGCAGTTCCGCGAGCAGGGCCCGTACCGTCAGGGCGAGGTCGGCGACCAGCGCGTCCCCGACGGGGGCGCGGGCGGCCTCGTCGGCGTCGCGGGTCAGCTGCACCAGCTCGGTGCCCTCGGGCAGGTAGGCGCCCGGGACGTACGGGTAGTAGCAGAACACCGGCGCGCCGATGACCAGGACCAGGTCGTGGCCCTCCAGGCAGCGGGACAGCGGTGCGATGGCCGGGGGCAGCATCCCCCGGTACTGCGGGTGGGACTTGGGGAAGGCCACCCGGCCCTCGGTGGGCGCCGACCACACGGGCAGGCCGGTGCGCTCGGCCAGTTCCACGACGGCGTCCCAGGCCCCGGCGGCGTCCACGTCGTTGCCGGCGACGAGGACGGCGCTGCGGGCACCGGCCAGCCGGGCGGCCAGCTCCCGGACCGCCTCGGCGGAGGGGGCGGCGGCGTGTGTCACCCGGCGGGCCGCGGTCCGCTGGGCGGCCCGGTCGTCGGCCTCGTCGAGGACCACGTCGAAGTCGTCCATCGGCAGGGAGACGAACACCGGCCCCTGCGGAGGGGTTTCGGCGATCTGCACGGCCCGGGCCAGGGCGGGGGCGACGTCCGCCGCGCGCGGGGGCTCGTACGCCCACTTCACGGCGGGCTGCGGCAGCAGGGTGGACTGAGGGTTGGTGAGCAGCGCCTCCATGGTGAGCATGGAGCGGACCTGCTGGCCGGCGGTGACGACCATGGGGGTGCGGTTGGCGCGGGCATTGAGGATGGCGCCCATCGCGTTGCCCGTGCCCGGACCGGTGTGCAGGTTGACCAGGCCGGTGGTGCCGGAGGCGAGGGCGAAGCCGTCCGCCATGCCGACGACCACGGCCTCCTGGAGCCCCAGTACGTAGCGGAAGTCGTCGGGGAACTGCTTGAGCATGGGCAGTTCGGTCGATCCGGGGTTGCCGAAGACCGTGGTCATCCCACGGGCTCGAAGGACGTCGAGGACCGACTCGCGGACCGTGCGCATGGGGGTTCCTTCGCGGATCAGACGGAAGCGGTGGGTGATCAATCCATCACATTGCGTTGATCAAGGCAAAATCCATGATCCGTTCGGGTCGGACGCCGGAGAAGCCCTGGCGACCGCCCGTTCCGCGTGCTACCGGAGCCCCCGGGCCGGGCGGGGAGACGAACCGCTTCAGGCCAACGGCGCACAGGCCTCGTTGACGGCCCCGGGCACCGGCGCCAGCGTGGGAGCGCCCTCCGGCAGCGGAGCCGGAACCTCCCCGAAGGCGGCGACGATGACGCGTTCCCCCGTGACCCGCACGGCCCTCGCCGCACTGGCGGCCGCCGGACTCCTGACGGCGACCGCGTGCGGTCTGAGCGGAGGCGGCGTTGACGCCGCGGAGGCCCGCAGAACCGGCGAGGTCTCCGGCGAGATCGGCTTCCGGACCCTCCAGCTGAAGCCCAGGTACACCGCGTACGTCCAGGGCGTTATCGACTCCTTCGAGGCCAAGTACCCCGAGGTGAAGGTGAAATGGGAGGACGTCCCCGGCGACGGCTACAACGAGAAGCTCGTCGCCGACGCCCAGGCCGGGGCCCTGCCCGACGTGGTCAACCTCTCCACCGACTCCTTCCAGCTGCTCGGCGACCGCGGCATGCTCGCCGACGTGTCCCGGCTCGACGGCCAGGTCGCCGCCGAGTACGTGCCGGGCGCCTGGGAGCAGTTCAAACTGCCCGGCAAGGGCGACGGCGTGTACGCCTACCCCTGGTACGTGACCCCCGAGATCCTCACCTACAACAAGGACCTCTTCGCGAAGGCCGGCCTGGACCCCGACAAGCCGCCCGTCACAGTCGAGCAGTTCTTCGACTACGCCGAACAGATCGCCGCGCGTTCCGGCGGCGAGTACGCCGCCTTCATGGCCGATCCCAAGGGTCGGCTGCCCGGCGACTGGCAGAAGATGGGCGTCCCGCTGCTCAACGGCGCACGGGACCGGTTCACCTTCGACACGGACCGGGCCGTCGCCTGGGTCGAGCGGATGAAGGACCTCTACGCCAAGGGCGCCATGCCCAGGGAGTCCCTCCTGAAGTCCGACGACATCAACCAGCTCTACGGCGCCGGGAAGCTCGTCTTCGGCCCCGGCTCCCCGGGTTTCGTCAGGGACATCAGGCAGAACGCCCCCCAGGTCTACGAACGCACCGGCGTCGCCGGCGCCGTCACCGGCAGGCTCGGCCACATCGGCATCTACGCCCAGTCCCTCGGCATCCGCAAGGACACCCGGCATCCGGACGCGGCGGCCGAGTTCGCCAAATGGGTCACCAACGGCCCCAACCAGGTGGAGTTCTCGAAGAACGCCACGATCTACCCCTCGAACGCCCGGGGCCTGGCCGACCCCCGCTTCGCCGACCGCGGCGACGGCAAGGACGCCGAGACCCTGGCCCGGGCCATCGGAGCCGAACAGCTGAAGACGGCGGACCTCGACGCCAACACCCCCGTCCAGTGGACCAGCCAGGTCGGCGACGCGGTGGTGCGGGAGGTGCAGAAGGCCATCCAGGGCGAACAGGACGCCCGCGTGGCGGTGCGCAAGGCACAGGAGGAGGCCAACCGGCTGCTGGCCGCCGGGACGCGCAAGTGACCGCTCCCGCCCCGGCGGCCGCCGCCGCGCACCCCGCCGCGCCGGCCGGCCGGCGGGAGCGGAAGCGCAGGCGCCGGGCGGGACGGGCCATGGAGGCCGACACTGGCCTGGTCCACCGCAGGTGGTGGACCCCCTACCTGTTCCTCGCCCCCGGCCTGCTGATGGTGGCCCTGTTCAGCCTCTGGCCCTTCCTCAACACCGTCGTCCTGTCCTTCACCGACGCCCGGATCCTCAGCGGAGGCTCCTTCGTCGGCTTCGGCAACTACACCCGGGCCCTCGCCGACCCGGACTTCTGGACCGCCACCGGCAACAGCGTGCTGTACCTGCTGGTCGTCGTCCCCTGCCTGGTGCTCCTGCCCCTGGCCCTCGCGGTGCTCGTCCGTACGAAGGTCCCCGGGATCGGCCTCTTCCGCTCCGCCTTCTACACCCCGGTGATCGCCTCGGCCGTCGTCGTCGGCCTGATCTGGCAGTGGGTGCTGCGCAGCGACGGACTCGTCAACACCGTCTTCCGGGCGCTCGGGCTGGTCTCCGAGCCGGTCCCCTTCCTCACCGACAGCACGCTGCTGCTGTTCTCCGCCATGCTCGTGACCGTCTGGAAGGGCCTCGGCTACTACATGGTGTTCTACCTGGCGGCCCTCGGGAACGTCCCCGCCTCCCTCCACGAGGCCGCCGCCCTCGACGGCGCCGGCCCCGTACGCCGCTTCTTCAGCATCACCGTCCCCCAGGTGAAGCCGATGATGCTGCTCGTCGGCACCCTCTCCGCGATCTCCGCGCTGCGCGTCTTCACCGAGATCTACATCCTCGGCGGCGAGAGCGGCGGCCCCGGCGGCGGCGCCCGCACCCTGCCCTTCCTCATCCGGCAGGTCGGCCTCGGCTTCGCCGGGGAGACCGGCTACGCCTGCGCCATCTCCCTGCTGCTGTTCCTGCTGACGCTGGCCTTCAGCCTGCTGGGCCACCGGCTGTCGAAGGGGGACGTGGTGTGAACGCCACCGGCACCGCACCGGGACGCCGCCGGAGCGGACGCGGCCGCGGGCGCCGCCGGACCGGCCTCGCCGCCCGGTACGCCGTGCTCCTGCTGACGCTCGTGCTGATGCTCGGGCCGATCGTCTGGCAGTTCCTCACCTCGGTCCGCGGCCGCACCGAGAACGTCTACGACGGGCTGCTGCCCTCGCGGCCCACCCTGGAGAACTACCTCCGGGTCGCCGAGTCCTTCCCCCTCGCCCAGTACGTCGGCAACACCCTCGTGGTGGCGCTGCTCGCGGTCGCCTCCAACACGCTGTTCGCCGCGATGGGCGGCTACGCGCTGTCCCGGGCCTCCTGGAAGGGGCGCAAGACCGTCTTCACCGTCCTGGTGGCGACCCTGATGTTCCCCTTCGAGTCCGTGATGATCTCGATGTTCCTCACGGTCCGCGGAATGGGCCTGGTCGACACCCTCGTCGGGGTGTGGCTGCCCGGCGCGGTCTCCGTCCTCAACATCATGATCATGCGGGCGGCCTTCCTCGCCGTCCCCAAGGAGATCGAGGAGGCCGCCGTGCTCGACGGCGCGGGGGAGTGGACCCGCTTCACCCGGGTCTTCCTCCCGGGTGCCCGGGGCGCCCTCGCCGTCGTCTGCATCACCAGCTTCATGGGCGCCTGGGACGACTTCCTCTGGCCCCTGCTCGTCCTCACCGACAGCGAGCACTACACCCTCCAGCTCGGCCTGAAGACCCTGGCCGGCGCCACCACGACCAGCGACCAGCGGATCGTCGCGGCCGGCGCGATGGCCGCGCTCGTCCCGATGATGCTGCTCTTCCTCGCCCTCCAGCGTTTCTTCTTCAAGGGAGTGGGCGAGGGGGCCGTCAAGACCTGACCCCGACCGTCCGCCGCCCACGCCGCCGTACGACCTCCTGGAGCCGCCGTCATGCACGACGACCGCAGCATCACCGAACACCGCCTCCGCCGGGTCCTCAGGGAGCGCATCCGGCCCGCCGTCCACTCCCGCCCCGTCCCCCTCACCGTCGAGCGCTGGGAGGCCCCCGGCGAACCGGTCCCGGTCGCCGAGGCGCTGGCCGCCCCGTACGGGCCGTGCGCGGCGGGCGACGCCTGGGGCCCGGCCTGGGGCACCACCTGGTTCAAGGTCACCGGCGCCGTACCCGCCGACTGGGCGGGCCGCACCGTCGAGGCCGTGCTCGACCTCGGCTTCGACCGGATGATGCCCGGCTTCCAGTGCGAGGGACTGGTCCACCGGGCCGACGGCAGCGAGGTCAAGGCCCTCAACCCGTACAACGACTGGGTGCGCGTCGCCGACTCCGCGGCGGGCGGCGAACGCGTCGAGTGGTACGTCGAGGCGGCCTCCAACCCGGTCCTCGTCGAGCACGCCCCCACCCGCGAGGGCGACCGGCTCACCAGC
Source organism: Streptomyces sp. NPDC043896 (assembly GCF_056435605.1). Classification (NCBI taxonomy): domain Bacteria; kingdom Bacillati; phylum Actinomycetota; class Actinomycetes; order Kitasatosporales; family Streptomycetaceae; genus Streptomyces; species Streptomyces sp. NPDC043896. The sequence continues at coordinate 81,780 of NZ_JBWKEE010000030.1, forward strand.
GGGGACCGGCCGCTCTACCGGATCGCCCGGATGGACCTCACCGTCTTCGAGCCCGAGGTCTGGGAGCTCGTACAGGACCTGGAGGTGCTGTACGACCTGATGACCCAGCTCGGCGAGGACGACGCGCGGCGCTACGCGATCCTGCGCGCCGTCGACTCCGCCCTCGACGAGGTCGACCTCGGCGACGTGGCCGGTACGGCCGCCGCCGCCCGCGCCCGCCTCACCGGGGTGCTGGCCTCGCCGGCGCACGCCTCCGCGCACCGGATCAGCGCCGTCGGCCACTCCCACATCGACTCGGCCTGGCTGTGGCCGCTGCGCGAGACCGTCCGCAAGGTGGCGCGCACCACCTCCAACATGGTCGCCCTCATGGACGAGCACCCCGAGTTCGTCTTCGCCATGTCGCAGGCCCAGCAGCTCGACTGGATCAAGACCCACCGGCCGGAACTCTTCGAACGGGTCAAGAAGAAGATCGCGGACGGGCAGTTCGTGCCGGTCGGCGGCATGTGGGTGGAGTCCGACACCAACATGGTCGGCGGCGAGGCCATGGCCCGCCAGTTCCTCTACGGCAAGAAGTTCTTCCTGGACGAGTTCGGCATCGAGACCAGGAACGTCTGGCTGCCCGACTCCTTCGGCTACACCGCCGCGCTGCCCCAGATCGTCCGGCTGGCCGGCAACCAGTGGTTCCTGACCCAGAAGATCTGCTGGTCCCAGGTCAACGAGTTCCCCCACCACACCTTCTGGTGGGAGGGCATCGACGGCACCCGCGTCTTCACGCACTTCCCGCCCGTCGACACCTACAACAGCGACCTCGGCGGCGCCCAGCTGGCCCACGCCGCCCGCAACTACCGCGAGAAAGGCCGGGGTTCACGCTCGCTCGTCCCCTTCGGCTGGGGCGACGGCGGGGGCGGCCCCACCCGCGAGATGCTGGCCCGGGCCAGGCGGCAGCGGGACCTCGAAGGCTCCCCGCGCGTGGAGGTCGAGCGGCCCGACGCCTTCTTCGAGAAGGCCCGCGCCGAGTACGAGGACGCGCCCGTCTGGGCCGGCGAGCTCTACCTCGAACTCCACCGCGGCACCTACACCTCCCAGGCCCGCACCAAGCAGGGCAACCGGCGCAGCGAGTCGCTGCTGCGCGAGGCCGAGCTCTGGTCGGCGACGGCCGCCGTCCGCGTCCCGGGCTTCGGCTACCCGTACGAGGAGCTGGAGCGGATCTGGAAGACCGTCCTGCTGCACCAGTTCCACGACATCCTGCCCGGCTCCTCCATCGCCTGGGTGCACCGCGAGGCCCGCGCCACCTACGAGACGGTGCGCGAGGAGCTCACCGCCCTCACCCTGGCGGCCCAGAGCGCCCTCGCGGGCCCGGGTGAGGAGGAACTGGTCTTCAACTGCGCCCCCCACGAGCGGCACGGCGTCCCGGCCGGCGGGGCGGGCCGCGCCCGGGCGGCCGAGCAGCCGGTCACGGTGGAGGAACGGCACGGCGGCGGACACGTCCTGGCCAACGGGCGGCTGCTCGTGGAGATCGACGGGCGCGGCCTGATCGTCTCCGCGTACGACCTGGAGGGGAGCCGCGAGGCCCTCGCCCCGGGCGGCGCGGCGAACCTGCTCCAGATCCATCCCGACTTCCCGAACATGTGGGACGCCTGGGACATCGACGCCTTCTACCGCAACAAGGTCACCGACCTCACCGCCCTCGACTCCCTGGAGGTCACCGAGCGGGAACGCGCCTCCTGCACCGTCACCGTCACCCGCTCCTTCGGCTCGTCCGCCGTCACCCAGGCGGTCACGCTGCGGGCCGGGGCCAAGACCGTGGACATCACCACCGACGTGGACTGGCACGAGACGGAGAAGTTCCTCAAGGCCGCCTTCCCGCTCGACGTCAAGGCCGAACGGACCGCTTCCGAGACCCAGTTCGGTCACGTCCACCGTGCCACCCACACCAACACCTCCTGGGAGGCGGCCAAGTTCGAGATCTGCGCCCATCGCTGGATCCACGCCGGGGAACCCGGCTGGGGCGTGGCGCTGCTCAACGACTCCACGTACGGCCACGACGTCACCCGGCAGGTCCGCGACGACGGCGGCCAGACCACCACCGTCCGGCTCTCCCTGCTGCGCGCCCCCCGCTACCCCGACCCGGAGACCGACCAGGGCCGCCACACCCTGCGGTACTCCCTCGCGCCCGGCGCCGGCATCGGCGACGCGGTGCGCGAGGGGCACGCCTTCAACCTGCCCGAACGCCTCCTGCGCGGCGCGGGGCCGGTCGCCCCGCTGCTGGCCGTCGACAACGACGCGGTGGTGGTGGAGGCGGTCAAGCTGGCGGAGGACCGAGGCGGGGACGTGGTCGTGCGGCTCTACGAATCCCGCGGAGGCCGTGCGAGGGCGGTCCTGACACCCGGCTTCGCGGTCGCCGGGGCGGTGGAGAGCGACCTCCTGGAGCGCCCGCTGGCCGGCTCGGCGGTCGCCGCCCCGGCCCCGGACGGCTCGGTGGCCCTGACGCTGCGCCCGTTCCAGATCGTCACGGTCCGCCTGCGCCGCGGCTGAGCCCGCCGGCCCCGGCGGGGCGGGGGGACGCCCGGCCCCCAGGGGGTGTCCGGGCGCCTCCCCCCGCCCGGGCGGCGGGTAACCCGCAAGACGCCGGGGGCCGTTGGTGCCAGACTCGGCCGCATGAAGACCGATGATCCCAAGGACGACCTGCACCGTTACCTCGACGCGGCCCGCGAGGCCCTGCTCTGGAAGGTGGAGGGACTGTCCGAGTACGACGTCCGCCGCCCCCTGACACCGACGGGCACCAACCTCCTCGGCCTCGTCAAACACCTCGCCGGCGTCGAGCTCGGGTACTTCGGCCCGACCTTCGGCCGCCCGCACGGCGAGTCCTACCCCTGGCACGACGACGACGCCGAGCCCGACGCCGACATGTGGGCGACCGCCGACGAGTCGCGCGAGGACGTGCTCGGCCTCTACGAACGCGCCCGCGCCCACGCCGACGCGACGATCGGGGCGCTGCCGCTCGACGCCCGGGGCCACGTCGCGTGGTGGGGCGAGAACGGCGACGTGAGCCTCCAGCGGGTCATGCTGCACGTGACGGCCGAGACGCACCGGCACGCGGGCCACGCCGACATCGTCCGGGAGCTGATCGACGGCAAGGCCGGGATGCGGGCGGGCAACGACAACATGGCCGGCGGCGACGAGGCCTGGTACCGGGACCACCGGGGCCGGGTGGAGGCGTCCGCGAGGGAGGCACAGGCCAGGCGGGGCTGAGCCCGGCCCGGCAGCCCGGCCCGCCGTCCCCGCCCCGTGGCCGCAGGGGCACGGCGGGCCCCCGGAGGACGTGAACTGTGCCACAGGCCGGGGCGGCGGGGCCCGGGGTTGCGGGAGTCCGGGGCGGGGGGCGCGGGACCGGGTTTTGCACTTAGTTGCAAAACCTGGTGCGCCTCGCTAGAACAGGTTCACCACCCCCCGCGCGAGGAGGCGCCCCTCATGAGTTCCCAGAGCCGGTACCCGAACCTGCTGAGCCCCCTGGACCTCGGTTTCACCACCCTGGCGAACCGCGTGATCATGGGGTCGATGCACACCGGCCTCGAAGAGCACGCACACGGCTTCGAGCGCCTGGCCGCCTTCTACGCCGAGCGCGCCCGCGGCGGCGCCGGCCTGATCGTCACCGGCGGCATCTCGCCCAACGACGCCGGACGCCCCTTCGAGGGCGGCTCCCGCCTCACCACCGAGGACGAGGCCGCCGAGCACCGGGTGATCACCGACGCGGTGCACGCCGAAGGCGGGAAGATCGCGATGCAGATCCTCCACTTCGGCCGCTACGCCTACCACAAGGACCTCGTCGCCCCCAGCGCGATCCAGGCCCCCATCAGCCCCTTCGTCCCGAACGAGCTCACCGACGCCGAGGTCGAGGGCACGATCGAGGAATTCGTCCGCGCCGCCCGCCTCGCCAAGCTCGCCGGCTACGACGGCGTCGAGATCATGGGCTCCGAGGGCTACCTGATCAACGAGTTCATCGCCGCCGCCACCAACCGGCGCACCGACCGCTGGGGCGGCGCGTACGAGAACCGCGTGCGCTTCCCGCTGGAGATCGTCCGGCGCACCCGCGCCGCCGTCGGCGACGACTTCATCCTGATCTACCGGCTCTCCATGCTGGACCTGGTCCCCGGCGGTTCCACCCTCGACGAGGTCGTGCACCTCGCCAAGGAGATCGAGGCGGCCGGCGCCACCATCATCAACACCGGCATCGGCTGGCACGAGGCCCGCATCCCCACGATCGCCACCTCCGTCCCGCGCGGTGCCTACACCTGGGTCACCAAGCGGCTGATGGGCGCGGTGAGCGTGCCGCTCGTCACCAGCAACCGCATCAACACCCCCGAGAAGGCCGAGGAGATCCTCGCCGACGGCCGCGCGGACCTGGTCTCCCTCGCCCGCCCCTTCCTCGCCGACGCCGACTTCGTCGCCAAGGCCGCCGCCGGGCGCTCCGAGACCATCAACACCTGCATCGGCTGCAACCAGGCCTGCCTCGACCACACCTTCAGCGGCAAGATCACCAGCTGCCTGGTCAACCCGCGCGCCTGCCACGAGACCGAGCTCGTGCTCTCGCCCACCCGCACGAAGAAGCGCGTCGCGGTCGTCGGCGCCGGCCCGGCCGGCCTCGCCTGCGCGGTCACCGCCGCCGAACGCGGCCACGCCGTCACCCTCTTCGAGGCCTCCGGCCACATCGGCGGCCAGCTCGACGTGGCCCGCCGCATCCCCGGCAAGGAGGAGTTCGAGGAGACGATCCGCTACTTCGGCACCCAGCTCACCGCCCGCGCCGTCGACGTCCGCCTGGACACCCGCGCCGACGTGGACGCCCTGCGCGGCTACGACGAGGTCGTCGTCGCCACCGGCGTCACCCCCCGCACCCCCGCCATCGAGGGCGTCGACCGGGACAACGTCGTCAGCTACCTCGACGTGCTGCGCGACGCCGCGCCCGTCGGACGGCGCGTGGCCGTCGTCGGCGCCGGCGGCATCGGCTTCGACGTCGCCGAGTACCTCACCGACAGCGGTGAGGGCGCCGCCCAGGACCCCGAGGTCTACTTCCGCCACTGGGGCGTCGACACCGCCTACACCGGCCCGGGCGGCCTCACCGCCCCCGAGCGGCCCGCGTCCCCCCGCCAGGTGACCCTGCTCCAGCGCAAGACCACCAAGGTCGGCGCCGGCCTCGGCACCACCACCGGCTGGATCCACCGCGCCGAGCTCAAGCACCGCGGGGTCGTCTCCGTCGCCGGGGCCACCTACGAGCGCATCGACGACGAGGGCCTGCACATCACCGTCGGCGGCGAACCGCAGCTCGTGCCCGCCGACACGGTCGTCCTGTGCACCGGCCAGGAGCCGCGCCGCGACCTGTACGAGGCGCTGCGCGCCGAGGGCGTCGAGGCGCACCTGATCGGCGGCGCCGACGTGGCCGCCGAACTCGACGCCAAGCGCGCCATCCGCCAGGGAACCGAACTGGCGGCCTCCCTCTAGTGCTGTGACCGGAAAGGCTCACCGGGTCGCGGCGCCCGGCACGGCACCTCGCGGCGTTGTCGGACCACGCAGGTACGTCCAGTACGAGCCGTGGCCCTCCGCCTTGCGATGCACCGCACCGGACACCGCGACCCGGCAAACCTTCCCGGCCACAGCACTAGGGAGTTGTGGCGGCTCGCTCCGGGCCGCCACAATCGGCGGGTGACGTTGACACCGGCAGACGCGGACAAGATCCTCTCCGACAACTTCGCCCCCTGGGTGCTCGCCCTCGGCCTCACCGTCGAGGAGACCGGCGAGCGGCACGCCGTGCTGCGGCTGCCCTGGTCCGACGCCCTGGCCCGCGACGGCGGCGGCCTCTCGGGCCAGGCCCTGATGGCCGCCGCCGACACCGCCACCGTCATCGCGATCTCGGCGGCGCGCGGGGCGTACGGTCCGATGACCACCGTCCAGCAGTCGACGAGCTTCCAGCGCCCGGTGACCGGCACCGACGTGCTGATCGACGTACGCGTCACCAAGCTCGGCAAGCGCATGGCCTTCGCCGACGCGACCATGACCCCGGAAGGCGCCGCGGACCCGGCGGCGAAGGCCTCCACGGTCTACGCCCTGCTGGGCTGACCGGGCCGGCCGGACCGACCCGGCCGGCCCGGCGGCGTCAGAAGCGCCTCGGCCCGGCCGGGAACGGCAGCGGCTTCGGCGACGGCAGGACCTCCTGCCGCTGGGCCGGTGCCGGAACCGCCCGGCAGGTCACGTCCCGGGCGGGCAGCCGGCCCGTGACCAGGTAGGAGCTGACCGGCGCGTTGGCGCACGAGTTCGGGTCGGCCAGGTACACCCCGTGGCCCTCGCCGCCCGCCGCGAGGACCATCCGCGAGCCCTTCAGGGACCGGTGCAGGCCCTGCCCGCTCACGAGCGGCGTCTGTGAGTCCCACTCGTTCTGGACGGTCAGCACGTTCGCCCGGGTCTTCATCGGGGTGGCCGCCTCGGCGGGCCGCTGCCAGAAGGCGCACGGCTTGATGTTCGACGCGAAGTCCCCGTACAGCGGGTACCGGGCCTTGTCGCGCGCCGCGTCCCGCGCGTACTGCCCGGGATCGCGCGGCCAGGAGGTGTCCCCGCACAGCACCGACCAGAAGACGGCCGTCCCGTTGTCCGAGGCCGGCTCGGAGCCGCGCAGCACCCTCTTCACGTCCGGCACGGTCAGTCCGGCGGGCTGCGGGGTGCCCTCCGCGGCCGCCTTGAGCGCGGCGACGAGGGGAGCGGCCTGCTGCGGGTAGAAGAACAGGGCGCGTGCCGTGCGGATGTCATCGCCCGTCAGCTTCAGCCCCTGGAACTCGATCGGTTCGCGGTCGGCCCGGGCCACCAGCCCCCAGAACGACGCCGACACCGCCTCCGCGGTCGCCCCGAGCCGGTACTCGGCGTCGCGCTCCGCCGTCCAGCGCGCCCAGCGGGCGAAGGCCGGTTCGGCCTCCGTGGCCCACGCCTGGAGCATCCCGCGCCAGAGCAGCTGCGGGTCGACCCCGCTGTCCAGGACGAAGCGGTCGGTCCGGGACGGGAACAGCTGCGTGTAGACCGCGCCGAGGTAGGTGCCGTACGAGTAGCCCACGTACGAGATCTTCCGCTCGCCGAGGGCCGAGCGGATCGCGTCCATGTCGCGCGCGGTGTTGCGGGTGGTGATGTGCGGGAGGACCGCACCGGCCTTCTCCCGGCACTTGTCCGCGACGGTACGCGCCCAGGCCACGTCGGAGGCGAAGGTCTCCGGGTGGTAGGCGCGTTCGAAGTTCTGCTCGGTTTCGTTCAGCCCGCAGCTGACGGGGCTGCTGGCCCCGACTCCCCGGGGGTCGAAGCCGATCAGGTCGTACCGCTCCCTGACCTCCTTCGGCATGGCCTCGTCCATCATCAGCGGCAGGTCGAGTCCCGGGCCGCCGGGCCCGCCGGGGTTCAGGAGCATGATCCCGTGCCGTTTGGCGGGGTTCGGGCTCTTGATCCTGGATATCGCGAGGTCGAGGGTGGCGCCGCGGGGCCGCTGGTAGTCGAGCGGCACCTTGATGGTCGCGCACTCGTACGCGGCCGGCTGGTCGGGGCCGCACCGGTGCCAGGAGGGCTGCCGCGGCTGGTAGTCCCCGGGAGCGGGGGCGGCGGCGGCCTGGGTGGCGGCGAGCAGGGGCACGGAGGTCGCGAGGAGTCCGGCGGTGGCGAGCAGGGGCGCGAGGCGTTTCATGCGCACGAAGAGCCGTTCCTTTCGGAGAGGGGCGATTCCCTGCACACCTTGGAGGAAACGGGCGGTGCGGCGAATCATCCCTCAGGGCGGCTCTCGTCCCCGTGCGTGCAACTCGCGAATGAGCTGATTTCCGGACAACTGGCCGACGCGCCACGGGCGTTGCACCTGTGGTCCCGGCGGGGCGCGACGGTCGCGCCCCCCCCGGCCGGGAGGTCAGTGGCCGGTGTGTCCGGTGCCGGACTCCAGGGTGCCGCCGAGGCGTTCGCGCAGCGGGGCCAGTGCGTCCGCCGACTGGGCGGTGACCGCCCAGCGGTTCCCCACGAGGTAGACCCCGCCGTACACCCGGGTCTCGGCCAGCCAGGCGCGCAGACCCTTTTCGGTGGTGAAGGTCGTCATGCGGTAGGCGTTCGGCCCGGTCCCGCACGCCCCCTGGCGCAGCTCGTCGGCCTGCGTGCCGATCTCGGCCCGGCAGCCGAGGGCGGCGGCGAGTTCCTCCACGGTCGCGGTCTTCCCGCCGGGCGCTCCCGCGGTGCCGGCGTCCCCCGGGCCGGCCGGGCTTCCCGCGTGAGCCGCGTGGGCCGCCGTACCGCCGGGCGCGGGCGGGGCTCCGGCGCAGCCGCCGGCCAGCAGCGCGCCGCACAGCGCGGCACCGGCCGCGAGGGGGCGGCGGATCCGGCGGTGGGAGGGGGGCATGGTGACCTCGCTGGCTGCTGGGAGGGGGAGGAGAGGGAGGGGTGTGGTGCCCGGCGGGGAGGGAGGGGGGCCGGGCACCACGGCATGAGGGGTGTTCCGGCCGGCTCAGCCGGCCGCCTGCGCCTTCTTCCCCTTGTCGGTGACGGCCCACCACAGGCCCTGCTTGCCCTGCCCGTTGACCTCACCGGGCGCCTTGTCGCCGGTGAACGTGTAGACCGGCCAGCAGTCGATCGTCAATTGCTCCGTTCCGTCGGGCCGCTTCACCGTCCCGACGAGTTTCGGGTCGATTCCGGACACCTGCGTCCTGTCGACGGGCTCGGCCGGCTTCCAGCTGTCCGTGCAGGAATCCACGCAGCCGACCTTCATCGGCCAGGCGCTGTCCTTGTCGAACCGGTACAGGGTCCAGCCCTCCGCGTTCTGCACGATATTGCCGAGCCGGTCGTCCTGCCGCACCGAAAGGGCGACCCCGGCCGCCTTTTCCGCTCCGCTGCCCTTCTCTGTTCCGCCCTTTTCCGTTCCGCCCTTTTCTGCTCCCCCTTCCTTCGCCATTCCCATTCCGTGTCCCGCCATTCCGGGGGCCTTGGCGGCGCCGGCCGCCTTCCCGTCGGGACCCAGGACGTGCCAGGTGCCGCCGACCCCCTCGCCGAGGGCGTCGCCCGCCTTGGTGTCCTTGGCGTAGCGGTACACCGGCCAGCCCCCGACCGTCAGCTGTTTCGTGCCGTCGGCCCGGGTCACCGAGCCGAGCGCGGCCGCGTCGACGCCGGCCCCCGCCGAGGCCTCGTCCGCCGGGACCACCGGCCAGGCCTTGGCGCAGTCTCCCTCGCAGTTGGACTTCGGGGGCTTGGCGGTGTCCTTGTCGAACCGGTAGAGCGTGAACCCCTCGCCGTCGGTGACCCCGGAGCCCACGTTCGCCAGCTCCCGCACCTGGAGCCTGCCGGCCGGGCCGGTCCCGGCGCCGCCCGCCGGAGCGGCACCGGATCCTTCGCCGTATCCCGATCCGGATCCCGCCCCGTATCCCGCACCGCCGTCGGAGCCGTATGCGCCGAGCTGATTCCCGGATCCAGCGGGCTGTACCGCATTCGCCTTCGAGGCGGGTTTGTCGCCCATTCCGCAGCCGGCCGTCAGCAGCAGTACCGCGACCGCCGAACCGGCGAGGATTTCCCGGCGCATTGTCTTCACGATCTCTCCTTGGAACGGGGTCCCGTGGTGCTCTTGCCTGAGTTCATTGATACGGGGAGACCGGTGGCCGGAGCCGATATCCACGGGAATTTGTCAGATCGCGCCAAGAATGAACTCCCGGGCGCTCCCCGCACGTGCGCCCGCTCATTCCTGGATGCGCAGCGCCAGGGCAGGGCAGCGCCGCACCGCCCGCAGCGCCTTGGGCCGCAGCCGGCCCGGCACGGGCATCGAGGCCTCCGCCGGGAAGCCGTCCGCGTCCAGCCGGACGACATCGGGGAGGATGTCCACGCACAGCCCGTGCCCCTTGCACAGGGTCCAGTCCACCACCAGCCGCTCCGGCGGACTCTCGTCCCGCGGCAGCGGCAGCGCCCCCACGACGCGCCGCCCGCAGCCGCTGCCGAGGGCGTGGTCGCGGAACTCGTCGGGGAACGCGGCGAGCGCGGAGGCCACGAAGTGCGAGGTGCCGTCGGGGTGGCTGCACGCGCCGCGGCCCCGGACGGCCCTCAGCCGCGCCTCCACCGCGTCGAGGGCGCCCCGGCCCCCGCCCCGGACGGCGTCCTCCAGTACGTCGGCCAGCGCGGGCAGGCCCCGTACGCAGGGCCCGCACTGCCCGGCGGACTCCTTCGCCATCCACCGCGCCACCCGCGCGACCTCGCCCGCCGGGCAGGTGTCCTCGGGCAGCGGCAGCACCGCCCCCGCCCCCAGCACCGCGCCGAAGGCGGAGAGCGAGCCCCGGGACACGTCCGCCGAGCGGGCGGCCCCGGGCTCCAGCCACCGGCCGTGGTAGCCGCCGACCAGGACGCCCTGGCCGGTACGGGTGCCGCACAGGTCGAGGATGTACGCCAGCGAGGTACCCGTCGGCGTCTCCACCACCGTATGGCCGGCGACGGTCAGCAGCACGGTGCCCGGCTCGGAGGGCAGGCCGGCCGCACGGTAGCCGGGGGCGCCCATCCGGGCGGCGACGGCGAGCTGCGCGTACGTCTCGGTGTTCGACAGCAGGGTCGGCACCCCGCCCAGCCCCCGTTCGCTGGTCCGCACCCGCCGCCCCGACGGCAGCGCCGCCCCGCCGTTGAGCCCGCCCACCATGGCGGTCCCCTCGCCGGTCACGAACCGCTCGGGCAGCCGCGCCACCCGGACCCGGCGGCCGCCCGGCCCCCGCTCGGCGACGGCGTCCCGCACCGAACGCTCCACGTCCGCCCGGGTGACGGCGACCACCACCTCCTCCGCCGCGACCGCGCCGGCGGCCAGCAGGGCTCCGTCGAGCACCAGGTGCGGGGCGTGCAGCAGCAGGGCCTTGTCCTTGAGGCAACTGGGCTCCCCCTCACTGCCGTTGACCACGACGGCCGTCGGCCCCTCCCGCTCCTGCGCGGAGCCGATGACGGCGCGCAGCTTCCGGGCGAAGGGGAAGCCCGCCCCGCCGCGGCCCCGCAGGTCGATGTCGGCGGCCAGGCCGACGAGTTCGTCCGGACCGTAGCGGGGCAGCGGGCCGTGCGCCGCCAGGTGCGCCTCGCGGTCGAGCCGCGGGTCCCGGTCGAGCCCGGCCAGCAGTCGGGGGGTGCCCACGCAGCCGAGGCCGGGGCGTGCCGTACCGCTCACGACCACCGCTCCCCGTCCCGGAGTCGCCCGGAGCGCCGGGCGGTGCCCGGGCTCGCGGCGGCGGCCGCGTAGGGCGCGCGCTCGGGCCTCGGCGGCGCGGCGGCCCCGCCCTTGCCGGAACGCGGCCGCACCAACAGGTCCGCCAGCGGCAGGTCCTGGATGAAGAACGGGCGGACGCGCGAAGGCTGGGCGGGGGTGTCCGCGCCGCTGTTCTGCGGCGCGGACGGCTGCCAGGCGGCTCCGAGCCCGCGCGCCCGGAGCCGGAACACGAGCAGGCCGATGACCCCGGCCAGGCACAGCCCGTACGCGGCCGTCACCCAGGTGTCGGCGGCGCGGCCGGCCTTCAGCCCGTGCAGCAGGGACGCGCCCCACGCCGGGTACGCGCCGATGTGCAGGGCCCGCCACCACAGGGAGCGGCTTTTGGTGGCGAACACACTACGCAGGGCGCCGGAGGCCGCCACGGCCACGAAGAGATATCCGGCCAGGGTGCCCAGGCCGATGACGAAGGGCCGGCGGGAGTCCGCGAACGGCACCACGGCCGCGGCGGCGTCCGCCTGGCTCCCGGCCACCTTGACCCAGACGTGCAGGGCCAGGAAGCCCAGGCCGCCCACGGCGAGGCCCCGGTGCACCCCCTGGGCCAGCAGCCGGTGGCCCGACCCGAGCAACACCCGGTCGGTGGCCACCAGTCCCCACAGGACGGTGCTGGTCAGGCAGACGAGCGAGAGGACGCCCGACCCGTAGTCGAGGAACTCCCACAGGCGGGTCAGGGCGCCCGCGCGGGCCGCCACGAGGAGCGAGACGAGGGCGGCGCCGACGGCGCACAGCGCGCTGGCGCGCAGCCGTCCGGCGGCGGGCAGCAGGGAGGGCCGCCGGACGGCCCGCCGCCCGGCGGCCGGCGCCGAGGCGGCCTCCGCCGCGTGGCGGCTCCTGCGGCGCGCCCTGTGGGAGCGGGGTATGTGCGGCTGGGGGAGGGGCATGCAGTTCTCCTGAGCACCCGGGCTCCGAGCGGTCCACCTGGCGCTCGGCACCCGGGGGTTGGGGGACGGTGACGGCCGGCGGCGAAGTGGAATTCCCGCGCCGGCCGAAGGGCTCGGGGGCCGGAGTGCAGCAGCATCGTGGAGCTACGCAGCATCTCCACAGGATTTATCGAAACGTGATAATTTCTCGCACCGCGTCTACGGCGCATCGAACAACCCCGGAAGATTCCCCTCCAGTGGAGGTCGTGACAGGCCACCGCGTCGCCTGCCATCCATGCGTTCCCGAGGGCAAAAACAAGGCAAACCCGCGGGGCCAAAAGTGGCCGGAACCCTCCAGAAGGGGGCGTGGGGGCTGCAACTCTCTTGACAGAAAGGGTTGTTGGCGAGGCAGACAACCCGGCGGGCCCGTCACCCCTGCACCGGACAGGCCTCATCCCGGCACGAACGAGGAAACGATGTGCGAACTTCTGAACCGCATCTGGTCCCGCCCGCGCGGAGAGTGGACCCGCGTCCTGCGCAGGGAACTCCCCGCGCTGGCCGCGGAGATAGTGGAGGAGCTTCTGCATGGAATTCCGGAATTTTCCGCCCTTGTCGATGACAACGATGCCATCGATGACGATCTGCTCAGGCTGAGGGTGGAGGAAGCCCTTCTTTCCGCCCTCGGCTACCGCGACGCCCCCGACCCGGACGACCGCTGCGCGGACCCCCTGGCCGGACCCGTGGCGACCGCGGCCGGCACCTCCCCCGGGGCCCCGGTCCGTCCCGCGCCCGGCGCCGACGAGGACCGCCACGACGGCCGCCTCGACGACCACCGGGCCGCCGCACGAGAACCGGCGCGCGAGCACGGACGGGACCACGTGCGCGACGCCGCGCGCGAGCACGGACGGGACACCGCCCGCGAGCACGCACGCAACCCCGAGCACGACCACGTACGCAGCTCAGCGCACGACCACGTACGGGACACCGCGCGCGAGCACGTGCGCGAGGCCGCGCACGAGCCGGCCTCGCCGCCCGACCGGGCCCGTCAGGAGCTGTTCCGGGCCCTCACCGACGACCGCACCGCGGCCGAGGGCTCCCTCACCGAACTCGCCGAGGCCGCCCACTGGCCCCTCCCGCCCGCCGTCCGGGCCATCGCGCTGGCCACCCCCGGCGAGACCCAGCAAGTGGCCGCCGTACTCGACGACGCCCTCGCCGGCATGTTCGCGGGCCGGCCCTGCCTGCTGCTCCCCAGCCCCGACCCCGACGCCCGCGCCGCCCTCGAACCCCCGCTGCGGGGCAGGTTCGCGGCCGTCGGCCACGCCGTCCCGCTGCGCGACACCGCCTCCTCGCTGCGCTGGGCGCTGCGGCTGCTCACCCTGACCCCGAACCGCGGCGGCCTGGAAGCCCGGGCCGTCTTCGTCGACGACCACCTCTCGACCCTGCTCCTGCTCCAGGACGAACCCCTCGCCCACGCCCTGGCCGCCCGCTGGCTCCGGCCGCTCGCCGACCTGACCCCGCGCCAGAGCGAACGCCTGGAGGTCACCCTGCTCGCCTGGCTGGAGGGCGGCGGCGCCCCGGAGGCGGCCAAGGCCCTCAGCGTGCACCCGCAGACGGTGCGCTACCGGATGCGGCAGCTGGAGAAGCTCTTCGGGCCGGGACTGCGCGACCCCCGCACCCGCTTCGAGCTGGAGATGGCCCTGCGCAGCCGACGGCTGATGGCCCAGGTACGGCGGCAGAACTCGCGGGCCGGCCGCAGGAACGGACGCGTGGTCACCGCCGACTTCACCCCCCTGGTCGTCGGCCGGATGGCCCGCGTCAACGGACTCTGAACCCCGGCGGCCGTCCGGCCCCCGGCACACGTGAACGGGCGGGGGGGGGGGGGGGGGGAGGGGGGGGGGGGGAGGGGGGGGGGGGGGGGGGTGGGGGGGTGGGGGGGGGGGGGGTGGGGGAGGAGGGGGGGGGGGGGTCTGCGTGGGAAGGGTGGGGTCGGGCTGCTGGGGTCCCGGGAGGAAAACGGCTCCCTACAC